>NZ_QEQT01000099.1:0-25815 GCF_003311655.1 Prauserella sp. PE36 | reverse complement strand
CTAGGGCGTGTCTCCTAAAGATCTGCGGTGTGAGCTGGGATTGTTGATCGCATGTCACGGTTTGCGGTGCTTACTGACGCTCAATGGGCTCGGATTGAGCCGCTGATGCCGTCCTCGGATGGCCAGCGAGGCAGGCCGTTTAGGGATCACCGGCAGGTGGTCGAGGGGATCGTCTACCGATTCCGGACCGGGATCGCGTGGCGGGACCTGCCTGAGTCGTTCGGACCGTGGCAGACGCTGTGGAAGCGGCACAAGCGGTTCTCGACCGATGGGACCTGGGATAAGATCCACGCTCGGCTGGTCGCTGAGGCTGACGCCGCCGGCGGGGTGGACTGGACGGTGTCGGTCGACTCCACCATCAACCGCGCCCACCAGCACGCGGTCACCCTGCGACGGGTCGAACATCCCGCAGGTCGGCGGCCCACAGGGGGCTGAGCCGAACTACAAGGATCTACGCGCCGAGCCGCTTGATCATGCGCTGGGACGCTCGCGGGGCGGGATGTCGACCAAGATCCACCAGCTCGTCGACGGCCGCGGCCGCCCGCTGGTCATCGCACTCACACCCGGCCAGGCCGGTGACTCCCCCATGCTCGCGCCGCTGCTGTCCCACCTGGCCGTCAAACGGCTCGGTCCAGGTCGGCCGCGCACTCGCCCCGAGGCCTTGATCGGCGACAAGGCCTACTCATCCCGAGCGATTCGAGCCAGACTGCGAGCCCGGGGCATCAAGACCGTGATCCCACAGCCCGCAGACCAGATTGCTCACCGCAGACGGCGTGGCGCCGCCGGAGGCCGCCCACCCGAGTTCGACGCCCTGACCTACAAGCGGCGCAACGTGATCGAACGGTCCTTCAACGACCACAAGCAATGGCGCGGCATCGCCACTCGCTACGACAAGCTCGCCGCCGTCTACCGAGGAGGCATCGTCCTCCGCGCGATCACCCTATGGCTTCGGCAATAAGGAGACACGACCTAGTCGCGCAGGGGGCGGCCTCTGCCGTCGTAGCCGCCGTTGACCAGCAGCAGGATGCCGTCGATCAGCGGCCACAGCGCCCCGGCGCCGAGCGTGAAGAGGGTGACGAGTAGCTGGGCCACGGCCATGCTCGTGTGCCCGGTGTAGAAGCGGCCCGTGCCCACGGGGATCAGGATCTGCAGGACACCGGCGACGATGCGCGACTTCTCGGACCGTTCCACCTCGGTGGGCGGCGGGGCGTGGGGCAGCCCGTAGCTGCGGGGCTCCAGTGGCGGCAGCAGGTACACCGGCCGGGGCGCCGGCAGGTCCGTGAACAGGGGCCGGATGTCGGCCCTGGTGTGCGCGGCCAGTGCGGTGGCGACGCGCTCCTCGTACTCCGCGGCCGTGAGCCTGCCCTCGGAGAAATGGTCGCCGAGCAGGCGGCACGCCTCGTCGCGCTCGGCGGTGCCGATGCGCAGGATCTCCGAATCGGGATCGCCTGGCATGTTCCCACGTTACCGGAGCCCGCGGGGTGCGGGAGTCTACAGTGACCGCGTGGTGACCTCGGACGGCGCGTCGGTGACCAAGGTCGTGGCCGCGTACCTCGACCACCTTGTCGTCGAGCGCGGCACCGCGACCAACACCGTCGAGTCCTACGCGCGCGACCTCCGTCGCTACGCCGCGCACCTCGAGCGGTCCGGCGTCACCGAGCTGTCCTCGGTGGAACCAGGGCACGTCACGGCGTTCGGTGTGGCACTGCGTGAGGGCGACGACGAGCACCGGCCGCTCGCGGCGTCGTCGGCGGCGAGGGCGCTCGTGGCCGTGCGCGGGCTGCACCGCTTCGCCCACGCCGACGGGCTCACCGAGCACGACCCCGCACGTGACGTCAAACCGCCCGCCCCCGCGCGGCGGCTGCCCAAGGCGCTGCCGGTGCACGACGTGCTGCGCCTGCTCGACATGCCGCCCGCCGAGGGCGTGCGCCCGCTGCGCGACCGCGCGCTGCTGGAGCTGCTGTACTCCACCGGCGCCCGCATCTCCGAAGCGGTCGGCCTCGACCTCGACGATCTGGACGGCGATGAGCGCACGGTGCTGCTCGACGGCAAGGGCGGCCACCAGCGGCTCGTGCCGGTGGGGCGGCCCGCGCTGGAGGCCGTCAACGCGTACCTGGTGCGGGCGCGGCCCGTGCTCGCGAGCCGGGGGCGGGGGACCGCCGCTGTGTTCCTCAACTCGCGTGGCGGCAGGCTGTCCCGGCAGAGCGCGTGGCAGGTGCTCAAGACCAACGCCGAGCGGGCGGGGCTCGCCGCCACGGTCTCGCCGCACACCCTGCGGCATTCCTTCGCGACGCATCTGCTCGAAGGCGGCGCCGACGTGCGGGTGGTGCAGGAACTGCTGGGGCACGCGTCGGTCACGACCACGCAGGTTTACACTCTGGTAACGGTGAACACTCTGCGTGAGGTCTACGCGACGGCCCATCCCCGGGCGTTCGGCTGACCGGCGGAAGTACTCCGTTCGCGCCCGGCGAGCCGCATTGCTGGTGCTCTACGTGCCCGAATAGGCTGGCGCCGTCCATGGCCGAACGAGGAGCTTTCGCCACATGTCGACATCCCAGAGACCGGCAAGGCGCGTTCCGGACGATCTCAGCCGGGTGAGCATCGCGACCGAGACCGGCGGCGATAGTGGGGAGTACGACGTGACCGCGGCGGAGGAGCCGAACGGCAAGGACGCCAAGAACAAGCTCGGTCCGACCGGCCGTCCGCGCCGGGAGATTCCCGAGCCGCCGCTGCTGGAGAGGCACGGGCCCGCGAGGGTCGTCGCGATGTGCAACCAGAAGGGCGGCGTCGGCAAGACCACCTCGACCATCAACCTCGGCGCCGCGCTTGCCGAGTACGGCAGGCGCGTGCTGCTCGTGGACTTCGACCCGCAGGGCGCCCTCTCCGTCGGGCTCGGCATCCAGCCGCACGAGCTGGACCAGACCGTCTACAACGTGATCATGGAACGCTCGGTGGACATCGAGGGCGTCGTCCGCAAGACGCGGGTCGAGAACGTGGACCTGCTGCCGAGCAACATCGACCTCTCGGCCGCCGAGGTGCAGCTCGTCGCCGAAGTGGGCCGCGAGCACACGTTGCTGAGGGTGCTGAGACCCGTGATGGACCAGTACGACTATGTTCTAGTCGACTGCCAGCCGTCGCTCGGGCTGCTCACCGTCAACGCGCTCACCGCGGCCGACGGCGTGATCATCCCGCTGGAGTGCGAGTTCTTCAGTTTGCGTGGCGTGGCGTTGCTCATCGACACCATCGAGAAGGTGCGCGAGCGGCTCAACCCCAAACTGGACATCACCGGGATTCTCGCCACCATGTTCGATCCGAGAACCCTGCATTCGAAGGAGGTCATGGCGCGCGTGGTGGAGGCATTCGGGGACACCGTGTTCGACACGGTGATCAACCGCACCGTGCGATTCCCTGAGACCACTGTGGCCGGCGAGCCGATCACTCGCTGGGCCCCCAGGTCGGCCGGCGCGACGGCGTACCGCGCGCTGGCGCGCGAGGTGATCGCTCGGTGAGCAGGCGAGCTTCCCTGCCCGGTGCGTCAGAGCTCTTCCGCAGGACCAGCAGCCCGGTGTTCGCGGACACCCCCGTGGTGCCCGACCCCGCCCCGGCGGGCAACGGGCACGGTGGCTCCCGCTCCAACGGCGACGGCGCCGGAAGCGCCGAGGGCAGCGAACCGGGGCGCGGCGAGCGGCAGCTCGCGCGGTCGGCCACGGCCCGGCGCGGCTCCGGCAGGCAGAAACACGACGCCAAGATCACGGTGTACGTCTCCGGCGAGGAGCTGCTCGCGATGGAGCACGCCCGACTGACGCTGCGCGGCTCGCACGACCTCGCGGTGGACCGGGGCCGGATCGTCCGGGAGGCGGTGGCGGTGCTGCTCGCCGACTTCGACCAGCACGGCGAGGATTCGGTGCTGGTGCGACGGTTGCGCGACGGCCAGCTCGCCGCCGAGGAAGCCGCGAACTGATGGAGGAGGGGGCCCCGCCCCAGCCGGCCCCCGAGGTGCCCGTTCCGGAGACACCCGAGGAGGGCGGTTCGGCGTCCCGGTTCAAGGTGCGCCTCGCCAACTTCGAGGGGCCGTTCGACCTGCTGCTGCAGCTGATCTCACAGCACCAGCTCGACGTGACCGAGGTGGCGTTGCACCAGGTCACGGACGACTTCATCGCCTACACGCGTGCGCTGGGCGCCGAATGGGACCTCGACGAGGTCACCGAGTTCCTCGTGATCGCGGCGACGCTGCTCGACCTCAAGGCGGCCCGGCTGCTGCCCGCGGGCGACGTCGAGGACGAGGACGACCTGGCGCTGCTGGAGGCCAGGGACCTGCTGTTCGCGCGCGTGCTTCAGTACCGGGCGTACAAGCAGGTGGCGGCGCTGTTCGCCGAGCTGGAGGCCGGTGCGCTGCGGCGTTACCCTCGGTCGGTGGCGCTGGAGGAGCGCTACCTCGGGTTGCTGCCCGAGGTGATGCTCGGGGTGACGCCGGAGAAGTTCGCCGACCTCGCGCTCACGGTGTTCAAACCCAAACCGCCGCCCACCGTGTCGCTGGACCACATCCACGCGGGCAGGGTGTCGGTGCGCGAGCACGCGGCCGTGCTGCGGGTGCGGCTGGCCGAGACGGGCGGTGCGACGTTCGGCGAGCTGGTCTCCGACTGCGAGCACACGATCGAGGTGGTGGCCCGCTTCCTGGCGCTGCTGGAGCTGTACCGGGAGTCGTCGGTGCAGTTCGAGCAGGCCGAGGCGCTCGCGGAGCTGCACGTGCGATGGACCGGCGGGAGCGTCGACGAGGCCGCCGCGGAGGCGGAACGTGACCGCGCCGCCGACGCCGAGGACGAGGAGTACGGGTGAGTGAGCCAGACACCGAGCAGGTGACGACCGGGGCGGAACCGGAGCCGCGGCCGGACCCCGCGCAGGAACCGGACCCGGTGCCGCGGCGGGAGGCCGAGGCCGCGCCGGAGCCGGTGCCGCTGGACATCGACGCCGAGGACGACGCCACTGCTGAGAACGGTCCCCACGGGCACGCTGGTCGCAGCGAACGTGACCCCGGTGCTCCTGGGACCACCGACGACGGTGATGACCCAGAGGCGGCCCAGGGCGAGGAGAGCGGCGACACCAGTCTCGTCGCCGTCGCCGCCGACCGGGCCCTGCCCGACCTGACCTCCTACGACGCGCTCGTCTCCGCGCTGGAGGCGCTGCTGCTCGTGGTGGACACGCCGGTGGACGAAGAGGTGCTCGCCGGGGCCGTCGACCAGCCCGTCGACCGCGTCACCGAGACGCTGCGGTCGATGGCGGGCGACTACGCCGACCGCGCCAGCGGCATCGACCTGCGCCGCGTCGGCGAGGGCTGGCGGTTCTACACGCGCGACACGTACGCGCCGTTCGTGGAGAAGATGCTGCTCGACGGGCAGCGCTCGAAGCTGACGAGGGCGGCGCTGGAGACGCTGGCCGTGATCGCCTACCGCCAGCCGGTCACGCGCTCGCGCGTCGCGGCGGTGCGTGGCGTGAACGTCGACGG
Source organism: Prauserella sp. PE36 (assembly GCF_003311655.1). Lineage (NCBI taxonomy): Bacteria > Bacillati > Actinomycetota > Actinomycetes > Pseudonocardiales > Pseudonocardiaceae > Prauserella > Prauserella sp. PE36. The sequence continues at coordinate 20,312 of NZ_QEQT01000099.1, read as the reverse complement.
CGTGATCCGCACGCTCGTCGCGCGGGGGCTCATCGAGGAGTCCGGCGCCGATCCCGAGACCGGTGGCACGCTGTACGTGACGACCGAACTGTTCCTGGAGCGGTTGGGGCTGTCGTCGCTGAACGACCTGCCGCCGATCGCCCCCCTGCTGCCGGAAGTGGACTCCATCGATGAGATCTGACCAACCCGAAGGCGTGCGCCTGCAGAAGGTGCTCGCGCAGGCGGGCGTGGCCTCGCGGCGCGCGTCCGAGGAGCTGATCGCGCGCGGCCGGGTGAGCGTCGACGGCGAGGTCGTGCGCGAGCAGGGCCGCCGCGTGGACCCGGACACGGCCGTGATCCATGTCGACGGCCTGCGCGTGATCCTGCGCGACGACCTTGTGTACTTCGCGTTCAACAAGCCCAAGGGCGTGCACAGCACGATGACCGACGACCAGGGCAGGCCCTGCGTCGGGGACTACGTGCGCGAACGGCGCGAACGGCTCTTCCACGTCGGCAGGCTCGACGCCGAGACCGAGGGCCTGCTCCTGCTGACCAACGACGGCGACCTCGCGCACCGGCTCATGCACCCTTCGTTCCATGTGCCCAAGACCTACCTCGCCGAGGTCGACGGCACCGTCCCGCGTGGGCTCGGCAAACGGCTGCGAGCCGGCGTCGAACTCGAGGACGGGCCCGTGAAGGCCGACGAGTTCCGGGTGAAGGACGTCCGGCCGGGCCGCACGTTGGTGGAGGTCGTGCTGCACGAGGGGCGCAAGCACATCGTGCGCCGCCTGCTCGCCGAGGTCGGCCACCCGGTGCGCAAGCTCGTGCGGACCGCCGTTGGCGACGTGCAGCTCGGCAACGTCAAGCAGGGCGCGCTTCGGCCGCTGAACCGCGCCGAGATCGGCAGCCTCTACCGGGCCGTCGAACTCTAGAGCCAAGGCTGCCGGGCTGCAGTGAAGGCCACCATGCCTGCGCCCACCCGTCTCCCACCACCACCCAAACGGAGACGCTGCGCGCCGCTGTGTTGATTCCAACGCAGTGATGGTGGCCTTCACTGCAGCCGGGGTGGGGTGGCTACGGCGTGTCACCGGCCGTGCGCGTGAGGCCGGTGGTCTTGCGCTGAAGGGCCCGCGCCACCGGCTCCACCACCCGCGCCGCGATGGGGCCGAGCACGGCCATCAGCAGCACGTAGGTCGTCGCCAGCGCGGCGAGCTCGCCCTCCACGGCGCCCGCGCTCACCGCGAGGCCGGCGATGACGATCGAGAACTCACCCCTCGCGACCAGCGCGGCACCCGCGCGGGCCTGGCCGAGCCTGCCGATGCCCGCGCGCCGGGCCGCCCACCAGCCGGTGGCGATCTTGGTCAGCGTGGTCACGACGGCGAGGACGACGGCCCAGGCCAGCACCGGCGGGATCGAGGCCGGGTTGGTGTTGAGGCCGAACACCACGAAGAACACGGCGGCGAACACGTCGCGCAGCGGCTCCAGCAGCCGCGTGGCGTTCTCGGCCGTCGACCCGGAGATCGCGATGCCCAGCAGGAACGCGCCCACCGCGGCCGACACCTGCAGCGCCGAGGCGAACCCGGCCACGAGCAGCGCCGCGCCGAACACCTTGAGCAGGAACACCTCGCGGTCCTCGCTGTCCACGATCGCGGAGACGAAGCGGCCGTAGCGCAGCGCGACGACGAGCACGACGGTGATCACGGCGAGCGAGATGCCGACCGCCTGCAGGCCGCCGAGGAAGCTGATGCCGCCCAGCACGGCCGTGAGGATCGGCAGGTACAGGGCCATCGCGAGGTCCTCGAACACCAGCACCGAAAGAACCACCGGCGTCTCGCGGTTACCGAGCCGGCCGAGGTCGCCGAGGACTTTGGCGATGATGCCCGACGAGGAGATGTAGGTGACGCCCGCCATCACCAGCGCGCCGACCGGGCCCCAGCCAAGCAGCAGCGCCACGGCGGCCCCCGGCGCGGCGTTGAGGACGATGTCGAGCACACCGGCCATCCACGACCGCTTCAGCCCGGTGAAGAGCTCGGCCGCGGAGTACTCGAGGCCCAGCAGCAACAGCAGCAGTACGACGCCGATCTCACCGGCGATCTGCGTGAACTCACCGATGTCGCCGAGCGGCAGCACCCCGCCCTGGCCGAAGCACAGGCCACCCACCAGGTACAGGGGGATCGGAGAGAGTCCGATCCGGCCCGCGAGTCTGCCGAGTGCGCCCAGCGCGAAGAAGACGGCGCCTAGTTCGATCAGTTCGAGTGCTGTGTGATCCACGTACTCAGCCGTGCTTGAGGATCTTGAAAGCGGCTTCGAGACCCTCCGCCGTGCCGACCGCCACGAGCAGGTCGCCCGCGGTGAAGGTGAAGTCCGGGGTCGGCGACGGGTGCACCTGGCCCGCGCGCATCACCGCGACCACCGACACGCCGGTGCGGGTGCGGATCGCGGTGTCACCGAGCGTGCGGCCGTCGAACGGCGAGCCGGCCTTGATCGGCAGCTGCTTGGTGTTGATGCCCGGCAGCTCCCGGTGCTCCTCGGTGAGCTGTGCCACGAGCTGAGGGGCCCCGAGCAGGTTCGCCAGCGCGCCCGCCTCCTCGGCCGTGAGTGGCAACGAGGCCAGGCACGCGTCGGGATCGTCGGACTTCGAGACGATCAGTTCGATCTTGCCGTCCCGCTGGGTGACCACGCCGACCCTGCGGCCGTTGCCGATGGCGAAGTCCTTACGGACGCCGATTCCCGGCAGGGGAGTTACTTCGACGTTCACGTATCCAAAGGTAACCCATTCGGCACCCGAAACTGCTCCCGGCCGGTTTGGCCGGACTGTCCATTTCGGTCAACGCGCGGGCCGTTCGAGCAGGTACGTACGATCAGGACCTGTCGGGCGGCTAGCGGGGAGGGGTGAGACCGGGTGCTGACGGCCATAGCGGCCCATTTCGTGCTCGCGGCGTTGCTGCCGTTGATCGCGCGCCGGTGGGGGAGGGCCGCGTTCGTCGTCGGTGCGCTGGCCCCCGCGGCGACGCTCGTCTTCGCGCTGAGCCGGGCCGGTGGCGCACTGGCCGAGCGGCACCCGGTGGAGACGTTCGCGTGGGCCCCGAACATCGGTCTGGAGTTCACCACGCGCTTCGACGAGCTCGCGTTGCTGATGATCGTGCTCGTGTCGGGCATCGGCGCGCTGGTGCTGTGTTACTACGCGTGCTACGCCAAGCCGGGCGACCGAGCCGTCAGCCGCGACTCGTCGCTGCTGGTGCTGTTCGCGGGCTCCATGCTCGGCCTCGTACTCGCCGACGACGTCATCTCGCTGTACATCTTCTGGGAGCTCACCACGGTGTGCTCCTTCCTGCTGGTCGGCGGGGAGGGCCTCACCAGGAAGCTGCGCAAATCGGCGACGCAGGCGCTGCTCGTGACGAGCCTGGGCGGTCTGGCGATGCTGCTGGGACTGATCCTGCTCGCCACGGCGGCCGGAACCACCCGCATCTCGGAGATCATCGCGAACCCGCCGGGCGGCGGAGTGGTGACGGCGGCGGTGCTGCTCATCCTGCTCGGCGCGTTCACCAAGTCCGCGCAGGTGCCCTTCCACCCCTGGCTGCCCGGCGCGATGGTGGCGCCGACGCCGGTGAGCGCGTACCTGCACGCGGCCGCGATGGTGAAGGCCGGTGTCTACCTCGTCGCGCGGTTCGCCCCCGGCTTCTCGGACCTGCCGGCCTGGTGGGTGCCGATCGTGGTGCTCGGGCTCTGGACGATGGTGCTGGGCGGCTTCCGCGCGCTGCGGCAGCACGACCTCAAGACGTTGCTGGCGTACGGCACCATCAGCCAGCTCGGCTTCCTGATGGTGCTCGTCGGCGCGGGCACCTGGATCGCGGCGCTCGCGGACGTGACGCTGGTGCTCGCCCACGGCCTGTTCAAGTCGGCGCTGTTCCTCACCGTCGGCATCATCGACAAGCGCACCGGCACCCGCGACATCCGCGAGCTGTCCGGGCTCGGCGCGCGCTGGCCCGCGCTGACGGTGTTCGCGACGCTCGCCGTGCTGTCCATGGCCGGATTCCCGCCGCTGCTCGGCTTCGTCGGCAAGGAGGCGGCCATCGAAGGCCTGCTCCACGGCGAGCCGAAGGACTTGCTGCTGCTCGCGGGCGTGGTGCTCGGCTCGGTGTTCACCGTGGCCTACAGCCTGCGGTTCCTGGTGGGCGCGTTCGGCGCCCGGCCGACGGTCGCGCCCACCGAGGCCCCACCGTCGGGCGCCGTGATGACCACGATCGTCGGCATCCCGGCGGTCGCGGGCCTCGTGCTCGCGTTCGTGCCCGGGCTGGTGGAGCCGCTGCTCGCCGGGTACGCCGACGCCTACTCGGCGAATCCGCCCGACTACCACCTCGGGCTCTGGCACGGCTTCAAGCTGCCGTTGCTGCTGAGCATCGCGATCATCATCGCCGGTTACCTGCTGCACCGTACGGCGCTCGCGCCGAGGCTCGCGGGCTGGGTCCCGGGGCCGCTGCACGCCCAGCGCGGCTACCAGGCCAGCGTGGACGGTCTCGTCGCGCTCGCCCAGTCCGTGACCGGGCGCCTGCAGGCGGGTTCGCTGCCCATCTATCTCGGCGTGATCCTCGTGACGATGGTCGCCGTGCCCGGGGCGGGGCTGCTTTCGGGCATCGAGACACCCGTGGACCTGCGCGCGTGGGACTCGCTGCTGCAGGTGCCGCTCGCGGCACTGGTGCTCGTGGCGGCCGGCACGGTGGTGCTCGCGCGGCGGCGGCTCACCGCCGTGCTCCTCACCGGCGTGGTCGGCTACGGCATCGGCGCGCTGTTCATCGTGGACGGTGGCGCCGACCTCGCGCTGGCACAGTTCCTCGTCGAATCGCTCACCCTCGTGGTGTTCGTCTTCGTGATCCGGCGGTTCCCGCCGCGCTTCGTCGACGGCCGGCCGTACTTCCCCAGGGCCCGCTGGGTCAAGGCCGGACTCGCGGCCGTGGCCGGCACGTTCGTCGCCGTGCTGGCGGTGCTCTTCTCCGGCAGCCGGCGGGGCATGCCAGAGGCGAGCCGGTTCTACGCCGAGAACGCCGAGAGCGAGACGGGGGCCACCAACGTCGTCAACGCGATCATCGTCGACTTCCGCGCCTTCGACACGATCGGCGAGATCGCGGTGCTCGCCGTCGCGGCGACGGGCGCGGCGAGCCTGATCCTCGCCCGCGCGCGACAGCGGCCATCCGGCGGCTACGTGCCCGAGGACGCCGGAAGCGAACGGACGGAGGTGAAGCAGTGAGCACCGAACCGGACCGCGAACTCGAGCGGGTGCCGTGGGCGGAGTGGGACCGGCCGCGCGACCGGTGGCTGATGGCCGAGCACAACTGCAACACCTGGCCGCGCTCGCTGCTGCTCGAGGTGTGCGCCCGCATCGTCTTCCCGACCGTGCTGATGGTGTCGGTGTACCTGCTCTTCGCCGGGCACCACGACGCGGGCGGCGGGTTCAGCGGCGGGCTCGTCGCCGGGCTGGCGTTCGTGCTGCGGTACGTGGCCGGTGGCAGCGCGGAACTCGCCGCGGCCGTCCGGATCAGGCCGCCGGTGGTGATCGGCAGCGGGCTCAGCATCGCGGTGCTCACGGCGCTCGTGCCCGCACTGGCAGGCCAGCCCGTGCTGTCCTCGGCGATCTGGAAGCTCTCCCTGCCAGTGCTCGGCGAGCTGAAGATCACCACCAACCTGTTCCTCGACATCGGGGTGTACCTGCTGATCGTCGGCGTCGTCATCGACCTGCTCCGCACGGTCGGCGCGGGCACGGAGCTCGGCGGGCCCGGGCTCGACGACGAGACGCTCGAGCGCGAGGAGGTGGAGCGCACGTGACCGTGAACATCACCATGGCCGTGGTGCTCGCCGGGCTCTACACGGTCGGTTTCTACCTCCTCATGCAGCGTTCCCTGATGCGCGTGATCCTCGGCATCGTGATCCTCGGTCACGGCGCGAACCTGTTCCTCCAGGTCGCGGGCGGTCCGCCGGGGGAGCCGGTGTTCGCGGGATCCGCGCTGATCGAGGCGATGGTCGACCCGCTGCCGCAGGCCCTCGCGCTCACCGCCATCGTCATCACCTTCGCGCTCACCACGTTCCTGCTGGCACTGGCGTACCGCTCGTGGGCGCTGCTCGGCCACGACGAGGTGCAGGACGACGTCGAGGACCGGCGGATCCGCGAGGCGGAACGGCGGCGCGAGGGCATGGACGAGTCTGACGAGCCCGACACCGAGCCCGCGGAGGCGGTCGCCGGGTTCGAGGCCCCCGAGGCGAGTGAGGAGGAGGTGCCGAGGTGACCGTCCTCGTCGCGTTGCCGGTGCTGCTGCCTTTGCTCGCCGCAGCACTGTCGCTGATCGTGATGCGCTCGCCGCGCATGCAGCGGCTGATCGGCGCCACCGTGCTCACCGCCATCGCGGTGATCGCCGGCGTGCTGCTCGCGGAGGCCGACAGGCACGGCCCCATCGTGCTGCAGCTCGGCGGCTACGCGGCGCCGTTCGGGATCACGCTGGTCGCCGACCGGCTCGCCGCGCTGCTGCTGCTGACCTCGGCGCTGGTGACGCTCGCCGTGCTGATCTTCTCGATCGGCCAGCGCATCACCGACTACGGCAGGCAGACCGCGTCCACCGCGTTCCACCCGATGTACCTGATGCTGTGCACGGGTGTCTCGCTGGCCTACCTCACCGGCGATCTGTTCAACCTCTTCGTCGCCTTCGAGATCATGCTGGCCTCGTCGTACGTGCTGATCACGCGGCGCACCACGGCTGAGCGCGTGCGGGCGAGCATGACGTACGTGATCGTGAGCCTCACGTCGTCGCTGCTGTTCATCACCATGATCGCGCTGGTGTACGCGGCGACGGGCACCGTGAACCTCGCGGCGCTGCCGGAGAAGGTCGGCGAGCTCGACCCCGGCGTACAGGCGAGCCTCGGGCTGCTCATGGTCGTGGTGTTCGGGATCAAGGCCGCGCTGGTGCCGCTGCACTTCTGGCTCCCGGACAGCTACCCGACCGCCCCGGCGCCGATCACCGCGGTGTTCGCGGGCCTGCTCACCAAGGTGGGTGTGTACGCGCTGATCCGCACCCAGACGCTGGTGTTCATCCACGACGAGAGCTGGACGGTGCTGCTGGTCGTCGCGCTGCTCACGATGATCGTCGGCGTGCTCGGCGCGATCGCGCAGAACGACCTCAACCGGATGCTGTCCTTCCTGCTCGTCAGCCACATCGGCTACATGCTGTTCGGCCTGGCGCTGTTCACCGTGATCGGCCTGGCGGGCGTGATCCTGTACGTGGTGCACCACATCACGGTTCAGGCGGCGCTGTTCCTCACCAGCGGTCTGATCACGCGGCACACCGGAACCGTGTCGCTGCACGCGATGTCCGGTGTGGCCAAGGCGTACCCGCTGGTGGCGGTGTTGTTCGCACTGCCAGCGCTGAGTCTTGCCGGCATCCCGCCGTTCTCGGGGTTCGTCGCCAAGATCGCGCTGCTGCAGGCGGGCGCGGCCGTGGGGACCCCCGCGGCCTACGCCGTCACCGCGGCGGCCGTGCTGACGAGCCTGCTGACGCTCTTCGCGGTGACCAAGATCTGGGTGGGCGCGTTCTGGGGCAAGGTCGGCGAGCCGCATCCCGATCCAGATCCGACCGACGAGGTGACGGTGGGCACCGGCTCGACGTCGAAGGGCATGCTCGTGGCCACCGGAGGGCTGGTGGCGGTCAGCGTGCTGATCGCCGTGTTCGCGGGTCCGCTGGCGGACATGAGCGAGCGCGCGGCCGCGGACCTGCTCGACGGCGGCGCCTACCGGACCGCCGTGCTGGGCGAGGCGGGTGGTGAGTGATGCGCAGGATCTCGCCCTCGCTGCTGGTCTGGCTCGTACTGGTGTGGCTGATGCTCTGGGGCTCGCTGGATGCGAGCACCGCGATCTTCGGAGTGCTGCTCGCGTTCGCGGTGCTGCTGTTCTTCCCGCTGCCGGTGCACCGGTGGAACATCTTCAGCCGTCCGCTGCGCCTGCTGGGCCTGGCCGTGTACGTCGTGTGGGACCTGGTGCAGTCGGCGGTGCGGCTCGCGTTCGACGAGTTCCGCCACGGCTCCAAGGTCAAGGCGGCGATCGTGGCGGTACCCGTGCTGTCCGATGTGGACCACGTGATCGCCTCCGCGGCCAACGTGCTCTCGCTGGGCCCCGGACGGTTCGTGCTGCAGATCGACCGGACCAACCGGATCTGGTACGTCTACGCGCTCGGTGTCCAGTCGCGCGTGTCCTGCGACAAGATCCACGACGACGCACTCGACCTGCAGGTGAAGGTCATGCACGCGTACGGCTCCGCCGAGGAGGCCCGCACGGCGCGGTCCCGTGCGGAGGCGGCCAAGCAGCGGCGCCGCGCCCGAACCCGGATGGAGTCCCAATGACCGTCGTCTTCGCGATCACCTTCGGCCTGCTCGGCCTCGCCGGGCTGCTGATCCTGCTGCGGCTGGTCCGCGGCCCGCGCACGCTCGACCGGATCCTCGCGATCGACGTGCTCGTGGTGCTCATCGTGGCCGGGACCTCCGTGGGCATGGCGATGTCGCTGCGCGGCATCTACATCGCGCTGCTGGTGGCCGTGGCCCTGCTCGGGTTCGTCGGCTCGATCTCCGTGGTGCGCCTCGTCGAGCGCAGGGAGGAGTACCGGTGACCGTGCGCGACTGGATCTGTGCGGTGCTCCTGCTCTCTGGGGCGCTGTTCTGCTTGATCGGCGCATACGGCGTGCTGCGGCTGCCCGACGTGCCCAGCAGGCTGCAGGCGGCCACCAAACCGCAGACGCTCGGCCTGCTGCTGATCCTCGCCGGCACCGCCGTGCGGCTGGAGCCGCGGTACGCGGTGGGCCTCGTGCTCGCCGGCCTGTTCCAGGTGATCACCGCGCCCGTGCTGTCCCAGCTGTTCGGCCGCACCGCTTACCACACCGGCGCCATCGAGAAGTCCACGCTGGTCACCGACGAGCTGGACGAGCGCCTGCGTGCGGAGCGCGGCTGACCGGAAGGCAGAATGGACCCTCGCAAGGCACGACGATTAGCGAGGGAGAACAGTCGGTGGCGGGAGCCCTACGCGGCGTGGTCGCTCTGGACGGCCCATCGGGAACCGGCAAGACCACGGTCGCGCGCAAGCTGGCCGCCAAGCTGGGCGCCGGCTACCTCGACACGGGCGCGATGTACCGCGTCGTCACCCTCGCGGTGCTGCGCGCGGGCATCGATCCCACCGACGCCGCCGCCGTCGCCGCGCTGACCAGCCAGGTACAGGTGGGTGTGGGAACCGACCCCGACAATCCGCGCGCGCAGCTGAACGGCGAGGACGTCGGCGAGGAGATCCGCACCGAGCGGGTCAACGTGGCCGTGTCGCCCGTCTCGGCCGTCCCCGAGGTGCGGCAGGTGCTCGTCGCCGGGCAGCGGGAGATCATCGAGGCCGTGCTGGGCTCGGTGGGCGGCATCGTGGTCGACGGCCGCGACATCGGCACCGTCGTGGCGCCCGGGGCCCCGCTCAAGGTCTTCCTCACCGCGTCGGCCGAGGTGAGGGCCGCGCGGCGCAGCGCGCAGGACTCCGCCGCGGGCAGGGACTCGACGCCCGAGCACGCGCGGGCGTCGGTGGAGCGCCGGGACCAGCTCGACTCCACCAGGACCGTCTCGCCCCTGCGCGCGGCGGAGGACGCCGTGGTGTTCGACACCTCCGAGCTGTCGATCGAGCAGGTGATCACGGCGCTGAGCGAGCTGGCCAGCAGGAGGGGCCTGCTCGGCGGCGAGTTCGCGGAGGCCAGCCGGTGACCGGACTCCCCCGGGGCGCGACGCCCTGGCTGCACGACGTGGGCAGGGTGATCGCCCGGTACCTCTACCGGCCCGCCTACCGGATCCGCGTGCACGGCGCCGCCCGCGTGCCGCGCACGGGCCCAGTCGTGCTGGTCGCCAACCACAGCTCGATGATCGAGCCGCAGCTCATCTTCGGAATGTTGCCGAGGCGCTCGGTGTTCCTCGTCAAGGAGGAGATGTTCTCGGGCCCGGCGGGCTGGGGTCTGCGCCGCATCGGGCAGGTTCCGGTGAAGCGCGGCGTGCCGGACCGGGAGGCGCTGCGCACGGCGACCGGAGTGCTGCGCGACGGCGGGCTCGTGGGGGTGTTCCCCGAGGGCACGCGGGGCGCGGGCGACGTGGCACAGGCCCAGCAGGGCGCCGCGTGGCTGGTGCGGGTGTCGGGCGCGGTCGTGGTGCCCGTGGCGGTGCGCGGAACGCTCAACCCCACGGGCAGGCGACGGTTCCGGCCCACGGTGGACGTGCTCGTCGGCGAACCGTTCACAGTGGACGTCGGCAGGGGACGCGCCGCGCTGGCCGAGGGCACCGAGCGCATCAGGGGGACGCTCGCCGCCCTCGTCGAAGAGCTTGACCGGCAACGAGAAGAGAAGCAGAGACAATGACCGAAGCAGACGGCACCTGGTCCGACGAGGCGGAGTTCCTCGCCGCCGACACGGAGGGCGCCGAGGGAGAGCCCGACGACGACGCCGAGCTCGCACAGCCGGTGCTGGCCGTGGTGGGCAGGCCGAACGTGGGCAAGTCCACCCTGGTGAACCGGATCCTGGGCCGCCGCGAGGCCGTCGTGCAGGACGTGCCGGGCGTGACGCGCGACCGCGTCGCCTACGACGCGCTGTGGAACGGGCGCCGGTTCACCGTCGTCGACACCGGCGGCTGGGAGCCGGGCGCCACCGGGCTCCGGGGCTCCGTGGCGGCACAGGCGGAGCTGGCGATGTCCACTTCGGACGCCGTGCTGCTCGTCGTCGACGCCGCCGTGGGCGCGACGGCCACCGACGAGGCGGTCGCGAAGGTGCTGAGGCGTTCGAAGCGGCCCGTGCTGCTGGCGGCCAACAAGGTCGACGACGAGCGCCTGCTCGCGGAGACCGCGTCGCTGTGGTCGCTCGGGCTCGGCGAGCCGCATCCGGTGAGCGCACTGCACGGCCGCAGCTCCGGTGACCTGCTCGACGCGATCGTGAACGCGCTGCCCGAGGCGCCGAGGGACGCCGACCGCGTCGCGGGCGGACCCCGCCGCGTCGCGCTCGTCGGCAAGCCCAACGTCGGCAAGTCCAGCCTGCTCAACAAGCTCACCGGCGAGGAGCGCGCGGTGGTGGACTCGGTCGCGGGCACCACCGTCGACCCCGTCGACTCGCTGGTGGAGCTGGACGGGCAGCTGTGGCGCTTCGTCGACACGGCGGGCCTGCGCAAGCGCGTGCAGACCGCGAGCGGCATGGAGTACTACGCGTCCCTGCGCACGCGGACCGCGATCGACGCCGCCGAGGTGGTGATCGTGCTGCTGGACGCCAGCGAGCCGGTGTCCGAGCAGGACCTGCGGGTGGTGACGCTGGTCGCCGAGGCGGGCCGCGCGCTGGTACTGGCCTTCAACAAGTGGGATCTCGTGGACGAGGACCGGCGGCACCAGCTCGACCGCGAGCTGGACCGGGGACTGGTCCGCGTGCCGTGGGCGGAGCGGGTCAACGTCTCCGCGCTCACGGGCCGCGCCGTCCGCAAGCTGGCGCCCGCGCTGCGCACGGCGCTCGCGTCGTGGGACCAGCGCGTGCCGACCGGGCAGCTCAACGGCTGGCTCTCCGACCTCGTGGCCGCCACGCCGCCCCCGGTGCGCGGCGGCAAGCAGCCGAAGGTGCTCTTCGCGACGCAGGCGGGGATCCGGCCGCCGACGCTCGTGTTGTTCACCACAGGTTTTCTGGAGGCCGGCTACCGCCGCTTCATCGAGCGGAAGTTCCGGGAACGCTTCGGTTTCCAGGGCAGTCCGGTTCGGATCAACGTCCGCGTGCGCGAGAAGAAGCCCAGGAAGTCGCGGTAGGCCCCCTGTGCAGTGAAGGCCACCATGCCTGCGCCCACCCGTCTCCCCCCACCACCCAAACGGAGACGCTGACGCGCCGCGGTGTTGATTCAACGCAGTGAAGGTGGCCTTCACTGCGTCCGCAACGCGACACCGCTCGGCAACCTGCCGTTCACCCTCGGGTATCCTGGTCGGCCGGTAAAGGGGCGCCTCATTCGGAGCCGACCCGGATGAGCTGCTGTGAGGCCGTGTGACTCTCGCGATCGACGCCGCCCCGACCGGGCCCGCCACACCCACCGCGGGTCGTGCGCTGTTCTGGTCCGGTCTCGCCCCGAGCGAGCGGACGCTGCTGGACATCCTGGCCGAGACCGCGGCGCGCCACCCCGGTGCGCCTGCGCTCGACGACGGCACGGAGACGCTGACGTACCGGGCGCTCGCCGAGGAGATCGAGACCGTGCGCGGCAAGCTCGCCGCGGCGGGCATCGGCAGGGGTGACCGCGTCGGCGTCCGGATCTCGTCGGGCACCGCTGAGCTGTACGTCGCGATCCTCGCGGTGCTGTCGCTCGGCGCCGCCTACGTGCCGGTGGACGCCGACGACCCCGCCGAGCGGGCCGAGCTCGTGTTCGGCGAGGCCGGGGTGTGCGCCGTGCTCGGCGACGGTGGCGCGCTCACGCCGTGCGGGACCCCGGGCGGGGCGCCGGGCGCGCCCGCGCCCGGCGACGACGCCTGGATCATCTTCACCTCCGGTTCCACGGGCAGGCCCAAGGGCGTCGCCGTGAGCCACGCGAGCGCGGCCGCGTTCGTCGACGCCGAGGCAGAGCTGTTCCTCGCCGACGAGCCGCTCGGACCCGGCGATCGCGTGCTTGCCGGGCTGTCGGTCGCCTTCGACGCCTCGTGCGAGGAGATGTGGCTCGCGTGGCGGCACGGCGCGTGCCTGGTCCCCGCGCCGAGAGCGCTCGTGCGCACCGGCGTCGACCTCGGCCCGTGGCTGGTGGAGCGGCGGATCACCGTCGTCTCGACCGTGCCTACGCTCGCGGCGCTGTGGCCCGCCGACGCGCTGGAGGAGGTCCGGCTGCTGATCTTCGGCGGCGAGGCGTGCCCGCCGGAGCTGGCCGAGCGCGTGGCCGTCGAGGGCCGCGAGGTCTGGAACACCTACGGACCCACCGAGGCCACCGTCGTGGCGTGCGCCGCGCAGCTCACCGGCGAGGGTCCGGTGCGCATCGGGCTGCCGCTCGCGGGCTGGCAGCTCGCCGTCGTCGACGACGAGGGCAGGCCGGTCGCGATGGGCGAGTCCGGCGAGCTGGTGATCGGTGGGGTGGGGCTCGCGCGCTACCTCGATCCGGCCAAGGACGCCGAGAAGTTCGCGCCACTGCCCGCACTCGGCTGGCAGCGGGCGTACCGCAGCGGCGACCTCGTGCGCGCCGAGCCGGACGGGCTGCTGTTCCTCGGCAGGGCCGACGAACAGATCAAGCTCGGTGGCCGCCGGATCGAGCTCGGTGAGGTGGACGCGGCGCTGCAGGCGCTGCCCGGCGTCGCGGGCGGCGCGGCCGCCATCCGCACCACCAAGGCGGGCAACCAGGTTCTCGTCGGGTACGTCGTGCCTCGGGAGGACTTCGACCACGACGGCGCCGTGTCCCGGCTGCGGGAACAGCTGCCCGCCGCGCTCGTGCCGCTGCTCGCCGTGGTAGGCGACCTGCCGACGCGGACCTCGGGCAAGGTCGACCGCGCGGCGCTGCCCTGGCCGCTGTCCACAGTGGATACCAAGGAATCGTTGTCTCCGACGGAGTCCTGGCTCGCCGAGGCATGGGGCGAGATCCTCGGCGTCTCGGTGACCGACGCGGCAGCCGACTTCTTCCGCAACGGCGGCGGAAGTCTCACCGCGGCACAGCTCGTCTCCCGCATCCGCACGAGGCACCCCACGGTCTCGGTAACCGACGTGTACCGGCACCCGCGCCTCGGCGAGCTCGCCGCCCTGCTGGACGCGCTCGGCGACGCGACCACCAGCCGCCGCGAGGTGGCGCCGACGCCGCGCCGCGCGGGGTTGGTGCAGACGCTGCTCCTGCTGCCGCTGTTCACTCTTGCCGGGTTGCGCTGGACCACGATCGCGGCCGCCGTGTCGACGGTGCTCGCGCGGTGGGCCGGGCTCGCGTGGGCTCCCTCGGTGCCATGGTGGGCGCTCGGCGTGGCGTGGCTCGTGCTGTTCAGCCCGGCCGGGCGGATCGCGATCGCGGCGGGCGGTGCCCGGCTGTTGTTACGCGGCGTACGGCCAGGTACCCATCCGCGTGGCGGGCGGGTGCACCTGCGGCTGTGGGCCGCCGAGCGGCTGGCCGACGCCAGCGGCGCCAACGCCGTCGCGGGAGCGTCGTGGATGACCCACTACGCGCGGGCGCTGGGCGCCAAGGTCGGCCGTGACGTCGACCTGCACTCCCAGCCGCCGGTGACCGGGCTGCTCAAGCTGGGCAGGGGAGCGGCGGTGGAGCCAGAGGCCGACCTCTCCGGCTACTGGGTCGACGGCGACGTCGTGCACATCGGCAAGATCCGCGTCGGCGCAGGCGCGCGCGTGGGGGCGCGGAGCACCCTGCTGCCTGGCGCCCGCGTCGGCAAGCACGCGGAGATCGCGGCGGGGTCCACCGTCCTCGGCAGCGTGCCCGCGGGACAGCGCTGGGCGGGGTCGCCCGCGCGCCGCGAGGGCAAGGCGAGCAGGCAATGGCCGTCGGAGGCGCCCCGCCGCTCACGCCGGTGGGTGGCGGTCTACGGCGTCACCTCGGTGCTGCTTGGCCTGCTGCCGGCGATCGCGGCGGTGCCCGCGCTCGCGGTGCTCGGCGGTGCGGTCGCCGGGCGAGCGCCCGGTTCCGCGCTCGGCGCGGCACTGGCCGCCGTCCCGGTCGCGACGGTCGCCTACCTCGCCGCGTACGCGCTGCTCGTGCTCTGTGGAGTGCGGGCCCTCGGGATCGGCCTGCGCGAGGGCTACCACCCGGTGCACAGCCGCGGCGCCTGGCGGGTGTGGGCCACCGAGCGGCTGATGGACTCCGCGCGGGCCGGGCTGTTCCCCTTGTACGCCAGCCTGTTCACGCCCGTGTGGCTCCGCCTGCTCGGCGCGAGGGTCGGCCGCGGCGTCGAGGCGTCCACGGTGCTCGCGGTGCCGAAGATGACCAAGATCGACAGCGGGGCGTTCCTCGCCGACGACACCATGGTGGCCACCTACGAGCTGGGGCACGGCTGGCTGCACGTGGCCCCTGCGCGCATCGGCAAGCAGGCTTTCCTCGGCAACTCCGGCATGACAGCGCCGGGCCGTTCGGTGCCCAAGCGCGGGCTGGTCGGGGTGCTCTCGTCCACGCCGCCGAAGGCGAAGAAGGGCTCGTCGTGGCTCGGCATGCCGCCGATGCCGCTGCGCCGGTCGGTCGAGGACGCCGACACCAGCCGCACGTTCGACCCGCCTGCCCGGCTGCGCGTCGCGCGTGCCGCCGTGGAGCTGTGCCGGGTGGTGCCGGTGATGTGCGGGGTCGCGCTGGCGGTGCTCGTGGTCGCCGCGCTCGTCGCGCTGACCGCGAGCCTGGGGCTCGTGGTGGCCGCGCTGCTGTCCGGCGTCGTCCTGCTCGCGGCAGGCGCGCTCGCCGCCGTGACCGCGACCGTCGCGAAATGGGCTCTGGTTGGCCGCTTCCGCGTCTCGGAACGTCCACTGTGGAGCTCGTTCGTGTGGCGCGCGGAGCTGGCCGACACCTTCGTGGAGGTGCTCGCCGTGCCGTGGCTCGTCGGCTCGCTCGGCGGCACACCGCTGCTTTCGGCATGGCTGCGGAGCATGGGTGCGCGGATCGGGCGCGGGGCGTGGCTGGAGACGTACTGGCTGCCCGAGTCCGACCTCGTGCGCATCGGCGACGGCGCGACCGTCAACCGGGGTTGTGTTGTGCAGACCCACCTGTTCCATGATCGGATCATGAGCATGGACACGGTGGTGCTCGACGAGGGCGCGACGCTCGGCCCGCACGGCATCGTGCTGCCCGGCGCCGGCATCGGCGCCCGCACGACGATCGGCCCCGGCTCGCTGGTGACGCGAGGTGATGTGGTGCCGGCCGACACGCGGTGGCAGGGCAACGCCATCGCCGCCTGGCGGTGAGCGCGGCGTGATGAGGTCGTCCGCAGCGCCGGGAGCCGCCACGTCGGGCGACGCGTACCTGCCGGAGCACGGCAACGGCGGTTACCACGTCCGGCACTACGACCTCGAGCTGGACTACCGGATCGGCGCGAACCGGCTCTCCGGCAGGGCCCGGATCGAGGCCGTCGCGACCCAGGCGCTGTCCCGGTTGAGCCTCGACCTCGCGGGCCTGAAGGTGGGCAGGGTGTTCGTGGGCGGCAGGCCCGCGCGGTACGCGCACCGCGGCCACAAGCTCGCCATCACACCCGCGCTGCCCCTCGCCGAGGGCGAGGAGTTCACCGTCGAGGTGCGCTACTCCGGCAACCCGCGCCCGCTCGCGTCGCGGCACTGGGACGAGATCGGCTGGGACGAGCTCAGCGACGGCGTGCTCGTCGCCGCGCAGCCGATCGGCGCGCCGTCGTGGTTCCCGTGCGACGACCACCCCTCCGGCAAGGCCACGTACCGCGTGGCGCTGACGACGGCGTCGGCGTACTCGGTGTACGTCACGGGCACGCTGGTCTCCCGGCAGCGGTCGGCGAGCACCACGACGTGGGTCTACGAGCAGCACGCGCCGACGGCCACGTACCTCATGAGCGTGCAGATCGGCCGCTACACCGAGCTGGAGCCCGGCCCGGCGCAGCGGCTCGCCGTGCCGCCGGGGCTACGGGCGTGCGCGGAGACCGACTTCGCCCGGCAGCCGAGGATGCTGGAGGTGCTGGCGGAGCACTTCGGCCCGTACCCGTTCGAGGAGTACGTCGTGGTGGTCACCGACGACGAGCTCGACGATCCGGTGGAGGCGCAGGGGATGGCGGTCTTCGGCGCCAACCACGTCGACGGCAGGCGCACCCACGAGCGGCTCGTCGTGCACGAGCTCGCGCACCAGTGGTTCGGCAACAGCCTCACCGTGGCCGGCTGGCGGCACATCTGGCTCAACGAGGGATTCGCGACCTACGCGGAATGGCTGTGGTCGCAGGCGTCGGGCGGGCAGTCCGCCGACGAGCACGCGCGGTACTGGCGTGGGGTGCTGGCGGGGCGGCCAGGGCTTCGGCTCGCGGATCCCGGTGTGGCCCGGATGTTCGACGAGGGCGTGTACAAGAAGGGCGGGCTGCTGCTGCACGCGCTGCGCGGCGAGCTCGGCGACGAGGCCTTCTTCGGGCTGCTGCGCGCGTGGACGGACACCCACCGCCACGCGACGGTGACCACGGACCAGTTCACCGCGCTCGCCGCCCGCCACGCGGGCCGTCCACTGGACGCGTTCTTCGCGGCCTGGTTGGACGGAACCGATCTTCCCTGAGCAGGACCGACCGCAGTGAAGGCCACCTTCACTGCGCTCAACGCAGTGAAGGTGGCCTTCACTGCGGCTGGGTGACCTAGGGGCCGGTGAGGGTCACCGTCGCGATGCGTACGATCTCGGCGATCACGTCGTCCAGCGGGATCCGGTGGTCGCCGACGGCCCAGTGGTAGACGAGCTCGTTGACGGCGCCGATCAGCGCGACCGCGCTGAGGTGGAAGTCGCGCGACATGGCCTCCCCGTGCTCGACGGCGCGGCGCGCCTCGGCGACGAGGAACGCCACCCACCGCTCGCGCCACGCGAGCCGGTGCCGCTCCACCGTCTCGCTGACGCCCACTATCTCCACATAGGACAGTCGGGCCCAGCGGCGGTCCTCCGCGGTGGTGGCGATGTAGGCGCGCACGGCGAGCTCGATCCGCAGGGCCAGCGGCTCGTTCTCCGCCCGGGCGAACGCGTCGGCGACGGCCTTCAGCGCGCGTTCCAGCACCATGTCGTGCAAGGCCGTCAGCAACGCCTCGCGTCCGGTGAACTCCTCGTAGAAGTTCCGCGTGGACACCCCGGCCGCGGAGCACAGTCGCTCGATCGAGGTCGCGACGTAGCCCTCGGTGCCGAACAGTTCCAGACCGGCGTCCAGCAGGCGCTGCCTGCGCTCTGCTCTGCGATCGGCCGCCGTCCGGCCCCCGTAGACGCGATCGGGCATCTCCCCAGGTTAGAGCAGGGGAGCGCGCAATGGGACGTTGACGAGTTCCGGTGCTCCGGCCGGACTTCCCGCTGCCACCCAATGGGCGAGCCGTTCGGGGGCGAACAGCTCGTCGATGACCATGAACGCGGCCCCCACGAGCCCGGCGCGGTCGCTCAGCGTGGAGCGCGCGATGCGCAGCTCCCGCGTGGCGAGCGGCAGGGAGCGCCGGTAGACCGACTCGCGCACGGCGGCCAGCAGCAGGTCCCCCGCGGCGGCGACGCCGCCACCGATGATCACGAGCGCGGGGTTGTAGAAGCTGACGAGCGTCGCGAGGAGGCTGCCGATCAGCCTGCCGGCGCGGGTGAGCAGCTCCACCGAAGTGCGGTCGCCGCTCTGCGCGGCGCGGGAGACATCCGCCGCGGTGACGGTGCCCGTGGACTCCAGCACCCCGGCGAGGAACTCGCTGCGCCCCTCCTGAGCGGCGGCGAGCCCGTCGCGGGCGAGCGCCGCGCCGCCGGCGTACGCCTCGAGGCAGCCGGTGTTGCCGCAGCGGCACACCACGGTCGCCTCGTCGGCGACGGCGGCGTGCCCGATGTCGCCCGCGCAGCCCTGGCTGCCGCGGTGCAGCCGTCCGCCGGACACCAGGCCCGCGCCGATCCCGGTGCCGATCTTGACGTAGAGGATGTCCCGTTGCCCCTTGGCGGATCCGGCGCGTAGTTCGCCGAGCGCCATCGTATTCACCTCGTTGTCGACCCACACGGGTGCGCCGAAGCGGGCGGTGAGCCGGTCACGCACCGGATAGCCGTCCCACCCGGGCATGATCGGCGGCGCGCTCGGCCGTCCGGTCGCGAACTCGACGGGCCCCGGCAGGCCGATGCCGATGCCCCACACGGCCACGTCGCCGTGTTCGGCGCGGATCTCGGCGAGCAGCTCGTCGAAGAGGATCTCGACGCGTTCCAGCACGGGATCGGGGCCGAGCGCGATGTCGGCGGCCTCCTCCCGCTCGGCGAGCACGGTGCCGCTGAGGTCGGTGACGCCGACGCCGACGCTGGTGGCGCCCAGCTCCGCCGCGAGCACCAGGCCCGCGCGGGCCCGGAATCGCAGTTCGCGCGGCGCCCGCCCACCGCTGGACGGGCCGAGCGCGCCCTCCTCCAGCAGCCCGCACTCGGTGAGCTGGTTGACGCGCTGGGTGACGACGGTGCGGCCGAGCCCGGAGTGGCGGCCGATCTCGGGCCGGGTTCGCGCCACGCCGGAGCGGACGAGGTCGAGCACGGTCGCGAGGCTGTCGACGTGCTCGGGACTCGGCACGGTCGGGGTCCGGGGTGTCTTCGGCTCCTGCACGCGAACATCTTCCACCACGCGGCCCCCGGGGGCAGGTCGATGTGGTGGGATGGAAACAGGACCACCACGCGTTGGTATCCGCTTGGGACAGACAGCTGAAGGCCAGGAGGTTACGCGGTGGTGTCGGATCCGGGCGAGTTGTACGAAGTGGATTCCGACGTTCCCGTTCTGGACAGTGCGGTGCTGCTCTACCACTTCGATGGGTTCATCGACGCGGGCGCGGCCGGCCGGGCCGTCGCCGACCACCTCCTCGAGGAGCTGGACGGGCCGGTGGTGGCGAGGTTCGACGTGGACCGGCTGATCGACTACCGGTCGCGGCGGCCGACGATGACCTTTTCGGGCGACCACTGGTCCGACTACGAGGCGCCGGAGCTGGCGGTGCGGTTGCTGCACGACGAGAACGCGACGCCGTTCCTGGTGTTCACCGGGCCGGAGCCCGACCACGAGTGGGAACGGTTCGCCGCCGCCGTGCGCCATCTCGTCGAGCGCTGGCAGGTGCGGCTGAGCGTGGGCTTCCAGGGGATCCCGATGGGGGTGCCGCACACGCGGCCGCTGGGCCTGACGGCGCACGCGACGCGCGCGCAGCTCGTCGACGAGTACCAGCCGTTTTTCAACGAGGTGCGGATTCCGGGCAGCGCCGCGGCGATGCTGGAGCTGCGGCTCGGGCAGGCGGGGCACGACGCGATCGGTTTCGCCGCGCACGTGCCGCACTATCTGGCACAGGCGCGGTATCCGGCGGCGGCGCTGACGCTCCTGGACGCGATCACGCGGGCGACGGGGCTCAGCCTGCCGTCCGACGCGCTGCGGGAGGCGGCGCGGAGCACCGACGAGGAGGTGGACCGTCAGGTCCGCGAGTCGGACGAGGTGGCCGAGGTGGTGAGCGCGCTGGAGCGGCAGTACGACGCGTTCACCGCGGCGAGCGCGAAGGGCAACCTGCTCGCCGACAACACCCCGATGCCCACGGGCGACGAACTGGCGAGCCAGTTCGAGCGCTTCCTGGCGGAACAGGGCGGCAACGACAACGAGCAGTGAGCGCCACCGGCCAACCGCAGTGAAGGCCACCTTCACTGCGTTCAACGCAGGCATGGTG
>NZ_QEQT01000098.1:0-30948 GCF_003311655.1 Prauserella sp. PE36 | reverse complement strand
AGCTCGGCGGTTTCGGTGGGGGTTTTGCCGACCTTGACGCCTGCGGCTTCGAGGGCTTCCTTTTTGGCTTGGGCGGTGCCGGAGGAGCCGGAGACGATGGCGCCGGCGTGGCCCATGGTTTTGCCTTCGGGGGCGGTGAAGCCGGCGACGTAGCCGACGACGGGTTTGGTGACGTTGGCCTTGATGTAGTCGGCGGCGCGTTCTTCGGCGTCCCCGCCGATTTCGCCGATCATCACGATGACCTTGGTGTCGGGGTCGGCCTCGAACGCCGCGAGGGCGTCGATGTGGGTGGTGCCGATGACCGGGTCCCCGCCGATGCCGACCGCGGTGGTGAAGCCGATGTCGCGCAGCTCGTACATCATCTGGTAGGTCAGCGTCCCGGACTTGGACACCAGGCCGATGTGGCCGGGGCCGGTGATGTTGGCCGGGATGATGCCCGCGTTCGACTTGCCCGGGGAGATCACACCGGGGCAGTTCGGGCCGATGATCCTGGTTTTGTTTCCCTTGGCGACGGCGTGGGCCCAGAAGTAGGCCGAGTCGTGCACGGGGATGCCTTCGGTGATGACCACGGCCAGGCCGATCTCGGCGTCGATGGCCTCGATGACGGCGTCTTTGGCGAACTTGGGGGGCACGAAGATCACCGAGGTGTCGGCGCCGGTGGCCTTCATGGCCTCCTCGACGGTGCCGTAGACGGTGAGGTCCGTGCCGCCGATGGTGACGGTCTGGCCGGCCTTGCGGGCGTTGACCCCGCCGACGATGGTGGAGCCGGCGGCCAGCATCTTGGTGGCGTGCTTGGTGCCTTCCGAGCCGGTGAGGCCCTGCACGATGATCTTGGAGTTCTCGTTGAGGAAAATGGCCATGGGGATCAGGCTCCTGCCGCGGCGAGCTGGGCGGCCTTGTCGGCCGCGTTGTCCATGGTGTCCACCTGCGTGACCAGCGGGTGGTTGGCCTCGTCGAGGATCCGGCGGCCTTCCTCGACGTTGTTGCCGTCCAGGCGCACCACCAGCGGCTTGGTGGCCTCGTCCCCGAGGATCTTGAGGGCTTCCACGATGCCGGTGGCCACCGCGTCGCAGGCGGTGATCCCGCCGAACACGTTCACGAACACGCTCTTGACCGCGGGGTCGCCGAGGATGACGTCCAGCCCGGCGGCCATCACCTCCGCCGAGGCGCCGCCCCCGATGTCGAGGAAGTTCGCGGGCTTGACCCCGCCATGCCGCTGCCCGGCGTAGGCGACCACGTCCAGGGTGGACATGACCAGGCCCGCGCCGTTGCCGATGATGCCGACCTCACCGTCGAGCTTGACGTAGTTGAGGTCCTTGGCCTTGGCCTTGGCCTCCAGCGGGTCCTCGGCCTGCTTGTCCACCAGCTGCTCGTGCTCGGGGTGGCGGAACGTGGCGTTGCCGTCCAGGGTGACCTTGCCGTCCAGGGCGACGATCTTGTCCTGCGGGTCCCGCACCAGCGGGTTGACCTCGACCAGCGTGGCGTCCTCGGCCACGAAGGTCTCCCACAGCTTCACCACCACCTCGGCGGCCCGCTCCCGGATCTCCACCGGGAAATTGCCCTGGGTGAGGATCTCGAGCGCGGTGGCCTTGTCCACCCCGGCGATCGGATCCACCGCCACCTTCGCCAACGCCTCCGGGCGCTCGACCGCCAGCTGCTCGATCTCCACGCCACCCTCGGCCGAGGCCATGGCCAAAAACGTGCGGTTCGCCCGGTCCAGCAGGAACGAGAAGTAATACTCCTGCGCGATGTCCGACGCCTCGGTCACCAGCACGCGACGCGTGACATGACCCTTGATGTCCAACCCGAGGATCGCCTCGGCCTTCTCCCGCGCCTCGGCCGGATCCTTGGCCAGCTTCACACCACCGGCCTTACCCCGGCCACCGGTCTTCACCTGCGCCTTGACCACAACCTGCCCACCGATCTCCTCGGCGGCGGCCCGCGCTTCTTCCGGATTACTCGCCACAGCGCCGGGCAACACCGGCACACCATGGGCGGCGAAGAGGTCCTTCGCCTGGTACTCGTAGAGGTCCACTCTTTCAGTCTCCTGACGACACACGCCACTGTGGTTTTTACAAACCGTGCTGCCGGACGCAGACGACCCTATCGACCCGGCCGCGCGCAAAGGCCGCCGCACCTGGTGAACTCGGTCACCGAAGGGCCTCTGAGCTGGGGTCTGTGGCGCACGTCGCGTTCTCCTCCACCCATCGGGTGACATCTGTATCGGTTGCGAAGGCGACCACGCGGAGCTCGGGCAGCGCCGCCGCCAGGCCGTCGGCCAGTTCCTGGTCGGCGGCTGACCCGGCGGAGACCGCGAGGACGTCCGGATCCTCCTGTTCCGCCGTGGCCACGATCTCCTCCCGGGTGCGGAGTACCCCGGCGTGCACGACCTCAGCGCCCTCGTCGCGCAGGGCGCGGGCGAGCGGCACGGCGGTTGAGCACGCCGAGCCCGCCTCGACCAGCACGATCCGCGTCACCCTCCGCCCGGTCATGCGGCTTCGCGCTGGCCTCCGGCCACCGCGATGCCGGCGGCGGTGATCAACGCCACGACGCCGGCGAGCGCCAGCCAGACGCCGATGCCCGCGGTCGCGCCCTCGATGTCGCCGCTGCTGAGCGGCAGTGTGGCCGCGTGCAGCCCGAGCAGGCAGGCCGCTCCGCCGAGCAGTGCCACGGCCGGAGCGGGACGGCTGCGCGGAGCGAGAACGATGGCCCCGAGCACGGTCAACGTCGCGGCGAGCAGCCCCCAGGACGGTGTGCCGAAGGCCGACCACAGCCCGGCCGCCCTGTAGTCCGGCGCCACGATCACGGGCGTGCCGAACGCGGCGACGGCGAGCACGCCCGCGGCCGCCAGGGGGGTGAGCATGTTGACCCCCGCCAGTGCGGTCTCGCCGCCCTCGCTGCCGAAGCCCTCGTCGTCCTCGCGATCGACGATCCCCGCGACCACGGAACAACACGCGGTGACCACCGCCGCGACCATGGCCAGCCACGTCCACAGCACCCCGGGACCGGTCTCGAGCGTCCCGGCGACCCCGGTGGCCGTGATCGCCGTGTCGAGCACCGCGGTGCCGGCGAGCAGCACACCCGCCCAGGCCACGGACAGCGCGGGCCGCAGCAGACGAGCCATCCCGGGAACGAACATCGCCAGCCCGAGCACACCGACCAGCAGCCCGGCGACCAGCAGCACCCAGCGAGCGGGGCTTTCCGGCGCGGGAAGCGCACCGCTCGCGGTGAGCTGCGCGGTGGTGGCTCCGAGCGCGGCCGCGACGGCCGTGACCACGGCGAGCACGCCGGTCGCCGCGAGCAGCCTGCTGCGCCCCGGCACGCTCGCCTCGCCCGCCTCGTCCGGTTCCGGGCCCGTGTCGGGTCCCTCGCCCGGTCGCGTGCCCGCGACAGCGAACAAGCCGGCCGCACCGGCGAGCGCGACGATCGGGCCCGCGCCGAGGCTGGCCGCGTCGACAGCGACCCCGGCCAGGAGGTTCGGCACCGCGAGCGCGACCACGCCGATGCCCAGCCCGAGCAGACCGCCCCTCGCGAAACCGCCGTTGCCCGACGTCACGGCGAGTGCCGCGAACAGCGGCAGGGCGCAGGCGATCAAGAGGCAGCCGGTGAGCGCGACCGCGGGCCCTTCGAACGCGTTGCGCGCGAGGAGGTAGACGTCGGTGGAGCCGAACGGCGCCATCAGCAACCCGATCGCGGCCACCACAGCGGCCACGACCACGACCAGCAGCCAGCGCTGCCGCCAGCCCGCCGTCTCGTCGGCGCCGTCCGGCTCCGCGGCCCGGGCTGCCCGGAAGGCGAGCAGTCCCGCCACAGCCATGGCGACGTGCCCGGCGAGCAGCAGCCAGAGGCCGGTCGCGGCCGTATGCAGCAGCAGGTCCTTCGCCAGGTACAGCTCGGGCCGGACCGCGACGGATGCATCGACCAGGAACTGCAGGTCCAAGACCGCACGCCCCGGTGCCAGCGCGGCCACGGCCACGAGCACACCGGCCGCGACAGCCGGCCTGCCCCGCGCCGCGAAGACGCCGGCCACGGCGACGGGCAGCAACGCCAGGACGATCAGCAGGGGAGCGCTGGCGAATCCTGGCTCCGCCCCGTCGACGACGGGCACCACCGCGCCAGCGGCCAGGAACACCGCCGCCAGTCCGGCCGCGCCGAGCGCGACCAGCAATACGGCCGGACGTCGTTCTGTGTCGATGAGAACTCGCGAACTCAACGGCCGGTACCCAGTAGCGCGGGACGTGGATGGCCGTGACTGGTCATCAACTCACCTCGGGTTCGTAACGACGTGCACCCGACCGGCAGGGGTCGGTGGGTCGGTCCGTGCCGACGCTAGCAATGGCCGGCCCGGCGGAAATAACTTGACTCCGTTCCCCAGAAGCACGTCGTTTAGTCCCACGGTTGCGCAACTGTAACGCAAGTCACACCAAATGGAGCAACCCCCTTTCTACCTTGTGTCATTCCGGTGCGCGCACCCCGAGAACGCTGACTCGATCGGCCCACGCGGGCCCCGGATCTTGCTCGGAGCCGTGCCCCTTCGTTACTGTCCCGCAGTCCCCATTACGGTCAGGTCACGAATGGACATGGTGGGCAGGCCTCCCCCCGAGGCAGGCACGCCATCGAGCGGTTACCCCCGAAGCCGCTCACCGGGATCCCCCGCCCGGCGTCTGACGATCTGACTCCCCGAGTAACGGAAGGCCCTGTCTTGGCTCGACACCGCTCCCCCGGCGGCCAAGCTCCTTCCCCGGCACTCGAAGACGCACTGGACGGTGCTGTCGTTCGTGTCCGGGGTTCACATAGGCTCCCCGCGCCCTCCTCGGCCCTGCGTGGCCGCGTAGTGGTCGCGGCTGTCGCCGCCGGCGCGTTCGCCGCCGCCGCGGCTGGACAGACTCTGCAAGCCGCCACCGACTCCACTGACACGAAGACCGACGTGACGCCCCTGGCGAACGCCCGCGACGCGAGCGCCTCGTTCGGAATGGGCGGCAACGCACCGACCGGCGCCCCCGAGCTGCTTCAGGTGACCCGCTCGACCGACGCGTCCGCAGAGGTCCAGCGCCTCACCGAGAGCGCCGAGGTGACCAACGCCCGGCTCGCCGCCGAGGCCGAGGCCGCCCGCAGGGCCGCCGAGGAGGCCGCCCGCCCCAAGACCGTTCTGCCCGCCGAGGGCACGTTCACCTCGGGCTTCGGCGCCAGGTGGGGCACGACTCACTACGGCATCGACATCGCGAACAGCATCGGCACGCCGATCGTCTCCGCTGCGGACGGCACCGTGATCGAGGCCGGCTCGGCCAGCGGCTTCGGCCTGTGGGTCCGGGTCCAGATGGACGACGGCACGGTGCACGTCTACGGCCACGTCAACGACTACTACGTCAGCGTGGGCCAGCGGGTGAAGGCCGGCGAGCAGATCGCCGAGATGGGCAACCGCGGCCAGTCGACCGGCCCGCACCTGCACTTCGAGGTCTGGACCCCCGACGGCCAGAAGGTCGACCCCCGCGAGTGGCTCGCCGAGCGCGGCGTCGCGGTCTGAGTCGGCCTCAGCCCCGCCTCGACGGCTGATCCTCCGGTAACCGCCGCAGGAAGTACCCCACGGCGACCTGCCACACAGTGCACATGCGCTGTGCGTGCGGCCGTCCGCAAACCCGGCATCCCCCGCGCTCCGTGCGCCCGTGCAGACGCAACAGGAGCCGCCAGGCGGCGACGAGCCTGCCGACATCCGATGCCAGCGGCCCTCCCTCCGCCAGCGCGCGAGCGGCCAGCTCGTCGAGAGAGCGGACCACGCCTTCGCCAATCGCCTGAAACCAGCGCTCCACACCGGTGACCCCCAGTTCCGGAGTCGCACAGACGACCCCGTCGTTCGAACTTGTGTTCGAAGAGAAGGTTAGCGCGGGGGTGCGACAGTTTCGGGGCCGCCGAAGCGGCTCACCCGAAAGAAGTACTAGAGCTTCACCATCGGCACACTGCCGATGAGCATCAGCCGCACCTTGCCCGACGCACCGAAGTCGATGGTCGCCGTGGCGCGCGGACCGGCGCCGTCGGTGGAGACCACCGTGCCGAGGCCGTACTTGTCGTGGCTGACCCGGTCGCCAACGTCGAGCTTCAGCGCGACCGTGTCCTTCCAGCCGTCCTTCCAGCCCTTGAACGACGTGGTCCGCATGCCACGGGCCGCGACCCCGGCCTGGGCGGAGTCGTCCCCGAAGCCCGCCCTGCGGCCCCAGGTCGTCGCCGCACGCGGCGAACCACCACCCGCACCGGCTCCGTTGGACGGCGCGAGCCGCCGCCAGTCCACGAGCTCGGCCGGGATCTCGTCGAGGAACCGCGAACCGGGGTTGGCCATCGGCTGACCCCACGCCGAACGGACGAGCGCGCGCGAGACATACAACCGCTTCCGCGCCCGCGTGATGGCCACGTAGGCCAGCCGCCGCTCCTCCGCCAGCTCCGCGGGCTCTCCGAGCGCCCGCATGTGCGGGAAGATCCCGTCCTCCCAACCGGTGCAGAACACGACGGGGTACTCGAGGCCCTTCGCGGTGTGCACGGTCATCAGCGTGACCACGCCGGAGTCCTCCTCGCCGCCCTCGCCGTCCGGCGACGGGATCGAGTCGGCGTCGGCCACCAGTGACACGCGCTCGAGGAAAGCCGGCAGCGAGCCGGGCTCGGGCACGCCCGCGGTGTCGTCTACCTCCTGCTCGGCCTCGGTCTGCTCCTCGAGCACCGTGTCCGCGAACTCCGTGAACTCCCGCGCGACGGTGACGAGCTCGTCGAGGTTCTCCAGCCGCGAGGCGTCCTGCGGGTCGTCGGACTCCTCCAGCTCGGTGCGGTAACCGGTGCGTTCCAGCACCGCCTCCAGCACGTCGGCGACCTCGGTGCCGGAGTCGACCAGCTCGTGCAGGCCGTCCATCAGCTCGACGAACCCAGCGATGCAGCGCTGCGAGCGGGGGTTCAGCAGCGGCACGTTGCCCGCGACGGCCTCCCGCAGCGCCGCGGCGAACGACATGCGCTCCCGCTCGGCGTGTGTGGCCACCACGGCTTCCGCGCGGTCTCCGATGCCCCGCTTCGGCACGTTGAGGATGCGCCGAAGGCTCACCGTGTCCTCGGGATTGGCCAGCACCCGCAGGTAGGCAAGCGCGTCGCGCACCTCGCGGCGCTCGTAGAACCGCACGCCGCCGACCACGCGGTACGGCAGGCCGAGGCGGATGAAGATCTCCTCGAACACGCGCGACTGGTTGTTGGTGCGATAGAAGACGGCGACGTCGGAATACTTCGCCTCGCCGCCGTCGGCCAGCGTGTCGATCTCCCCCGCCACGAACGCGGCCTCGTCGTGCTCGTTGTCGGCGACGTAGCCGACGATCTTCTCGCCGTCCCCTGACGACGTCCACAGCCGCTTGTCGCGCCGGTTCGGGTTGCGCGCGATGACCGCGTTGGCAGCGGAAAGGATCGTCTGCGTCGACCGGTAGTTCTGCTCCAGCAGGATCGTCCGCGCGTTCGGGAAGTCGCGCTCGAACTCCTCGATGTTGCGGATCGTCGCGCCGCGGAACGCGTAGATCGACTGGTCGGCGTCACCGACCACGCACAACTCGGACGGCTCGACGCCCGACTCGGTCGGCTTCGTGCCCACGAGCTCGCGCACCAGCGTGTACTGGGCGTGGTTGGTGTCCTGGTACTCGTCGACGAGCACGTGGCGGAACCGGCGGCGGTAGTGCTCCACCACGTCGGGGAACGCCTGGAACAGCTCGACCGTGCGCATGATGAGGTCGTCGAAGTCCATGGCGTTGGCCTGCGTGAGCCTGCGCTGGTACTCGCCGTAGACCTCCGCGGCCCTGCGCTCGAAGTCGTTGGCCGCCTTCGAGGCCGCCGTCTCCGCGTCGAGCAGCTCGTTCTTCAGGTTCGAGATGTGCGCGGCCAGTGTGCGCGCCGGGTAACGCTTCGGATCGAGGTCGAGATCACGGGCCACCAGTGTGATCAGGCGCCTGCTGTCGTCGGCGTCGTAGATGGAGAAGTTGGACGACATCTCCAGCGTCTTGGCCTCGCGGCGCAGCAGCCGCACACACATCGAGTGGAACGTCGACACCCACATCGCGTTGGCCCTGCGCCCCACCAGCTCGCCGACGCGCTCGCGCATCTCGGCGGCGGCCTTGTTGGTGAAGGTGATCGCCATGATCTGCCCCGGATGCACGTCGCGTGCCGCGAGCAGGTAGGCGATGCGCCTTGTCAGCACCCGCGTCTTGCCCGAACCCGCTCCGGCGACCACCAGCAGCGGCGGGCCGCTGTGCTCCACGGCGGCGCGCTGGGCCGGGTTCAGGTCGTCGAGCAGATCCGCGTACTTGCCCGGTTCCGAGGGGAGATCGAAGAGGGTGCTCATTGTGATTCAACGCTACCTGGGACCCCTGACGAAGTAGCCATGTGCCATACTCTCCGCGTGCAGCGCTACGCGGTTCGATTTTTCTACGGGACCCGGACTCCGGCTCCCGTGATCGCGTAGTGCCACACAGCCATCACAGCAAGCCCCGGAGTCCACGGACCCGGGGCTTTCGTCGGCTCTGGGCCCGATGTGGATCCGGACGCGACCGGAGGTGCAGATGAACGCGCAGACTCACGACGCCGACGAGACCACGGCAGCCGACATCGACGAGCTCCGCAAGGAGATCGACTGGCTCGACGCCGAAATCCTGCGGCTCGTCAAGCGGAGGGCCGAGGTGTCCAAGACCATCGGCGCCGCGAGGATGGCCGCGGGTGGGCCCCGCATCGTCTACAACCGCGAGATGGACGTGCTCGCCCGCTACCGCGAGCTGGGGCCGGAGGGCCGCCAGCTCGCCATGGCGCTGCTGAACCTCGGCCGCGGCAGGCTGGGCCGCTGACCGCCCGCGAATCTCAGGGTGTTCCCCGAGCCGGGGCACCGCCGGGTTCGGGCACACTGGACGCATGGACACGATCGTTCACCTGATCGCTTTCGTGATCGCACTGGCGAGTGTGCTCGCGGCGCTGGGCCACGCCGGCTACCTCGCCATGCTGAACAGCGCGGCGAACAAGCGGGCGGGCGGAGCGCCGATCGCCCAGTACGTGCGGTCCAGGTGGGGGGTCGCCGGTGCCACCTCGGCCGTCTCGCTGATCGCGTTGCTGTTCACGGGTGGTGGTCCCGCGCTCGACATCATCGCGATCATCCTGGCGGTGGGCAGCGGTGCGACGGCGGCCAAGGCGCTGCAGTCGACGCAGGCGAAGTACCGCAGCGGCGGCTGATACCACACGTGTACCTCGCCGGATGGGTGCGCCCAGAGGGGTGATATCCGGCGCTGGATCGCGCCCCGGTACGCCGGTGGGGCCGAAAGGCTCCTAATGTGGGGCGAGTGAGAGTTCTCGCGAGCGGTCTGCGCGCCTCAGGGCGTTTCGCACGTGCAGCGTGCCGTGCAGCTGCTCGTGCGCTGAGCGCTCCGGCTGCTCCGATCGGTCTAACCGGCGTGGAATCTCCGTCAGGCCGGGCTCCTCGGAGGGTCCAGTCGACATGAACGGCAGGGCCGATTCCACGAAGCGCGGCGTCCCGTACTCCGATCAGCCGACCGTACCCGAGGGCAGGCGCAGGCACGCGCCGGGAGCGGGGACCTGGACTCCCTCGGTTCCCGCGAAGCCCCGCCACCACCATCGGCGCGACGGCGCCGGCCGGGTCGCACCCGCCGACCCCGTCGCCGACACGCCGTTCACCGGCTCGCTCCCCGTTCCACCGGCAGGCCCCGCCCCCGAGTTCGCGGCGTCGCACGGCGAACTGCCGATTCCCGTGCAGGCTCCGGTCGAGCAGGAGGAGACGACCGACTCCATCGACGCCGTCGTGCACACGCCTGTCGGCGAGGGCACGACCGTCCGCAGGAAGAAGATCACGCTCACCACGTGCGAGCGGCCCGCGCGCCAGCCCGACGACGAGGCACGCGTGTACGTCGCGCCGCCTCCCGACGGGCTGGGCAAGTTCGACCTCGGCTCGGTGCCCGCGTCGGTCACCCCGCCGAAGAGCTGGCGCAAGGCCGCCTGGTTCGCGAGCATCTCCTCGGGGGGCGTGGTGGTGGCCATGCTCGTGGCCGGCACCGTGCTCGTCGGCCAGCCTCCCGCCGAACGGCAGGCGATCGAGGGCTGGCCCGACCGGCACGGCGGCGTCGCGCCGCTGCTGCCGCACGAGGGCTACGCGGAGGACGACCAGAGCGTCACCGACGATGCCGCGCCAACGTCCAGCGCCGACGACTCCTCATCGTCGTCCGGCTCGGAGGAGGACTCCGGCACCCCGGCAGGGCTGCGGTCGTCGTCCGACGTCGACGAGACAAGCACGCCCGAGCAGGGCTCCGGGCAGCCAACCCAGACCACGAGCGCGGGGCCGAGCACGTCCGAGCTGAGGAAACCGCCGGTCACGCCCGCCCCGATGTCGAAGGCGAAGACGCGCTACATCCCCGCGCCGCCCTACGACGCCGACCAGATGGGCCAGACCTCCCAGGACTTCTTCAACACGGTCACCGAGGACCCGGCCGCCGCGTACGGCATGACCACCGGCGAACTCGCCGCCGAGGGCGAGGAGGGGCTGCGGCAGAAGTACGCGAGCGTCGCCTACTTCCAGGTGAAGCACGTCTACATCGACCAGAACGAGGGGTACACCATCAACACGGTCGAGGTGACCCACGCCGATGGCACCACGACCGAGGAAACGCGCAAACTCGTCTTCGGCGACGACGAGAAGATCGCGGACGACGGTCAGTAGAGGAAACGATTCCCGACCGCTTTCCCGACCCCGAACAGGCGCTTCACCTGCGGATGCACGGTGATTTCGCACATTCTGGTGCACGTGCAGTGCGGTGAACGGTCACATATTGCTCTACGTGGGTGACACGTTTCGCCGTTCGTCGTGCCGCCACGACTGTCCACCGATCGAGTCTGGTGGCGCGGCGCGCGGCAGGGTTACCTGAGACGCGAGGGGTCCGAACTCCGAGTCCACGAGACGAAACCGACGAGGGCCAGCAGTGCACGACCGGCGCCACGCATCCGAGCCGACCATCGCGGTCGAGGACGTCATCAGCGACGAGATCCTCGCCGACGAGCTGGTCGACGACGAATACCTGCGTGAGGTCTTCCGTGAGCCACGCAGGTACCTGCCGCCGCCCGGCACCCGCGCCGAGCGGCCAGAGGACGATCCGCCACCGGAGCCCGAGAAGCCGTTCGCCCGCCGCGCCAAGCTGGCGGCCCTGCTGGTCGCCGTGGCGCTGCTCGTCGCGTCGATCGTCATCGCCGCTTCGATGGCGGGCGAGAGCGAGTCGCAAGGCGAGGACGTGGCCGGGCCGCTCGAGATCACCGGAGCCGCCGCGCTCGGCGGTTTCGCGTTGTCGGGGCGGGACCGCGAGGGCGGGCCCGCCGCGGACGCCCCGGTGGTCGACGACGCCGCCCCGATGTCGGCCGGGAACGAGGCGATCGCCCCGGCCGATGAGGTCAGGACGGTCTCGCAGCGGGACGACACCGGCCCCGGCGGCGCCGCAGGCACGCCGGCGCACGGCAACGGCAAGGTCGGCACCGTGCGGGAGTTCTACGCGCTCGTGAACAGCTCCCCCGACCAGGCGGTCCGGCTGCTCGGCCCCGCGCTGGCGGCCGAGCGCGAAACGCTCGTGCGGGCCTGGCGGTCGATGGAGTCGGTCGAGGTCGAAGAGGTCCACGAACAGCGCGACGGCTCCGTTCGCGCCGTGGTCACCATGGTTCCCCAGCGGGGCGAGGCCGTGCGCGTCACCCAGCGGCTGGACGTCGGCGGCGGACGAGATGGCCGGATCCGCGAGGTAAAGCTCCTTTCGGCGCAACCCAACTGACCTCAACGGCGTCTACCACATAGGAGCACTGGCGCCGTGTCCGAGAGTGCCGCCTTCGTGTGCGCAGAGTAAGCGGCCTAGCCTGTCACGGGTCGGTCTCGGTAATCCGGCACACAGCCGGCCGGGTTGTGCCTACGCTCCACCCCTGCTGACGGAGCCCCGAAGGAGGTCGCGTGAGCGACGAGGGTCGCCTGGTCGCCGGCCGCTACCGCGTCATCAAGCGGATCGGTACCGGTGCCATGGGCGCGGTCTGGCAGGCGCAGGACGAAGTGCTGCACCGCACGGTCGCGATCAAGCAGCTCCTGCTGCAGCCGGGCCTCGAAGACCACGAGGCGGAGGACGCGCGTGCCCGCACGATGCGTGAGGGCCGGATCGCGGCCCGCCTCCACCATCCCAACGCGATCAGCGTGTTCGACGTCGTCACCGACGACAACGGGCAGCCCTGCCTGATCATGGAGTACCTGGCGTCGACCAGCCTCGCCCAGGAGCTCCAGCAGCGGAAAACGCTGCCCCCGATCGAGGTCGCCAAGATCGGCGCCCAGGTCGCCGCCGCGCTCAAGGAGGCGCACGCGGTGGGGATCGTCCACCGCGACATCAAGCCCGGCAACATCCTGCTCGCGGGCAGCGGGCTCGTGAAGATCACGGACTTCGGCATCTCCAGGGCCAAGGACGACGTCACCGTCACGAAGACCGGCATGATCGCCGGGACGCCCGCATACCTCGCGCCCGAGGTTGCCATCGGCGGCGACCCCGGCCCCGAGTCGGACGTCTTCTCGCTCGGCTCCACTCTCTACGCCGCCACCGAGGGGCAGCCGCCGTTCGGGCTCAGCGAGAACACCCTGAGCCTGTTGCACGCGGTCGCCGCCGGCCAGATCAACCCGCCGCGCCAGTCCGGCCCGCTGACCAGCGTGCTCGCGGTGATGCTGCACCCAGACACCCGGCACCGCCCGACCGCCGACGAATGCGAGGAGCTGCTTGCCGCCGTCGCCAGGGGCGAGACGCCGCTCGGCGGGGCCACGGACGACGCGGACGCCACCGCGGTGCACCCCGCCATCGGCGGCGGCACCGCCGAGCTCGGTGCCGCGGGCGCCGGAGCAGCGCTCGGCGCGGCCTCGGCGGACGACGACTACGTGCCCGCCGGTCACTCGGGCACGCTCGGCGAGGACGTCGCCGGGTACTACGACGACCAGCCGGACGACCGGTACGAGCCCGCGAGCGGCTACCCCGACGAGGACTACGACGGCTACGGCCGCGCGCAGGGCGGGCTCGAGGCCACCCGTGCCGTGCCCGCCGGCGGGTACGGCGACGGTTACGACGACGACTACGACCAGGCCCGGCCCTACGACGACGAGCCGCCCGCCGAGGACGAGCCCAAGAAGTCGAACTGGAAGCTGCCCGCGCTGGCCGGCAGCATCGTGGTGCTGGGCCTCGCGGCCTTCGCGTTCTGGATCTTCGGCGGCTCCGGCGGCAGCGACGCCGAGCAGAACCGGGACCAGCGTCCGGTCGCCACCACCTCGCGGGTCTCGCTGACCACCACCACGCCCCCGCCCACGACCACCACGACCGAGGAGTCCACCGAGGTGGTCGAGACGGAGACGTACGGGGAGGAGTCGGAGTACGTGCCGCCGCCGGTCCAGGAGACCGAGCCGTCGTACGAGCCGGAGCCGACCTCGCAGCCCGAGCCCACGAGCGAACCGGTGATCCCGTCCTCGACGCTCGAGCCGGAGCCGACGCCTACCGCGACGGTCACTCCGACCTCGGGATGACGGTACGACCCTGTTGATGCCGGTTTGACCGGCGTTGCGGTACAAGGGGCTGCGTGAACGACACAGAAGGTGCTCTCGTCGGTGATCGGTACCGACTGGACCAACCCATCGGTCGGGGGCGGGCCGGCATCGTCTGGCTCGCCTTCGACACGATGCTGCACCGGACCGTCGCCGCGAAACGTCTCTACATCGAGCCGGACCTGCCTCCCGACCGGGCCGAGGAGGCGCGGAAAGCCGCGCTGCACGAGGGACGGCAGGCGACGCGCATCCTGCACGCCAACGCCATCACCGTGTACGACGCCTTTCGCGACGGTAACGACGTCTGGCTCGTCATGGAGTACGTCCCGTCCCGCAACATGGCCGACTTCCTCGCCGAGCACGGGCAGCTGACCCCCGAGCAGGCAGCCTTCCTCGGCGTGCAGCTCGGATCGGCACTGGCGGTGGCGCACGCGCTGGGCGTGCCACACCGCGTCGTGGAGCCGAGCAACGTGCTGCTGGCCGACGACGGGGGCGTCAAGATCACCGACATCGGCATCGCGGGTGGGCCGCCCGACCCGGCCTACCGCGCGCCCGAGGTCGCGAAGGGCGAGCCCGCCACCGCGGGTGCCGACACCTACTCGCTCGGCGCCACGCTGTTCGCCGCGGTCGAGGGGGTTCCGCCGTTCGGCCCCGAGGGCACGAGCGAACCCGCCGTGCCCAACCGCACCGGGCCGCTCACCGGCGCGCTGCTGAAGATGCTGCGCACCGACCCCGACCTGCGCCCGACGATGGCCGACTCCGTCGCCGCGTTCAAGGCGATCACGCGGGGCCAGGACCAGGGCTTCGTCCCGCCGACCGCGCCCGCCATGCCTACCGTGCCGCTGATGCCGAGGCCGCCGAGGGTTCAGCCGCAGGCCCCGGCACCCCCGCCGCCCAAGCAGCGGAGGCCAGGCCCGCGCGTGCGCCCGTGGCAGTGGTGGATCGTTGCGGTGGTCGTGGTGACGATCATCATCGTCGGGATCATCCTCGCGCTCTAGCCGCGTGCTGGTCCTCTGCCGTGCGACACGACCTAACGCTTCATCGCGTCGATGAGCAGCCGCACTGCCGGGTTGTCGCGCGCGTGTGCGGCGACGGCCGCGTAGATCACCCGCACCGGCGAGGGCCTGCGTACCCTGCGCACCACCACGGCCGGATGTGGTGCGCCCAGCGCGAGCTCAGGAATGAGCGAGACGCCGAGCCCCGCACCCACGAAGCCCTGCGCGGTGGCGTAGTCCTCCGACTCCACCACGAAGTTCGGCGCGAAGCCCGCCGCCCCGCACGCCTGCAGCATGATGTCGCGGCACGGTCCTGGCGGCCACTCGTTGCCGACCCAGGGCTCCTCGGCGAGGTCGGCGAGATCGAGCAGGCGTTTGCGCGCGAGCCGGTGGCCCTTCGGCAGCACCGCCCGGTACGGGTCGTCGAGCAGGTGCACCAGCTCGACACTTTCCGCCGGTGGTTTCGATCGGGGGAACACGACGATCGCGACGTCGGCGTGGCCGGCCTCCACCTCGGGTAGCGGGTCGTCGGGCTCGACGAGCTTGAGGTCCACCTGGATGTCGGGCAGCTCGCGGCGCAGCGCCGTGACGGCCGGCGGCACGAGCGCGGCGCCCGCCGTGGCGAAGTAGCGGATGGCGAGCCGTCCCGTGCGACCGTTCTTCAGGTCGGCCAGCGCGGCCTCGGCCTTCGCGAGCTGCGTGCCGAGCAGCTCGGCGTGTTCGGAGAGCAGCTCGCCCGCCGGCGTGGGCCGCACGCCCCGGCCGTTGCGCTCCAGCAGCGCCGTCCCCGCCTCGCGTTCGAGGGTGGACAGCTGCTGGCTGATCGCCGAGGGCGTGTAGCCGAGGTTGCGGGCGGCCTCGCTGATCGAGCCGCTGGTGATCACCGCGCGCAGTACCTGCATCCGCCGAACGTCCAGCATCCCACCACTTTACAGTTCTGCTTAAAGCGCTTGCAGCACAATTCGCTTGTTCTTATGCCTGAGCAGGACGAATCTGGCGTCGTGGGAGAAACGAAAACCCTGCTCCGCATGGGCGCGCTGGCCCTGATGTGGGGCTCCAGCTTCCTGTGGATCAAGCTCGCGCTCGCCGCGTTCACTCCCGTCCAGCTCGTGCTGGCCCGCCTGCTGCTCGGCGCCGCGGTGCTCGTGCTGCTCTGCTACGTCGCGAAGGACCGGCTGCCCCGGTCGCGGCGCATCTGGGGATACCTCGCGGTGGCGGCACTGTTCCACAACGCGCTGCCGTTCCTGCTGTTCGCCATCGGCGAGCAGACCGTCGACTCGGGTGTCACCGGCGTGCTGAACGCGACCACTCCCCTGTGGGCGCTCGCGGTGGCGCTCGTGTGGCGGGTGGAGCGGCGGCTCTCGGCGGCCAGGACCGCCGGGCTCGGGCTCGGCCTCGCCGGGACCATCCTGATCTTCGCGCCATGGGAGTCGTCCGGGCTGCTCAGCTTGGGTGCGGTGGTGATCCTCGCCGCGGCAGCGAGCTACGGCTTCGTGATGGTCTACGAGGGCAAGTACCTCGCCGACACCGGTGTCTCGCCGGTCGCCCTGGCCGCCGCACAGATGATCACGGCGAGCGGGTTCCTGCTGCTGGCGTTGCCCGCGGGCGGGCTGAGCCCGATCCATCTCGACGGGACGGCGCTGATCGCCATCGCCGTGCTCGGCGTCTTCTCCACCGGCGTCGCGTTCGCGCTGAACTACCGGCTGATCGCGACCGAGGGCGGCGTCGCGACGTCGACCGTCGGGTACCTGCTGCCGGTGGTGTCCGTGCTGCTCGGCACCGTCTTCCTGGATGAGCAGCTCAACGCGCGGGTGATCGTCGGCATGGTCGTGGTGCTGGTCGGCGTCGCGCTGACGCGCGTGCGCAGGCGGGTCGCCGTGGTGAAGCCCCCGCTGGTGGAGACGCCCCGGTGATTCAGACGAGCCTGCGGTCGGAGGCCCAGCGGGACAGCTCGTACCGGTTCGACAGCTGGGTCTTGCGCAGCACGCTCGACACGTGGGTCTCGACCGTCTTCACCGAGATGAACAGCTCCGACGCGATCTCCTTGTACGCGTAGCCCCGCGCGAGCAGGCGCAGCACGTCCCGCTCGCGCGGGGTGAGCAGGTCCAGCTCCGGGTCGCTGATGGGCTCGGAGCCGGGGCGGTCGGCGAACGCGTCCAGCACGAAGCCGGCGAGCCTCGGCGAGAACACGGCGTCGCCGTCGGCGACCCGGACGACCGCGCGCACCAGTTCCTTCGACGAGATCGTCTTGGTGACGTAGCCGCGGGCGCCTGCGCGGATGACCGCGATGACGTCCTCGGCGGCGTCCGACACCGACAGCGCAAGGAACACCACGTCGGGCAGCTCTGTGCGCAGCCTGCGCAGCACCTCGGCACCACCGCCGTCCGGCATGTGCACGTCGAGCAGCACCACCTGCGGGCGCACGCGCGTGATCCCGGCGACCGCCTCGGCCACCGAACCGGCCTCGCCGACGACGCGCACCTCGTCGGTGATCGACTCCAGCTCGGCGCGCACCCCGGCGCGGAACAGTGCGTGGTCGTCGACCAGGAAAACCGTCACCGGCTGCCTGGTCTGCTGGTCGTCTGTCACGTTGCCCCCTGCGACGTCTTGGCGGTGATCTTGCGCGGCATCTCCAGCTGCACCTCGGTGCCCTCACCGGGAGCGGTGCGCAGCCGAACGGTGCCGCCGTTGCGCTCCATCCTGCCCCTGATGGAGTCCGCGAGGCCATGCCGGTCGGCCGGAACGGTGTCCGGGTCGAAGCCCTTGCCCCGGTCGCGGACGAACACCGTGACCGAACCCGCCTCCACCTCGGCGTAGACGCTGACCTCCTCGACACCGGCGTGCTTGGCTGCGTTGACGATCGACTCGCGGGCCGCCTGCACGAGTGCGGCCAGGCGCTCGTCGAGCTCGGTGTCGCCGACGACGACCTGCTGCACCGAGATCGCGAAGGCGTCCTCCACCTCCCCGCACGCCGAGGCCACGGCTTGTGACAGCGTCCCCAGCGACTCCGCGGCGGGCTGCTCCTTCGGCTTGCCGTAGCCGTTCGGGCCGTAGAGCCAGCCGCGCAGCTCGCGCTCCTGACCGCGCGCCAGCCGGGCGACCTCCCTCGGCGAATCGGCCTGCTTCTGGATCAGGGCCAGGGTCTGCAGCACCGAGTCGTGCAGGTGGGCGGCGATCTCCGCGCGCTCCTCGGTGCGGATGCGGGCCCGGCGCTCCTCGCCGAGGTCGCGGACCATGCGCAGCCAGAAGGGCACCGTCAGCACGGCGACGCCGATCAGCGTGGCGATCACCGCGATCAGCGCGAACTGCATCTCCGCGAGGCTGCTGTCGCGCAGGATGAGCACGCCGATGGCGGTCATCACGAGCGCGACACCGGCGAAGATGCGGATGGCCGCCGACCAGCCCCCGCCGCCGAGCACGGCACCGGCGACCCCGGAGCGGGCGCCGGTGCGCCAGCGGCGGCGCTGCGACTCGTCGGCCTCCCGCCACACCACGGCGGCGCCGACGAGCGCCACGGCGATCGGCAGACCGACCCAGCCCGCGAACACGCCGGTGATCGCGCCGCCCGCGACGGTGAGCCCGACACCGAGCGCGAGCAGCCCGAACGCCTGCTGCCGTTCCCTGGTGGACTCGGCCTTGGCCGGTTCGTCGCGCGACTGCTGCGGCGCGAAGACCCAGAGCAGGCCGTAGGCGACCAGCCCGAGTCCACCGAACCCCGCCAGCACCGCGAACGTCGCGCGCACCCAGAGGACCTTGACCCCGAGGTGGTCGGCGAGCCCGCCCGCGACGCCGGCCAGCACGCGGCCTCCGCGGCGGCGGTACATCTTTGGCGGGCCGCTGGGCTCCGCAACGGCCCGCGACGGGGTGGCGGCGGTGACCTCGGCGCGCTCGCCTACGGGCGGCGCCGCGGTGACCGCGCGCTCCTCGGTGGGCTGTTCCTGCACGTCATCCATGTTCACAGAGATCGGAGGCGGTTTCATCAGGGAAACCCCTGACCTGATCCCCCACCCTGATCCCGGCGGCGGCAAAGTCAGGGGTCTTCCCCGATGCGGCGAGCGGTGCACTGGCCGCATTCTCGATGTCATGAGTGGCGCGACGAACGCCTCGAAGCACATCGAGGGCTTCGAGGACACGGTGAAGGACTTCTGGGAAAGCAGGCCGAGACGGCCGCACCAGGGCCGCAAGCTGGCCGGTGTGGCCGCGGGGATCGGCTACCGCTACGGCGTGGACCCCGTGGTGATCAGGGTGGCGCTGGTCGCCATGACCATCTTCGGCGGCGTCGGCATCAGCGTGTACCTGCTCGGCTGGCTGCTCCTGCCCGGTGAGGACGACGAGGTCTCGGCCTTCGAGCACCTCATCGGCAGGGGCCAGAGCTCCGTGTCGAAGGCGTTCGCGGTGGTGCTGTGCCTCGTGCTCCTCCCGTCCTTCGGGTGGACGTTCGCGGGCAACTGGTTCGACGGCGGCGGCTTCATCGGGGCGGCGCTGCTGGTCACCGCGCTGTACCTGCTGCACCGCAGCAGGGGCCACCTGAACCGGCCTGCCCCTGTCGCGCGGATGACCGCCGCCACCGGCTACGACATCCATGGCGGGCAGACCACGCCGCACGGCTACGCGGCCGCGGCGGCAGGCACGGCACAGCCGGGCACGGCCGAGGCGGGCTCGTGGGACGCGCTGGGCGCGGCGCCGCTCGGCTGGGACCTGCCCGCGCCGCCGTCCGTGCCGGAGCCACCCGCACCCGCTCCGCCGGAACCCCGGCGCCCGAGGTCGAAGGTCGGGCTCGCCACGTTCGGCGTCGCACTCGCGGTTGGCAGTGTCGGTGCCGCCATCGCGGCCAACGACGGGGGCTGGTTCACAGCCGCGCACGTGCTGGGGCTCGTCCTCGGTGTGCTGGGCACCGGACTCGTCGTGGGATCGTTCCTCGGCGGCGGCCGCGGCCTCGTCTGGCTCGCCGCGCCGCTCGCGGCGGCCGCCCTGTTCCTCACGACGGTGCCGTTCGACAACTTCCGCGGCGGCATGGGCAACCTCGAGGACCGGCCGACGACGGCCGCCGAGGTGGAGCCGGTCTACGAACGCACGGCCGGGCAGATCGAGCTGGACCTGCGGCAGCTCGCCGAGTCGGAGGAACCGGTGCGGACGACCGTTCGCGTGGGCACCGGTGACGTCACCGTGCTCGTGCCGCGAACCGCTGACGTCAGCTACACCTGCGACGTGGGAATGGGCAATTACGACTGCTTCGGCCGCAACCGCTCCGGCATCGGCACCGAACCACTGCGGGGATTCGACCCCGGTCCCGACGGCCCCGGTGGCCAGCGCATCACTCTGAACGTCGAGGCGGGAGCAGGAAACCTGGAGGTGTCCCGTGGCTGAGCAGGAAAACCAGAGCGTGGAGCAGCGTAGGCCGGGGGTCGACCTGTTCACCCTCCTCGCCGGGATCGCGACCCTGCTGGTGTCGGCCTATGTGCTGTCCGACGGGCACAACTGGTTCCCCACCGTGGACCTGCGGTGGGTGCTGGCAGGCGGTGCCGTGCTGGTGGGGACGCTGATGCTGATCGCGTCGATGCGTGGCGGCCGCAAGCGCGGCTGACGGGCACACGGAAACGGGCCGGGTGGCAGCAGCCGCCCGGCCCGTTTCCGTGTCCGGTGTCAGCTCAGGTGAGGACGTCGGCGACGATCAGCACGATCCCGATGAGCGTGGCGGCGATGACGCCGATCGCGAGGAACTTGTGCCGCTTCACGCGGTCCTCGCGCAGCTCCTGCTCGGTGCGGGTCGAAACGAGGAAGTGGCCGCCGTTCTCGGGCTTGCCGATCACGAGCGGGCCGATCTTGTCGTGCACCTCGCCCAGGATGTAGAGCCTCCTGCCGGGGCGGATGACCCATTCCCGGTACTGGTAGCCGATGGTGGTGCTGTTGTTACCCAGCACGAACTGCGGCAGCTTGAAGCCGAACAGCTCCACCGAGCCGCCGCCACCCCGATACGGCTCGAAGCGGTTGACGGTCTGCTCGACGCCGTCGGGCTTGGTCCCGTTGGGGTCGACACCGATGGTGCGCCGCTGCTCGTCGATGAGCGCGTAGCCCTCCCACGACGTGTGGTTGGCGACCTGCTCGGTGCGCTTCGTGCGGTGCCGCTTGCCGTCGCGGTACTCCACGGTCTCGTACTGCCGCTCGATCTGGTAGCGGTACCAGACGCACTCGGTCTTGGACAGCTCCGAGGTGAGCAGCCCCTCCGGGCGCGGGTGGGCGGCGCCGACGACCTCGGCCACCTTGCGGAACGAGCCCTTGGCGCCGAGCTCGTCGGAGATGCCGCGAAGCCGCTCCAGCTCGGGGATCGACAGCGTCTCGGTGCCGATCATCGCGTGCAGCTCGCTCTTCGTGTGCCGCATGTAGAAGAAGCCCGCGACGGCGGCCACGACGAGCAGCGCCCCTGCGATCCACATCAGCCGGTTACCCCCAGTTCAGCAGCGACGTCACTCCCACTCGATGGTGCCCGGCGGCTTGCTCGTGACGTCGAGCACCACCCGGTTCACCTCCGGCACCTCGTTCGTGATCCGTGTCGAGATGCGTTCGAGCACGTCATAGGGTAGCCGCGTCCAGTCGGCCGTCATGGCGTCCTCGCTGGAAACGGGCCGCAGCACCACGGGATGCCCGTAGGTGCGCCCGTCGCCCTGCACGCCGACACTGCGGACGTCGGCGAGCAGCACCACGGGGCACTGCCAGATGTCGCTG
Source organism: Prauserella sp. PE36 (assembly GCF_003311655.1). NCBI lineage: Bacteria > Bacillati > Actinomycetota > Actinomycetes > Pseudonocardiales > Pseudonocardiaceae > Prauserella > Prauserella sp. PE36. Next base: position 9,633 of record NZ_QEQT01000098.1, on the reverse strand, counting down.
TCCAGCCCGGCCGCGGTGAGCTCCTCGCGGGCGATCGCGTCGGCCGCCCGCAGCGTCTCGAGCCGCTCGGCCGTGACCTCTCCGATGATCCGGATGCCGAGGCCGGGGCCGGGGAACGGCTGGCGGTGCACGATCGTCTCCGGCAGGCCAAGCTCGAGGCCGACACGGCGGACCTCGTCCTTGAACAGCAGCCGCAGCGGCTCGACGAGCTGGAACTGCAGGTCGTCGGGCAGCCCGCCGACGTTGTGGTGGCTCTTGATGTTCGAGGCGCCCGTGCCGCCGCCGGACTCGACGACGTCCGGGTAGAGCGTGCCCTGCACGAGGAACTCGGCGTCGCCCGAAGCCTTCAGGTCGCGGGCGGACTGCTCGAAGACGCGGATGAACTCGCGGCCGATGATCTTTCGTTTCTGCTCGGGGTCGGTGACACCGGCGAGCGCGGAGAGGAACCGCTCCCTCGCGTCGACGGTGACGAGCTTGACGCCCGTCGCGGCCACGAAGTCGCGCTCCACCTGCGCGCGCTCCCCGGCGCGCAGCAGGCCGTGGTCGACGAAGACGCACGTGAGCCGCTCGCCGATCGCCTGCTGCACGAGCGCGGCGGCGACGGCGGAGTCAACGCCACCGGAGAGCGCGCAGATCGCGTGCCCTTCGCCGATCTGCGCTTTGATCCTGGCCACCTGGTCGTCCACAATGGACGCGGTGGTCCACTGCGGACGGATGCCGGCGATCTCGTGCAGGAAGCGGCGGAGCACCTCCTGGCCGTGCGGCGAGTGGGCGACCTCGGGGTGGTACTGCACGCCCGCGAAGCGGCGGCCGACGTCCTCGAAACCGGCCACCGGGGCGCCCTCGCTGGACGCGGTGACCGAGAAGCCTTCGGGCGCCTTCGTGACACAGTCGCCGTGGCTCATCCACACCGGGTGCCGCGCGGGCAGTTCCTCGTGCAGCGCACCGCCGGTGACACCGAGCTCGGTGCGGCCGAACTCCCGGGTACCGGTGTGCTCGACGTCGCCGCCGAGCGCCTGCGCCATGGCCTGGAAGCCGTAGCAGATGCCGAACACGGGCACGCCCGCGTCGAACAGCGCCGGGTCGACCCTTGGCGCGCCCTCGACGTAGACGCTGGAGGGACCGCCGGAGAGGATGATCGCCGACGGCTTGCGTTCCAGCAGCTCGTCGACGGTGGAGGTGTGCGGCACGACCTCCGAGTACACCTGTGCCTCGCGGACCCGCCTCGCGATGAGCTGCGCGTACTGGGCTCCGTAGTCCACGACGAGCACTGGACCTTCTGCCACTGCCGGACCTCCTGGCATTCACGAACGTGCGCTTCCATCGTCGCAGGTGAGCTGCCCGGCGCTGAGCCCAGGTGGCGGTTACGGTCTGCACTATGGACGCCATCACACCGCAGCCGCGAGCCGCCTGGATCGCCGGGCGCGCCGAGCACGGTGCCAGCACGTTCGCCGTCACGCACCCGTGCGACGACACCGAGGTCGCCACCGTGGCGCTGCCGGACGACGACCAGGTCGAACGCGCCGTCGCCTCCGCGGCCGACGCCGCCCCCATCCTGCGCCGCGCTCCCGCACACGCCCGCGCGACGGCGCTGGAGGACGTCGCCAGGGGCCTCGCCACGCGAGCCGACGAGCTCGCGGAACTGATCACCGCGGAGAGCGGGAAACCGTTGCGCTGGGCCGAAGTGGAGGTCGCCCACGCCGTCGCGGCGCTGCGCTCGGCGGCCAGGGAGGCGACCCGCGCCGACGGAGAGCTGCACCGGCTCGACTCCGATGTCGCGGGCGAGCAGCGAATGGAGCTGGTGCGGAAGAGGCCGAGGGGACCCGTGCTCGGCGCGGTGCCCGTCCACTGCCCGCTCGGCGTCGCGGCACACACGGTGGCCGCCGCTCTGGCCGTCGGCGCGCCCGTGGTGCTCGCCCCCGACGTACGCGCTCCGCTCGCGGCGCTCGCGCTCGGCGAGGTGCTCGCCGAGACGGACCTGCCGGAGGGCGCGTACTCGGTGCTGCCCATCGAGGCCATGAAGGTCACGGCCCGGCTGGCCACCGACTCGCGTTTCGCCGCGACCTACGCGGGCGCCACGGGCACCACCACGGCGGTGGTGCTCGCCGACTGGCCCGACCTCGACGGGGCCGCGCAACGCATCGCGGCCTCGGCGACGCAGGAGGCCGGGCAGGGCGCGCACGCGGTCCGCACGGTGGCGGTGGACGCGGCCGTCGCCGACGACTTCGTCGCCGCCCTCACCGACACGGTGCGCGCTCAGCCGACCGGCGACCCGTTCGACCCTGCGGTGTCCGTGGGCCCGATGGCGACGGCGGAGGCCGCCGCGAGGCTCGCGGAGTGGCTCGAAGAGACCACGTCGAACGGGGCCAAGCTGCTCACGGGGTCCGCGACGGAACCCACGCTGCTGCAGGGGCCCGTCGCGGCCGAGCCGGTGCCCGGTCCGGTGCTCGTCGTGTCGGTCGCCGACTCGGTGGATGCCGCGTTCGGACTCGCCGCCGGCTCCCGCACGGGCGTGTTCACCCGCGACGTGACGCTGGCGCTGCGCGCCTCGGCGGAGCTGGCCGCCGACGCCGTGGTGGTCGGCGACGTGCCCACCTACCGCCCGGACTCGGTGCGCGCCACGATGCGGGAGTTCGGTGTCGAGCGCGTCACCGTGCTCACCGGCGTCCCGCTGTGAGCGCGCCCGGCGCGTGGGCCGGCACCGCCGGGTTCTTCGGGGCGACCGGCTCCACGCGGCGGTAGGGCTCGCCCTGCGCGGGTCGAGGGTCGGCCTCGCCCTTGTTCGGCCACAGCGAGAAGGCTCGCTCGGCCTGCGCGGTGATCGTCAGCGACGGGTTCACGCCGAGGTTAGCCGTGATCGCGGCGCCGTCCACGACGTGCAGGTTCGGGTAGTTGAAGACGCGCTGGTAAGGGTCGATCACGCCTTCGTCGGCGCTCGTGCCGATCGGCGCGCCGCCGATGAAGTGCGCCGTCAGCGGGATGTCGAAGATCTCGCCCCACGTGCCGCCCGCCATGCCGCCGATGTGCTCGGCGGTGCGCAGGTTCGCCTCGTGCCCTGCCTTGATGAACGTCGGGTTCGGCTCGCCGTGCCCCTGGCGGGAGGTGTAGCGCCTGCGCCCGAACAGGCCCCGCTTGGTGTAGGTGGTGATGGAGTTGTCGAGACTCTGCATCACCAGCAGGATCACCGTCCGCTCGCTCCACCGGTAGCCGTTGAGCAGCTTGGCGGTCTGCACGGGGTGGCGGACGACGAACCGCAACGCCTGCCGCCAGCGCGGCACCTCGGAGCTGCCGTCGGTGGCGATGGTCTGCAACAGGCTCATCGCGTTGCTGCCCTTGCCGTACCGGACCGGCTCGATGTGAGTGGACTCGTCGGGGTGGATCGACGACGTGATGGCCACCCCCCGGCTGTAGTCGTTCTCGGGATCCACGGTGGTCCGGGCGGCGCCGACGATCGCCTCGGAGTTGGTCCTGGTGAGCTCGCCCAGCCGCGGTGAGAGGCGGGGCAACGTGCCGGTGTCGCGCATGTCGTGCAGCAGCCGCTGGGTGCCCCACGTGCCCGCGGCCAGCACGACGTGGCCTGCGGTCAGGGTGTGGGTGAACCGGCGCGAGGTGGTGCCGGTCTTGCGGACGTCGACCTCGAAGGTGCCTCCCCCGCTCCCGCGCGGGCGCACGGCGGTGACGGTGGTGAGTGGCACCACCTTCGCCCCACCCTGTTCCGCGAGGTACAGGTAGTTCTTGACCAGCGTGTTCTTGGCGCCCACGCGGCAGCCGGTCATGCACGACCCGCATTCGGTGCAGCCCGTGCGCTCGGGTCCGGCGCCGCCGAAGTACGGGTCGGCGACGCGCTCGCCGGGCTTGCCGAAGTAAACGCCGACCGGGGTCGGGTGGTAGCTGTCGGCCACGCCCAGGTCGGCGGCGACCTTGCGCATGACCTCGTCGGACGGCGTCACCGAGGCGTTGGTGACCACGCCGAGCATGCGGCTCGCCTGGTCGTAGTGCGGTTCGAGCTCGGCCCGCCAGTCGGTGATGTGTGCCCACTGGCGGTCGCGGTAGAAGGGCTCCAGCGGGCGGTACAGCGTGTTGGCGTAGACGAGCGACCCGCCGCCGACCCCGGCGCCCGCGAGCACCATGACGTCCTTGAGCAGGTGGATGCGCTGGATGCCGAAGCAACCGAGCGCGGGCGCCCACAGGTACCGGCGCAGGTCCCACGACGTCTTGGCGAACTCGTCGTCGGCGAAGCGGCGACCGGCCTCGATCACCGCGACCCGGTAGCCCTTCTCGGTCAGCCGCAGGGCCGCGACGCTGCCGCCGAAACCGGAGCCGACCACGATGACGTCGTAGTCGAGATCGGTGGACCTGCCATCGTCAGTGATGGTGTTACGCGCAGTCACACGTAAAACTGTAACTCCGGGCCGCTTTTCTGACCAGGGGTAAGTTACCGTCGAGTTCAGTTACGAACGGTGAGCCCGACGCGCTGGAACTCCTTGAGATCGGAGTATCCGGTCTTGGCCAGCGCGCGGCGCAGCGCGCCGAACAGGTTCACCACGCCCTCGGCGTCGGACGACGGCCCGTGCAGCAGCGTCTTCAGGTCCACCTCGCGGCCGGGCAGCGCTGCCACGCGCGAGCGCGGCAGCGAGGGGTGCGCGGCGGCGGCCGTCCAGTACAGGCCCTTGCCCGGCGCCTCGTGTGCGGAGGCCAGCGGCGCACCGAGCATCACGGCATCGGCACCGCACGCGATCGCCTTGGCGATGTCGCCGCTGCAGCTGATGCCGCCGTCGGCGAGGACGTGCACGTAGCGGCCACCGGTCTCGTCGAGGTAGTCCCTGCGCGCGGCGGCGGCGTCGATGATCGCGGTGGCCATCGGCACACCGATGCCGAGCACGCGGTCGGTGCTCGTGATGCCCGGTGTGTAGCCGTGCCCGACGATCACGCCGGCCGCGCCGGTGCGCATGAGGTGCATCGCGGTGCGGTAGTCGCTCACACCGCCCGCGATCACCGGAACGTCGAGGTCGGCGATGAAGTCCTTGAGATTGAGCGGGTCGTCCTCGGACGTGTCCTTCGCGACGTGCTCGGCGGACACGATCGTGCCCTGGACGACGAGGATCTCGACGCCTGCCGACAGCAGGTGCGGGGTGAGCTCGGCCGCGTGCTGCGGGCTCACGCGCGCCGCGACGGTGACGCCCGAGTCGCGCACCGTCCGGATGGCCTCGGTGAGCAGATCGGTGCGGATGGACGCCGAGTGCAGCTCCTGCAGCAGCCGCACGACCTCGCCGATCTCGGCGCCGTCCTTCGCGGCGGTGACCAGGCGGGCGAGCACGCTCTCCGCGTCGGCGTGCCGCGCCCACAGGCCCTCGGCGTTGAGCACGCCCAGGCCCCCGAGCTTGCCGATGGACACCGCCGTGTCCGGCGACACGACCGCGTCGGTCGGGTGCGTCACGAGCGGCAGGTCGAACCGGTAGGCGTCGATCTGCCAGCCAGTGGACACCACCTTCGACGAGCGCGTCCGCCGCGACGGCACGATGTCGATGTCGTCGAGGTCATACGACCGCCGCGCGGTGCGCCCCATGCCGATCTCGACCAGATCCCGCACGTCAAGTCCCTTCTACCCGCGAAAATGCAGCGGGTTCATTGTGGACGCTGTGGTCCACGGCGCTGTGCGCGCCCCCAGGTCCCGCTCCAGCGGCGCCGGAGCCGCTCGCGTGGGCCGTCAGCCGGTTCCGCCACCCGCACGGCCACACAAGCCACGCCGGACACACTCTTCAGCGCGTCGTGTAGTTGGGCGACTCGACGGTCATCGTCACGTCGTGGGGGTGACTCTCCTTGAGACCCGCCGCGGTGATGCGCACGAGCTGCGCGCGCTGCAGCTCGGGGATCGAGTTGGCGCCCGCGTAGCCCATCCCGGAGCGGAGACCGCCCACGAGCTGGTGCACGACGTTCGCCAGCGGGCCGCGGAACGGGATCCGCCCCTCGATGCCCTCCGGAACGAGCTTGTCCTCGGACAGCACGTCGTCCTGCGCGTAGCGGTCCTTCGAGTACGAGCGCTGCTCGCCCCGCGTGCGCATTGCGCCGAGCGAGCCCATGCCGCGGTAGGTCTTGTACTGCTTGCCGTTGACCAGGATCACCTCGCCCGGCGCCTCGGCGGTGCCCGCGAGCAGGCTGCCGAGCATCACCGCGGACGCGCCGGCCGCGATGGCCTTGGCGATGTCACCGGAGTACTGAATGCCGCCGTCGCCGATCACGGGAACGCCCGCGGGACGGCACGCCTTGTCGGCCTCGTAGATCGCCGAGATCTGCGGCACACCCACACCGGCCACCACCCGCGTGGTGCAGATCGAGCCAGGGCCGACGCCCACCTTCACGCCGTCCGCGCCCGCCTCGACGAGCGCCTGCGCGCCCGCGCGCGTGGCGACGTTGCCGCCGACGACGTCGACGGTGTCGCCGAGCTCCTTCTTGAGCGTCGACACCGTGTCGAGCACCGCCCGCGAGTGGCCGTGCGCGGTGTCGACCATCAGCACGTCCACGCCCGCGTCGGCCAGTGCCATCGCGCGCTGGTGCCCGTCCACACCGACACCCACGGCGGCGCCGACGAGCAGCCTGCCGTCGGGGTCCTTGGTGGCGTTGGGGTACTGCTCGGTCTTGACGAAGTCCTTGACGGTGATCAGTCCGCGCAGCTTGCCCGCGCCGTCGACGATCGGCAGCTTCTCGATCTTGTGCCTGCGCAGCAGGCCGAGCGCCGCGTCGGCCGTGACCCCGACCTGAGCGGTCACCAGCGGGGCCTTGGTCATGACCTCGCTCACGGGTCGGCTGTGGTCCACCTCGAACCGCATGTCGCGGTTTGTGATGATGCCGACGAGCGTGCCGGAAGCGTCGGTGACCGGGACCCCGGAGATGCGGAACCGCGCGCACAGGGCGTCGACCTCGGCGAGCGTGTCGTCCGGCGAGCACGTCACCGGGTCGGTGACCATGCCGGCCTCGGACCGCTTGACGATCTCCACCGCCTGCGCCTGCTCCTCGATCGGCAGGTTGCGCTGGAGCACGCCCATGCCTCCCTGGCGCGCCATCGCGATGGCCATCCTCGCCTCGGTGACCGTGTCCATCGCCGCCGACAGCAGCGGCACGCGCAGCGTGACGTTGCGGGTCAGGCGCGTGCTGGTGTCCACGGCGCTGGGCACGACGTCCGATTCGGCAGGCAGCAGCAGGACGTCGTCGAAAGTCAGCCCGAGCATCGCGAACTTGTCGGGGACGGCGCCATTCGTGGCCTCCGCGGAGGGGATGAGGTCAGCGGAGGTGAACTCGCTCGTCATGAGGGCGGGAAACCTTCCTCGGCGGGTAAGCCAACAGGGGTATACGGACCTGTTAACGATGGTATCTGGACGTACCCCGGGGCCAGCCCGGTACCGTGCAGGCCGTGCCGCACGACGTGTTGCCCCCAGACCCGTTCGCCGACGACCCGAACGACCCGGCGAAGGAGATCGCCGCCCTGGACGAGCCGGCAGGTGAGCCGATCAGTCCGGACGAGCGCTCCGAACTGCTCGCCGACCTCTCGGATCTCGCCGTCTACCAGGCACTTCTCGAGCCTCGCGGGGTCAGGGGCATCGTGGTGGACTGCGGCGAGTGCGACCAGCCTCACTACCACGACTGGCACCTGCTGAGGGCGAGCCTCGAGCAGCTGCTCTCCGACGGGCACATGCGCCCGCACGAGCCGGCCTACGACCCGAACCCGGCCGACTATGTGAGCTGGGACTACTGCCGGGGCTTCGCCGACGGGATCACGGCCACCGAGAGCGCGTACTGAACGACCCGGAAAGGGGCGTGTGACCGCATCGGTCACACGCCCCTTCTGCTCGAGTGCTCGAGTGTCAGCCCGCGGTTCCGCCGGAGACGACGGCGGGCTCCTGGCCGAACGGCCGGTCGGTGCTGCCCGACTCGCCCCCGCTGGTGTCACCCGTCGACGTGCTCGGCGGTGGCGGTTCGGTGGACGACGTCGGAGGGTTCGTGGTCGGAGACGTGGTGGTGTCCGGAGCCTCCGACGGGTCCGTGGTGGGCCCCGGCAGCGGCAGCTCGTTGGTCGGTTTCGTGCCCGTCGACGTGGACGAGCTGCTGTCCGGCGTGCCGGTGGCGGACGGCGTGGTGCTGGGGGTGTGGCCCGGCTGCGGCTTGTTGAGCTGGGCCAGCAGTTCCATGTGGCGGGCCTTGAGCTGGGCGAGCTCGTCCTCGGCGGTCACCTGGCTCAGTGCCAGCTCCGCCTGCTGGAGTGCGCGGCGCGCGTCGTCGTAGCGCTGCTGCGCCAGCGCGAGATGGGCCTCTTCGAGCTCGGTCCGCACGGAGGCGGCGGCCTCGACCGAGCGGGCGTGGTCCGCGTACAGGACCTTGGAAAGGCCCCACAGCGTGTCGCCGGGCTGTGCGTCCCTGGCGGCGAGAGCGGTGCCGGTGAACCCGATGGCGAGCACGGCGGCGGCAGCGGCGACAGGGACGAGAAGTCTGCGTCTCCGGCCCCGGCCGGCGTGGCGCTTGGCGATGGCCGCGGTCTTGATCGTGGTGACCGCGGTCGGGATGTCGACCAGTTCAGCGAGCGGCTCGCTGTCGATGTCCCTGCGCCACGCGAGCAGCAGGGCGTTCAGCTCCTGGTCGCCGAGCCCGTCGGCGACCTGCGGGTCGGGGCCGCCGAGCGCGTCGAGCAGCGCGTCGTCGGCCTGGATGGCCGACAGCTCGAGCGTGGTCGAGGACTCGTCCGGCTCTGCCTGCGAGTAGGGAAACACCTCGCCGTTCTCCTGGTTACCGCCGTCGCGTTCCGTCACTCAGACCACCTCCTCAGCGGCCAGCACCTTGCGCAGCCGCGCGAGGGCGCGATGCTGGGCGACCCTCACGGCACCGGGGGTGGACCCCACGGCCTCGGCGGTCTCCTCGGCGGACAGCCCTACGACCACCCGCAACACCACGATCTCGCGTTGTTTGTCCGGCAGGACCTGTAGCAGCTCGGACATCCTCGCGTTCAGCTCGCCCTGCAGGGCGTGCTGCTCGGGACCAACATCGCCCTCCACTTCGTCGGGCACCTCGGCGACCGGCTCGGCACGGTTGCGTGCCGCCGCGCGATGCGCGTCGGCCACCTTGTGCTGAGCAATGCCGTAGACGAAGGCCAGGAAAGGGCGGCCTTGATCACGATACGAAGGCAACGCCGTGAGCACCGCGAGACACACCTCCTGGGCTACGTCGTCAGCCGAAGCGAACGAACGCTCTTGCCTGCCAACTCGGGCGCGGCAGTACCGCACCACAAGGGGACGGATCGCGGCGAGTAGCCGCTCAACCGCCTGTGGGTCACCCTCGACAGCGGCGGCGACTGACTCGTCCAGTCCATCCCCCACATTGGCCATCGCAGACAACAGTCCCGGTGTTACGTGTAGGCGTGCAAGAAGAACGGCGTGCGGCTCTGACATCCCTCACGCCGGTGATACCTACCGTACCTTCCGACACCCCCGGTTTTCGCTCACGGTCGTCGAAACCGCGTCACGCAGGCTGCAACCTGCGGAAACGTCAGCGTACCGTAATTTTGCAACTTTCAACGACCGACACGCTCAGGCGATACGGCGAACATCACAGTACAACGCGGCGCGCCACGTGGGTACATGCCACGTG
>NZ_QEQT01000097.1:0-42238 GCF_003311655.1 Prauserella sp. PE36 | reverse complement strand
TTCTCCAGCCTCGACTCGTACGCCGTGTCCACGCCCTGCGCGATGTCCGGCGACTGCGACCCGATCGCCACGTTCACCCCGCACGAGGCCCCGTCGAAGCCCTTCGAGGAGGAGTCGTAGCCGATTTCCAGCACCTTCTCGCGCACCAGCGTGGGCACGTCGACGTAGGCGTCGGTCGTGACCTCACCGGCCACGTGCACCTGACCGGTCGTGATCAGGGACTCGACGGCGACCCGGCTGCGCGGGTCGGCGGCCAGCATCGCGTCCAGAATGGAGTCGCTGATGGCGTCGCACATCTTGTCCGGATGGCCCTCGGTCACCGACTCGCTCGTGAACAACCTTCGATTTGCAGTCACAATGCTTCCTTTTGCCGTGGTTGCCGTGGGGGAAGGGAATTTCGGGACTCAGGCGCGGGTGTGGAAGATTCCCCACGCGAGGTTGCCCGCACGACCGCCTTCGACCCAGTTCTTCAGTCCGATCTTCATCCGTGTCAGATATTCCGTACTAACGCTGCCGGAGAGGTCGTCGTTACGTCGCTCGGTCTCCTCGAGCACCCGCCCGTAGTGGGTGGCGAGCTGCGGGGTGTGGTCCTCGAAGTCGACCGAGGACATGCCGAGCCGGTTGAGCTCGCGCCGGTAGAACGACGGCGAGCCCATCGAGTCCAGGTGGAGCCGGTCCAGGATCGGCCGAAGTGCCGCCTTCTCGCAGCCGTCGGAGGCCATCGGGTCGGTGAAAATGAACTGACCCTTCGGCTTGAGGACCCTGGTCACCTCCTGGAGGACGCGGATGCGGTCGCCGCTGTGCAGCATCGCGTCCTGCGACCACACGACGTCGAACTCATTGTCCTCGAACGGCAGGTCCTCGAACGAGCCGTCGACCACGTCGATCAAGTGTCCGAGCCCCTGCTCCTCGCTGAACCGCCGGTTGCGCTCGTTCTCGACCTCGCTGAGGTTGAGACACGTCACCGCGCAGCCGTAGGTGGCGGCGAGGTAGCGCGCGGCGCCACCGTATCCCGAACCGATGTCGAGCACGCGCATGCCCTCGGTGAGGCCCAGCTTGCCCGCCATCCGCTCCACCGTGCGCCTGCTCGCGCTGGCGATCTCCTCGCCGGGCGAGTCGTAGAGCCCGACGTGGATGTCCTCGCCGCCCCAGATGTGGAAGTAGAAGTTGTCCGCGTCGTCCGAGTTGTAGTAGTCGCGTGCCACGTTGACCGCGGCCGAGTAGTTGCGGGTGTCCTCGTCGGCCTCCAGGTACCGCTTCTCCGCGACGTGGATGAAGAAGTCCGGATCATCCGCGCTGAAGGTCTCCTGGAAGTCGCCGTAGGTTTCAACCCGCTGGAACCCGACCTCGCGCAGCAGGCGGCGCGTGTAGTCCTTGCGCAGCGGGAACATGTTGAGGTGGTACTGCGAGCTGTCCGGGAACTGGTAGCGGAACCGCGCGAGACCCTCGTCGACGTACTCCGGCTCCGCGGTCACCTCGTCGCCGCAGTAGTAGTACGTGTGCTTGCTGCTGAACCCACTGTCCAAAATGGAGTCGTAGTTGCGCTGGTCAAGGATCAGCACGCCGTCGTGCTTGAGCACGGCGTAGAACTCGGCGAGCGCCTTGCGCCGGTCGCGTTCGGAGAACAGGTGGGTGAACGAGTTCCCGAGACACACCACGGCGTCGAACTCACCGTGCACGTCGCGGTTGAGCCAGCGCCAGTCGGCGTGCACCACCCGCAGGATGTGCCCGCCGTACTCGAGCCCGTTCTCGAACGCCTTCGCCAGCATCTCGGCGCTGCCGTCGACGCTGACCGTGTCGAAGCCCTCCTCGACGAGCCGCACGGAGTGGAAGCCCGTGCCGGTGGCCACGTCGAGCACCGACTTCACGCCACGGGCCTTGAGCAGGTCGATGAAGAAGCTGCCCTCGCTCTCGTAGCGCTTGCGCCAGTCGATCAGGTCGTCCCACTTCTCGACGAAACCCTTGACGTACTCGTTGGTGTAGTGGTCGGTCTCGCGCACGGTCAACGGATCGGCACCGAACTCCTGCGCGGGGTGCGCCTCCACCCGGCTTCTCTCCGCGGTGCCAGCCGGGTCCAGGTGCGTTCGGCCGGCTGTCGATTCCGTCATGCGCGCTGCCTCCTAGGTCACGGCTCGCTTCGAAAATTGTCGGAAAAAGGGCGCACGAAATTGAGCAGGCCGGACCGGCAAATCGCCGTCAGTCCCGATATCGACCCGCGGCGCGCTTTTGAGCGCAGCCAGGCACCGGGCCCGTCAAGACCCGTTCCCTTCACCCCGACTCGGCGGGATTGCAGCACATCGGCGCTGATCTGAGCAAACCGCCTGAACTCAATCTATTGATCGGGACCACACACGATCAATGCGTCGATTGCGTGACGTGCGTTTTCACCCCATGTATAACGCCAAGGCACGCATTCCGTACCGGTGGGCGCTGCGCGCACACGCCCCCCGTGCCTCGGGAAACCGGTATACCGAGTGGTAGAGGCGTTGCGCGGGCACACGACCGCACACCCCTTGACAGCTTCGCCAAGCGGTTTGTGTGCCAAGTAACAGAGCAACCCGTTTGGAGCAGCGAACACTACTCAAGGTTGCCCTGGGTCGATGTTCGGCGGGTTTTCTAGTCCACGCGCCTGACAAGTACCCCGCCGGCTGAGTTCGTAGCGTATTCAGCAACTGGTTGCGTAATGATCAACGATCCTCGCCGCGCGCACCGCGGGTGCCGACGCCGACACCGAAGGTGTACCACGGTGCCGGGGCTCTCAATCACCGGCAAGCCGGTGCACGGCCCCGCGAATGCGCGCGATTACCGGCGGGGCCGCGTTTTTCGGGGTACTCACGGGGAATCGGCACATCGGAAACGCACACCCGCACCGGAGGCTTTCCCAGAACCACCCGGATCGCCCCCGGCGGAAAACGCTCGAGGAAGAGTGCAGCCAAGCCGCACGCGAATCCGCAGTGAAGGCCACCTTCACTGCGCTGAACGCAGTGAAGGTGGCCTTCACTGCGGACGGGACCCGAAGGCCTCCAGCCGCGCCGTGCCGTCGTAGCCGCCAGCGGGCGCGGGCAGGCCGAACAGCGCGCCCACCGTCGGGGCCACATCGATGGTCCTCGCCTGCGCCGCCGAGGTGACCCCGGACCGCACCGAGGGGTGACCGCCCGCGACGAAGAACGGGATCGGCTCCGTCGCCGGATGCCCGTGGTTTCCGGGAATCGGGTTGGACCACACCTGTGGGTCGGTGAACCGCCAGCCCGCACGGGAGAACACCACGAGGTCGCCGGCCTCCGGCCCGAGCCGCAGCTCCGCTGGCGCGTGCGCCGACAGCACGCCCTCGGTGGCGAGCGCGAGCCGCCGCAGCCGCGCCACCGCGGCGGGCCGTTCCGCCTCGGGACCGGTGAAGGCGAGCAGGTCCGCACCGCCGTTCTGCGCGATCTCCACCTTGCCCGCGAGCGCCGCGTCGTCGTCCACACGCGACCGCAGCGAGACCACGCGGTGCGGCAGCGACCAGTCCATCGAATGGTCGGCCAGCACCACGAGCACGCTCGAGAGCCAGCGTCCGCTTCCCTTCAGCTCCGCGACGAACCGGCCCACCTGCAGATCCGCCGACCAGAGGGCCGCCGTGCGGGCCGCCCGCAGAGTGGTGCCGGTGAGGTCGGCGTGGCCGACGCGGTCGACGTCGCCGAAGTTGGCGAACACGAGGTCCGGATCGGCCTCGTCGACCATCGCGATCAGCGCGTCCACGGTCGCCAGGTCGGGAGCGTGCCCGGTGATCGGCAGGATCGGGAACGGCTCCCAGCGCACGCTCGCGCGCTCGCCGAAGACGCCGTAGAGGTACTCCTTGCTCAGCACGCTGCCGGTGACGCGCCCCGCCGAGGCGAGCCGGTCGAGCACGGTCGGTGCGCGCAGGTCGGCGGGCTGGTCCAGGGTGCGCACGCGGCGCTGGGCGCGGTCGTACACCGAGTTCGCGGGCACGCCGGTGCGGTCGGGCCGCATCCCGCTCATCATCATCACGTGGTTGGGGATCGTCTCGGCCACGGCCAGCGAGCGCGCGGCGGGGTAGTTCGTCCCGTTCGCCCGCAGCTCGTGCAGGTTCGGGGTCAGCACCGGGTCGATCTCGTCGGCCCGCAGACCGTCCACCACGAGTACGTACACCCGCAGCGCACGCGGCCCCCGCTCCGCCCGTGCGGTGCCCGCCGCGGCGGAGAGCACCACGGTTGCACCCGTGCCCGCGGCGGCGCGGAGCACCTGCCTGCGTGAGAGCGCGGTCATCGCAGTGCCTCCCTCGCCCTCGTGACTCGCTGTGTGCCCGCGGACACCGCGAAGGAGACGGAGTGCGCGGCGGGGCTCGCCGGATCCTTCCGGTCCGCGAGCACGAACCAGTCCATCCGCACGGCCGCGGGCGTCACCTCCAGCACGGAGTAGCCGTGCGAGTCGAAGTCGAGGTGACGCACGTGCGGGTTGTTGAGCCGGATCGCCGCCTCGACCGCGAGCGAGCCCGTGCGCGGCGGCACCCCGAGGATCTCGTCGAGGTTGTCGCTCGTCACGGACGTGCAGACCAGCTCGGCGCCGACCGACTCGCGCGTGAGCGGGTAGGTCAGCGGATCGGCAGGCAGCTCCGCGGCCCACGCCGAGTGGATGTCGCCGGTGAGGAAGACCGTGTCGCGCACGCCGTGGTCGCGCAGGACGCCGAGCACCCTGGCGCGGTCGGCGGTGTAGCCGTCCCACTGGTCGACGTTGTAGGGCGGGCCGAGCAACGGCCCGAGCAGCCGCGAGAGGGCGTCCAGCTCCCGTGGGGCCAGCGTGGACGGGAACCGCACCGGCGCGATCATCACGGGGTTGCCGACGAGCTTCCACTGCGCGCTCGCGGTGACCAGGCCGGAGGTGAGCCAGCCGAGCTGCTCCGCGCCCGCGATGGTGCGCTCCGGGTCGCCGATGGCGGGGTCGAACGGGTGCGCCGCCTGCCTGCTCCGGTAGGTCCGCAGGTCGAGCATCGACAGCTCCGCGAGCGTGCCGAAGGTGAGTCTGCGGTAGAGCCGCCCGCCCGGCTCGTAACGCACCGGCATCCACTCGGCGTAGGCCTGTTGCGACGCGGCGCGACGGTCCGTCCAGGTGCCCTCGGCGCCCTCGGTGTGGTTCTCGGCGCCGCCCGACCACGCGTCGTTGGCCGACTCGTGGTCGTCCCACGTGACGGCGAAGGGCACGCGGGCGTGCAGCGCCCGCAGGTCCGGGTCCGACTTGTACTGCGCGTGCCTGCGCCGGTAGTGCTCCAGCGTCGTCATCTCGACAGGCGGGTCGTGCGGGCGGACCGCGCCGTCCTCGGCGCCGTACTCGTAGAGGTAGTCACCGAGGTGCACCACGAGGTCGAGGTCGTCGCGCTCGGCGAGGTGGCGGTATGCGGCGAAGTGACCGGACTGCAGGTTGGAGCACGAGACGACGCCGAAGCGGAGCCGTTCGACGGCGGCGCCGACGGCGGGCGCGGTCCGTGTGCGCCCGACCGGCGAGGCCGTGCCCGCGACGGCGAAGCGGTACCAGTACCACGTGGCCGGCTCCAGCCCGGCGACGTCGACCTTGACGGTGTGGTCGCGGGCGGGCCCGGTAGTGACGCTCCCCCGCGCGGCCACACTCGTGAAGGCCTCGTCGCGCGCGATCTCCCAGCTGACCATGACCTCGGGTCCGAGCCCCGACCCTGGCACGGCCTCCGGGGCCGGCGTCACCCTGGTCCACAGGAGCACACCGTCGGGTAGCGGATCACCGGAGGCGACCCCATGGGCGAACGGGCCGGCCTCCTGCGCCGCCGCCGTCGGACCGAGCATTCCGGCGCCGGCGACCGCGGCCAGCGCACCCCCAGCGCGGAACATCTCGCGCCTGCTGAGCGAGTTCACGGGGGCACACATTTCACGAATCGTCACGAGTTGTCACTACTGCTCAGTAGCTGTTCAGCAGAACTTCAGCTGGATGGCCTAAACAAGAAGCGCGGAGCGGCGCGAGCCAGCTTGATCGGCCGTTATTCCTGTGTAACGATCGGGCTGTTTTTCACTGAAATGGGCCAAAAGCGGGTGAAGTTTTCGGGCGTGGGAGTCGGTGTGAACCAAGTTCGCTTCGCGTTCCAGCCGCTGTACAGCCTGCACACTGGTGGGGTCGTGGCGGTCGAGGCACTGGCCCGTCCCGCCTCCGGAGGCGTCGGCGACCTGCTCGGCTCCGCCCTGCGCCGGGGAAGGCTCGTCGAGGTGGACGTGGGCCTCGCAGCCCGCGCCGTGCTGGACGAGGCACCGCACGCGACCCTGCTTCCCCTGCATCTCAACGTGACGGCGCTCACTGCGGCCGCCCCCAAACCCGCGCTGCAGCCGCTCTTCGACGCGCTCGGCGAGACCAGCCGCAGACCCCGCGAGATCGTCCTGGAGATCGGCCCGCCCTTCCACGGCATCGCGCCCGCCGCCCTGCTCTCCGGGATGGCCCGGCTCGGCGAGCTCGGCTTCCGGCTGGCCTTCGACGGCCTCGGCGCGGGTGATCTTCCCCTCAATCTGCTCGCCGAATCGCGGGTGGACCTGGTCAAGCTGGACCGTACGACCCTGCGCCGCCTTCCCGACGACCCGGCGACGGTCGCCCTCGTCGAGTCGCTCGTCCACTTCGCCGCCCGCACCGACCTCCGGCTCGTCGCGACGGGCATCGAGACCGAGGACCAGCTCAACACCGTCCGCAGGCTCGGTATCCGGGTGGTGCAGGGCAACCTCTTCGCACCCGCCCGCGGAGGCATGGCGCCGATGGGCGCGGCGACGCTGGCCACGCCCGACGGCCAGGAGGGACCACCCTCGTTCACGCCGACGAGCGCGCCGACCGTGAAGGACTTCCTGCGGCCAGCCACGACCCTGCCCGCCGAGGCGACGTGCGAGGAGGTCCGCAACGTCCTCGTTGACAACGACGCGCCGACCGGCATCATCGGTCTCGACGAACAGGGCCGTCCACAGTGGTCGATCGACCGCACACGGTTCCTGCTCGCGGTCACGGGACCGTTCGGTCACGCCCTGCACGCCAACCGCCCCGCCGAGCGCCTCGCCGACGCACCGCACGTGATCCGCCACGGCGCCGCCGCGCTGGAACTGCTCGACCTGGTCACCGACGCCGACTGGGACCGCACCGCCGACGACGTGGTGGTGATCGACGACGCGGGCCGCTGCCAGGGCGTGGTGCTGGTGCACGAGGTGGTGCGCGGGCTCGCCGACGCGAAGATCGAGGAGGCGGCCGCGCTCAACCCGCTCACCCGGCTGCCGGGCAGCGACTCGGTGGCTCGGGCCGTGGACCGGCGCATCGCCGCGGGACAGCCGCTCGTGGTGGGCTGGCTCGACGTCGACTCCTTCAAGAAGGTCAACGACACCGTGGGGTTCGCGGCGGGCGACGACCTGATCCGCGCCCTCGGCCGCAAGCTCACCGACCTGGCGACGAACCTCGGCGGCGTCACGGTGAGCCACGTGGGCGGCGACGACTTCCTCATCGCCTGCGACATCGACAAGATCACGACCGTGGCCGACGGGCTGCTGGACAGCCGGTGGTACGCGGAGGGGCTGCCCGTGACGGTGTCACTCGCGACGCTGGTCTGCGCGGGCTCGTCCGTCGGCTCGTACCGGGAGATCTCGCGGCTGCTCGCCCCGTTGAAGAAGCACGCCAAGGACGTGACCGGCTCGAGCTGGGTCAACAGCTGGCCCGGCACCGACCGCATCGAGGTGCTGCGGGGCATCAACTCGCAGCGGATGCCGAGGCAGCGCCCGGCAAGCTGAGCCCCCGCCCACTGCCCGTCCGCAGCGATGTGGAACCCCATCGCGAAAAGGTGAGTGCCCCGGTGCTGCTGGGGGTTCAGCACCGGGGCACTCCTCACATGCCAGGGCGCCCTGGGGAGGGGGCTGTGGGCGCCCGGCAGGCCAGCAAACGTGAAAGTCTTTACGTTCGCTTCATGTTTGAGCATACGCCATGCGTGCTCGTTTGCATAGGTTTCCATCGCTGTGCATCGCCTGTGCGGACCGCTAGAGTGGGCGTGCTGGTGGTTCGCCGGACCGTACGGCCCGGCGAGGCAAGAGGGAACCTGGTGCGAGTCCAGGACTGCCCCCGCAGCGGTGAGCGGGAACGACCGCCGTCATGACGCACTGGGCACACGGTGCCTGGGAAGCGACGGCCAGTAGGCGCGCCGGAGGTGTCCGGCGGGTGCCCGCGAGTCCGAATACCTGCCACCGCCGCGCGCACCGCCGGTGCGCGCGTGCCCGCAACCGCTCGCGAGGAGAGAGCCGTGGCAGAAACGCACGACAGTCATGCCCTGAATCCGGACATCGGCGCCACCGTGCTGGGATACCCGAGGATCGGTCCGCGCAGGGAGCTCAAGAAGGCGCTCGAGTCCTACTGGGCCGGCAGCACCGGCGTGGCCGAGCTGGAGGCCACCGCGGCCGCGCTGCGCCGCTCGACGTGGGAGAGCTTGCGCGCAAGCGGACTGGATTCCGTTCCGGGCAACACGTTCTCGTTCTACGACCACCTGCTGGACACCGCGCAACTCTTCGACGCGGTACCCGAGCGCTACCGCGGCTTGTCCACAGTGGATTCCTACTTCGCGATGGCGAGGGGACGGCCAGGGCTCAGCCCGCTGGAACTGACCAAGTGGTTCGACACGAACTACCACTACCTGGTGCCCGAGCTGTCGCCGGGCACCAGGTTCCGGCTGGCGACGGACAAACCGCTCGCCGAGTACCGGGAGGCGGCCGGACTCGGGATCAGCACCCGACCGGTGCTGCCAGGACCGCTGACGTTCCTGCTGCTCGCAAAGCCGTCGCCCGGCTCCCCCGCCGGTTTCCGCACCCTGGACCTGCTCGACGGCTTGCTCGACGCCTACGCGGAGCTGCTGGGCCTGCTGGCCGCAGAGGGCGTCGCGTGGGTACAGCTCGACGAGCCCGCGTTCGTCGCCGACCGCACGCCGGAGGAACTGCGGGCGCTCGCATCCGCCTACACGCGCCTGTCCGCACTGCGCGCCCGGCCCAGCATCCTGGTGGCCGGCTACTTCGGCAGGCTCGGCGACGCGCTCGGGGTGCTGGCGGGCACCGGCGTCGAGGGCCTCGCCGTCGACCTGGTGAGCGACGAGCGGGCGCTGACGGAGCTGACGGCCGAGCGGCGCCTGCGCGACAAGACCGTGGTCGCCGGGCTCGTCGACGGGCGCAACGTGTGGCGCACGGACCTGCGCGCCGCGGTGCGCACGGCGGCGGCCCTGCTGGGCTCGGTACGCGATCTCGGTGTCTCCACCTCCTGCTCGTTGCTGCACGTGCCCTACGACCTGGACGCGGAGCGCGGCCTCGATCCCGTTGTGCGGCAACGGCTCGCGTTCGCCGAGCAGAAGGTGGCCGAGGTCGTGACCATCGCTCGTGCGCTGCGCGAGGGCGCCGATGCCGTGGCGGGCGAGCTGGCCCACGCGGACGAGGTGACCCGTCTCGCGGGCAGGCGGGACGACCAGGTTCGCGCGCGGATCAGCGCGCTGCGCCCGGAACACCGGCGCAGGCCCGGCTTCGGGCGACGTGCCGCCGCGCAACGCGAACGCCTGCGCCTGCCCGATCTGGCCACTACGACGATCGGCTCGTTCCCGCAGACGTCCGAGGTGCGCGCCGCACGGGCGGGGCTGCGCGCGGGCCGCATCGACGAAGCCCGGTACACGGCCGCCATGCGGGCCGAGATCGAGCGGGTGGTGCGCCTCCAGGAGGACATCGGACTGGACGTGCTGGTGCACGGCGAGCCCGAGCGCAACGACATGGTGCAGTACTTCGCCGAGCGGCTCGACGGCTTCGCGGCCACCGAGCACGGCTGGGTGCAGTCGTACGGATCCCGTTGCGTACGCCCGCCGATCCTGCACGGCGACGTGTCCCGGCCCCGCCCCATCACGGTCGAGTGGAGCACCTACGCGCAGTCGCTCACCGACCGGCCGGTGAAGGGCATGCTGACCGGACCCGTGACGATGCTGGCGTGGTCGTTCGTCCGCACCGACCAGCCGCTCGCCGAGACCGCGGACCAGGTGGCGCTCGCGCTGCGCGACGAGGTCGCGGACCTGGAGCGCGCCGGGCTGCGCATCGTCCAGGTCGACGAGCCCGCACTGCGCGAGCTGCTGCCACCACGGCAGGACCGGCAGCAGGAGTACGTGGACTGGGGCATCGCCGCGTTCCGCCTCGCGACCGCGGGCGTTTCCGACGCCACGCAGGTTCACACGCACCTGTGCTACTCCGAGTTCGGCGACGTCATCATGGCGATCGACGCGCTCGACGCCGACGTGACCTCACTGGAGGCGGCACGGTCCAATATGGAGGTCCTGCGTGACCTCGCCGCGATCGGGTTCGGCCGTGCCGTGGGACCAGGTGTGTACGACATCCACTCGCCCCGCGTGCCGGACAGCGAGGAGATGCGCAAGGCGCTCGCGGCCGCCGTGGCGGTGCTGCCGGCCGAACGGTTGTGGGTCAACCCGGACTGCGGGCTGAAGACGCGGCGCTATCCGGAGATCGAGCCCGCGCTGCGGGCGCTGGTCGAGGCGGCGCACGCAGCACGTCAGGAGTCCGCTTCGGCGAGCCTGCGGTAGATCACGGCCTGCTGCCGCAACCGTTCGGCGTCACCGTCGCGGTCCTCGTCGTCGAGCCGGTCGGCGAGCTGGTCGGCGTCGTCGGCCAGCCGGTGCAGTTCCGCAGGCGACTTGCCCTCGGCGATGAGCCGGGCCTGCTCGGCCGCGTGCCGCGACGCGGCCGAGCAGGCCTCCCGCGCGGCCGGGGGAAGGGCACATTCGAGGGCGTCCCGGCGGAACACCTCCCGAATCTGGCCTGCCGCACGGGCGAGGACACCGGCGAGCGCGGCCGGCACCCCGGCGTCGTGCTCGGCGGCGTCGTAGTCGTCCCACAGCGCGGTGGTGCCGAACGGTCCCACGCTGTCAACGGGATGGACCCAGTGACCGTCGGACACGCTCGCGTAGCCGTCGTTCGCTTCGATGCCTGCCACGCGGGCGAGCGGCAGGCCGGAACCGTCCACAATGGTCCCGGCAAGCTCCTCGGCCCGGATGCGGGCCTCCCCCGGACCGGCCAGGAACAACACCTTCTGCCGCACCTTCCAGTACGACAACCGGATTCCGGGTGGGAACGGGCCGCGCGCGGCGAGTGCGGGCTCACTCCGCTCGCCGTGCCGGGCGAGCAGGCGCGCGCGGCCCGAGGTCAGTGCGTCGGCGTAGTGCTCGACGTGAGCGCGTTCGAACGGCCCGTACGGCGCCCTGTCGCCGAGGTGCGCGAGTGCGGCACGCGGGTAGTCGCCGTCGAGGAACTCGCGCTGCTCCGCCGGCAGGTGCTCGCACGGCACCGGGGCCTCCACGAAGTACAGCGACGGCCGGTCGCCGGTGCGGTGGAAGGGATGCCGCAGGTAACCGGCGAGCCGCACCTGCGCGTCGTCGGCGTCGAGGGCCGCCGCGTGAAGCTCGAGCCACGCGACCCACAGCCGCACGGCCCTGCCGCGCCGCCGCCGTTCCCACGCCTCGACGTCCGCCGCCTCCTGGCGCGCCCGGCAGGCGAGGTCGCTCCAGTCGTCGTCGGCGAAGCGGCTCACCCGGCGTCGTGCGTCCTCGACCGCCCTCGCCAGGCGCGCCCAGTCGCCGGCGCCGCTCATGCTCACGGCACTCCTCCATCCGCTTCCGGTGAGGCGTGTCGCGGCAGCGCACACGCGGCGAGTCTCTCGGCCCACCCGACCTCCCCACAGTGACCACCCCGGCTGCACCGGCGACGCGACCGCGATCCAGGGGGTTTCACGGCCGCGACCACCGGGGGCTAACGTGACAGGTGTCAACAGCACGTAGCCACGGCCAAATGTAGCGCGCTACGTAGGTAGTCCGCTACACCTCGGCGTGGCCTATTCGGGTGAATGCGCGCGCATGTCACCCCACGCCGAGAGGTGGCCACTTGGTCGAGCCGGGGAAGACCGCGGTCAGGCGAGCCGTCGGCCGCGAGCTCAAGCGGATGCGCAACGCCAAAGGCCTGAACCTGAAGGCGGCCGCCGAGGCGGCGGGCGAGACCGGGGACAAGGCGCTGATGCAGGTCGAGCGCGGCCGCAACCTCCCGCAGATCGCCAACATCGACACGCTGCTCTCGACCTACGGCTGCCGCGACCAGCTCCCGAACTTCCAGTCCCTGCTCAAGAACGCGGGCAAGCGGAACTGGAGGGACTGGTGGGAGCACAGCTTTCCCGCCGACTTCGTGCCAGAGCAGTCCAAGCTGCTGCTGAGCTGCGAGGCCTCGGCCGTGCGGCTGCGGATGTACCAGGCTCAGTTCGTGCCGGAGGTGTTCCAGACCGGCGACTACGCCGAGGCGCTGGTGCGCGCGAGCATGCCGCACGCGAGCGACGACGAGGTCCGGCTGTGGAGCAGGCTCGCCGAAGGCAGGCAGGACGTGCTCGACCGGCCGGATCCGCCCGAGGTGCAGTGCGTCCTCGACGAGGCGGTGCTGCACCGGAAGGTCGGTGGGCCGGACGTGCTCGCCGCCCAGCTCGCTCACCTCGCCGAGCTGGCGAAGCGGGCGGGCGTCGACATCCGGGTGCTGACCGAGGAGTCCGGTGCGCACGCGGGCACGGGCGGCAGCTTCACGCGCATCGTGCTGCTGCCCGAGCTGCCCACCTACCCCGGCATCGTGCACGTGCGCACCGCCGCGCAGGACCTCTACTACGAGGAGCCGCACGAGATCGATCCCTTCGACGGGGTCTGGACCTTGTTGCTCGAGCAGGCGCTGCCCGCCGACGAGTCGCTCGCGCTGCTGGAGGCCGCCGCGAGCTAGCGCCTTGTCGGGGAACCCTCCTCGACAAGGCATTACAGTGACGGATGAACGGTCCCGTGACTTCAGCGCAGAAGGGCAGCCCTCGTGGTCGCACCGACTCCGGTCGTCACCGCCGACTGGTTCGCCGCGCGCATCTCCGCGCTCCGCGAGGCCAGCGGCCGCACTCCCGGCGAACTCGCCGCCGCACTCGGCAGGAGCGCCTCGGGGGTGCGTCACTTCGAGTCGTCGACCCGGCTCGTCGGCAAGCGCTATCTCAAGCTCGCACTTGAGGAGCTCGGCCACGGTCATCTCGTCGGCCCCTATTCCTCGGTCATCGAGCGCTCGCGGGCGAAACCGCTGTGGTGGCAACAGGTTCTGCCGCAGGTGAAGCGGTCGGAGAAGCCCTCCGAGCTGCACCAGCTCGAGCTCTTGGTCAACTTCGAGTCCTCGGCCACCCGGATCGGCGTCTACGCCCCGGACACCGTGCCGGACCTGGTACAGACCCCGGCGTACGCCGAGGCGCTGCACCGGATCGCCGAACCGTTGCTGCCGGAGCTGCACCGGGCCCTGCTGCCCGGTCGTCGAGCGCTGCTCGACCACGACGACCCACCACAGCTGCACGTGCTCGTTGACGAGGTCGTGCTGCGAAGGGAGATCGGCGGACCGGCCGTGCTGCGCGAACAGCTCGGGCACCTGGTCGCGCTCACCGACCGGCCGGCAGTCGCCGTCCAGGTGGTTCCGTCCACTGCCGCAACGGGCGTGGAGGGGAACTTCTCCTTGCTGGACCTGGCCGACGAGCTCGACGGTGACCCCGGAGCCGTTTTCGTCAGGACCGGCGCGGACTGGGTGCACTTCCGGCAACCCGCGAAGGTCGCCCGGTACCGCGCCCGCTGGTCGGCCCTGCTGCAGCACGCGCTCCCCCCGGAGCAGTCGCGGGCGACCCTCGAGCAACTGGCACGGGAACTCCACCCGCGCTAGCGCAACACCCCCTCGGCAATCGTCCCCACGGTTTCGGGGTTGGCGGCGTGGCCGGAACCCGAAGGAGGCTGGCCACGCCGCCAACGGCTACGTGTTGCGGATGAACGGTCCTGTAACAGCAGCCGCGATCAGCGTAGCACGCTACCGCTGACCGCGCTACACCGCGGCGCGTCGCACTTTGGTCCACTATGGACCTTCCTGGCCTCCGGGTTCGTCGTGCTCCGTGGGCCACCAGTTGTTCAGCAGGCTCATCCTCGCCTCGAGCAGTGCCGGGTTGCGCAGGTCCAGCACATGCACCTCACGCCAGCGGTAGAACCCGATCCGCTCGAGCATCCCGGCCATCCGCACCGCGGCGAGCTCCGCGGAGACGCGGTCAGGGGCACTGCCGCGGAAGTCCGCCGGCGAAAGGCGGCACGCCGCGAGCCGCGCGGTCGGCGCCAGCGTGCGCAGTGCCCCGGCGATGAGCGGGCCCGCGAGCCCGTGCCCTCGCCACTGCGTACCGAGCGTGACGTCACGCAGGATCACCATGCGCGGCGGGCCTTCGCTGAGCTGCGCGTCGAGTTCCGGATGCAGGCGTCCGTCCGCGGAATCCAGCACCGTTTCGGCGATGAACTCCAGCGCCCATTCGCCGAGAGCCACGGAGTCCAGCAAATTGCGCTCACGCTGCAGATCCGCGATGACCAGGGAGATGTCCCCGACGTGCCGGAACGGCTCCGGGCACAATTCCAGCTCCCACACGTCGGCCGACACGTCCCAGCGTTCGGGCAGGTGGTCCTCGTCGTCGATGTGCCACCAGAGCCGGTCGTGCCGGATGGACAGCCTGATGTTCAGCGGGTTGGCAGGCAGATCCGGGGCATCAGGCGCCATTGTCATGAGGCCACCTCACTTGCGTCGCCGAGCGGTAGCTCCGACCGATATTCCGTCAACCAACACGAGGGTTGCAAGGCTACATAGTGACGTTCGGGTAACAAGATACCCCGGCGAAATTTTTTCGCCGGGGCAACTTGCAAATTCTGTTCATGTAACTCGGGTCAGGTACCCACCACCTGAGCTGGCGTTTCTACTGTGCGTATTTCCTTGAGGATTTCCGTTCGCCTGGGCCAATGAGACCAGAAGGCACCCGTGTACCCGAGCTGTACGGCGCGTAACAGGAAGGGGTTGTCGGCATAGTTGTCGTCGTCCTCGGTGAGGCCGGCGAGCGTCGGCAACATGACGCGATAGCGCTCCTGCTCGGGCACCAGATCCCACAGCAACCGCACGCTGTTGGCCCACCGGCCGCCCGGTGTGCGGACCGTCTCCGGCTCCTCCGGCAGCAGGGGCGACAGGTAGTACACCGGCCGGAACCGGCCGCGCGCGTCGAACACGAACTGCCGCTCGTACTGGACCACCGGACAGCTCCGCATCGGCGTCAGCACGATCGGTTCCTCCGCCGTGTCCGACTGCAGGCCCGGCACGGTCCGTGTCCCGCCGCACTCCTCGGCGAGCCGGATGCCGAGCGGAGAGTACGGGAACGCCCTGATGCCGAGGCTGTAGCCGACCACGGCGACATCGAGGTCCAGTGTCCGCCGCACGGCGTCGCGCACGGTCTCCTCGGTCTCGCCCGGCATCCCGAGCAGCACCTCGACCATCACGGGGATGTCGTGGCGACGGGCCAGCTCGCACACCTCGCGCGCGTCGTCGAACGTGTAGTAGCGGCCACCGCCCGCGGTGAGCTTCCAGCCGTCGAGCATGTCGTCGCGGACGTGGTCCGGAGCGAGGTTCATACCTGCGCACCCCGCGTCCGCGAGCAGCGCCATCAGCTCCTCGTCGAACGGCCTCGGTTGGGCGTAGACCCAGAGTCGCAGGTCGTGCAGCGGCGACGCCGCGCTCGCGCCCTTGCGCCGCACGATCTCCCTGAGCACCGCCTTGCTGTGGGCGATCACGAGGTTGAACTCGCTGTCGGTGGTGTGCAGGTCGTGCACGCCCTGCGCGACGAGGGACTCCATCTCGTCCACGACCGCCTCGACGGACCGCCGCGTGAACAGCGTGCCCTTGGCGTCCGGCTCCACGCAGTGCGCGCACGCGAACGCGCACCCGTTCTTGGTCAGAATGTTGCCGAGCCCGCCCGCGCGGTAGTACCGCAGGTTGTCCACCTTCCACGGCGTCGCCGAGCGGCGCGTGTAGGCGGTGGCGGTGTTCATCGACGTCCTGCCGAGGTCCACCGGCGCGATGTGCCTGCGGGACCGGCCGTTCGACGCCTGTCCGGGCACCCGCTCGATCCGGCCGCCGCCACGGTTGACGAACAGGCCCGGGATCTCCTCTGGGCGGCGGCCCGCGAGCAGCGCATCGGCGAGCGCGACGAGGAGGTTCTCCCCCGGGCCCTTCACGCCGAAGTCGAGACCGAGGTAGTCGGTGAGCGCGTACGGCATCGACGAGAATCCGACGCCGCCGCCGACGAGCGGCGCTCGGGTCACCGACCGGATTTCGGAGACGATTTCCCGGTGATCGCCGAGAAACATTCTCTGTTGCTGCGCGTAAATGGTGTCGGTGTTGCGGATCGTGATCCCGACGAGTGCGGGGTCACGGTGCGTGAAATATTCGTGCAACACCGCTCGCCAATTGTCCCGCTGAAAGGTCAGGTCCACGACCTCGGCGTCGAAGCCGGCGGCCTCGAGGGAGGTCGTGAGGATGTCCAGCGCGTACGGGGTGATCGGGGGGTGCACGAGGTTCGGGTTGACGAGCGCGACCAGCGCCTTGCCCATCGGGGCCTCCCACAGTCCATTTGATACCGACGGCGGGAGTCTCGGTCATGCCGGGTTCGATTGGCAGGGACCGTTTTTCGCTGACGGACCGGTCAGCGAAGCCTGCGCCCACACCGCACGGCGGCGGCGAGCTCCTCACTCGGCACGTCGAGCGCGGCGCTGAGCCAGCGGCGCCAGTACGGTCCCGGCACCCGCTTGCCCCGCTCCCAGCGGGCCACCTCGTCCCTGCTCACACTCTCGTTGGAGGAGAGGTCAACGAGCACGTCGGCGAGCTGGTACTGCGTCAGTCCCCGCATTTTCCTGACCCGCCGTACGAGTTCCCAGATCGGTTCTCCAGCACCGTTCTCGCGCGGGTTTCGCTGCCCGGGCTCACCGGTCGTCATGTCATCGACAGTAGGATCGGGCCGTCCCCTCAACGAGCCGTTCTGCGTCTCTTCGTGTCCTCTTTGCGAATCGTCATAGAAATACATGGTCATCATCTGTGCAGGGTTTGTGATGGGGTCTCGTTGTACTTGCGCCGGTAGGTGTTGGCGAAGCGGCCGAGGTGGACGAACCCCCAGCGGCCGGCGACCTCGCCAACGGTGACGGTGTCGGGCTGCGCGGCGCGCAGCTCGTCGTGCGCCCGCTGCAGTCGCACACCACGCAGGAACGCGCTCGGCGTGGTGTCGAGGTGCCTGCGGAAGCCCTTCTGCAGCGCCCGCACGCTGACCCCGGCCTCACGAGCGAGGCTGCCCATCGTGTGGGCCAGTTCGGGGTGGTTCTCGATGATCTCGACGGCCCTGCTGATGGCCCTCGACGGCGCGGGCAGCGCCTTGCCGTGCAGCATCTCGGCATAGTTGCTGTGCTGCGCGATGAGCAGCCCGGACATCAGGTTCTGCTCCATCTGCTGGATCGACAGCGGATGGTTGAGCAGACTGTCCGGCCGGTTCAGCTCGGACACGCAGAACATCAGGTAGTCGTACCAGGTACGCGCGTAACCCGAGATCGCCATGCCGAGGTCGAACTCGATGGGGTTCGGCAGCGACCGGTCGAGCAGGTCGGACAGCGTCGCCTCCAGCGCGGTCCGCTCGATCCGCAGGATCACGAGTTCGAGGTCGCCGTCGAGCCGCATGCTCAACGGCCTGGTCGGACCCACCACCACCGCGACGCCCAGTACGCCGTAGACGTGCTCGGCGCCCTGCTGGAACAGACCGTGGCCCAGCAGCGGCACCTGCACGACGTAGAACGTTTCGAGCACACCTGGATCGACCCGCACGTCCGCGCCGTAGCCGATGTAGCTCATCCCGACCTTGTCGAGCCGCTTGGAGTGCATCCGGGCGTCGAGCTCGCCGTCCCGCTCGGACAGCTCCATGCGGTGGTCGCAGAAGACGCGCCCGACCGCCTCCCGCGTCGCGTCGAGATCCCGTGAATGGAACAGTTCGAATCGGCTCAGTGGTTTCTGAATCATGCGCTCACCGGGACACCGATCCCGAAAGCCGGCTCGGACCTCCCCGCTTCACCTCCTCCGCTACTAGCGTTAACCCGGCCCGACCTCGCCGGTACCACCAAACGGGTGCGCTTTGCTTTCAGCAAATTGCAGATTTCAAATCGGCAGGACATTCCCGCGCCGGTGGCGAGCCGGTCCGACCAGGCCGCGAGGACACCTGGCCGCGCACAGCACCACAAAGCGACATCGGTTCGAACTCCAGTCTCCCGCTCCCGCCCCGAAGGCACGCGAGCCAATGGGATGCGTTCAACCGTCAATGCGCGAGCCGCGCCGCCGGATTACTCCACTCGGCCCTATCCACCCAGAAAAACGCAGCTCAGGAATTGGCCAAAGGAAACGAACCACACCGGGCGCCCCCATGCGGCCGGTATACCGGGTTCGTCGCCGGGCGATCACCGCACCGTGGCGGCACAATGGTCTCCCGACCGGTTCGCCGAATCATCGAGCGAGGCACGTCCCCATGATCGAGCTTCGATCCGGCCATCGCTCAGCCTCTCGAGACCTGCCACCCCCATGGATCAGCATGGTTCACTCAGTGAATTGCGCGTACCACCAAACGGGTCAAATTGCGAAACGCATCCTGCATGTTCACGAACACGTCATGTCACGGTCACGACGAACCACCGAGGCGGTGACGTCGAGCGGCAGACTATCGGCGCCGCGTTCGTCCGGTCCAGTGAAGATTTTTCAACTATGCCCACTGCCCCCAAGGCCACCTTTGTTGCGTTCAACGCAGCAAAGGTGGCCTTGGGGGCCTTTCTCGGTGCCCCCCCAACGGCGCGAGCGTGGCCGCGAACTGCCGCAGCGCGCCTGTCTGCTCGGTGATGCGGTAGCCCCTGATCGCCGAAACCTTGGCCGCGACCTCGCCCGCCACCTCCGCGACGTACTCGAGGTGGTTCGAGGTGTAGACCCGTCTCGGCAGCGCGAAGCGCACCAGTTCGCTCGGCGCTGGGAGGTCGGGACCCCCCGCGGGGTCGGGTCTGCCGAACACGAGGGTGCCCAGCTCCGTCACGCGGACCGCCCCCGCCAGGTACAGCTCGATGGCGAACGCCGTGGCGGGCAGCTCGTGCGGCGGGATGTGCCCGAGCAGCCTGCCCGCGTCGACGTACACGGCGTGGCAGCCCGCCGGCCGCACGACGGGCAGCCCCGCGCGTTCGAGCCGCTCGGCGAACCAGCCCGCCGACTCCGCGCGGTACCGCAGGTACGCCGGGTCGGTGACCTCCAGCAGTCCCTGCGCGAGCGCGTCGAGGTCGCGTCCGGCGAGCCCGCCGTAGGTCGGGAACCCCTCGGTCTCGATGAGCTGATCCGCACACCGCCGTGCCAGTTCCGGGTCCCGCAGTGCGATCAGGCCGCCGATGTTGGCGACGCCGTCCTTCTTGAGGCTCGCCCAGCAGCCGTCGGCGAGGTCGAACATCGCCCGCGCCAGCTCACGCGGCGTCGCGCCCGCGTGCGCGGGTGAGCGCGTGCCGACCAGGTAGGCGTTCTCGGCGAACCGCGACGCGTCGAGCAGCAGCGGAACGCCGTGCCGACGGCACAGGCGCCGGGTCTGCGCCGCGTTCTCCAGCGACACCGGCTGGCCGCCGTTGGCGTTGTTGGTGACGGTGAGGACCACGCAGGCCACGCGCCCGCCGTCCGGTCCGGAGAGCAGGTGCTCCAGCGCGGTCAGGTCGATGTTCCCGCCGAACGGCAGCACCGTGCCGGCGGGCACCGGCACCGGAAGGTCGACCGCCTCAGCGCCCGCGGCGAGCACGCTCGCGCGCGTGCTGTCGAAATGCGTGTTCGCGACGCACAACCGACCCGGCCGCAGCAGGCCGTGGAGCAGGATGCGCTCCGCCGCCCTGCCCTGGTGCACCGGCAGCACCTCGCCGAACCCCGTCAGCTCGGTGACCACGCGCTCGAACCGCTCGAAGGACCGGGCGCCCGCGTACGACTCGTCGCCGGAGACCAGCGCGGACCACTGCGCCGCCGACATCGCGCTCGTACCGGAGTCGGTGAGCAGGTCGATCGTGATGAGCCGCGCCGGAACGCGGAACAGGTTGTACCCGGCGGCCTCCAGTGCCTCCCTCCGCTCGCCCGGTGTCGGGAAGGGAATCGGCTCGACGGCCTTGATCCGGAACGGTTCCATGAACGACGGCATGTGCGGGCCTCCCCGGTGAACCCGTCGAGTCTCCGGTCAGCCGCGATCTCCGCGGTAGGGGCCGCTCCCCGCCCGTTCGGGCAGCTCGGCCAGGTGCATCGCGCCCACCCGCGACCGGCGGCGCCACGGTACCCGCCACAGCCGCCGCGCCGCCCGGCTGACCGACGGGTACACCCCGCGCTCGACGCAGCCAGCGGCAACCGGGGTTCCCCGTCGCCGCCGCGCACGAGTCCCGGCAACCGGAGCGACGGCCGGGACACGACGGCCATCAGCAGCCGCGCGAGCCTCGGCAGTGCCGGGCCCCGCCACTGGTGGTGCCTCCACACCGGTTCGCACGCACGGCAGCCGAGGCAGCACGACGACTGCCCGGCCGGTTCCGGGTCGTCCGCGTCCAGCCGCCCGTCCTCCGGCGTGCTGCCGGGAAACGCCACCGCGACAGGGTTTCCGGTGAACAGGGGGTCGCGTCACGCGCGCAGGGCGCCGGCTCACCGACGGCGAAGCGCACGTGGCCCCGGCCCACGATGCCCGCGAGCGCGTCGCCCGCGTCGGCCGCGTCGGTCTCGAGCGGCAGGTCACGCTTGCCTGCACACGGACCGCTGCCTGCCGAGTCCGACGACCTCCATCTCCATGACGTCCCCGTCGCGCAGGTAGCCGAACCGGCCCGACAGCGCCACGCCCTCCGGCGTTCCCGTGTTGAGCAGATCGCCCGGTTCCAGCACGAGGAACTGCGAGAGATGCCAGACGAGCTCGGCGACGGTGAAGATCATGTCCGAGGTCTTCGAGTCCTGCCGGGGCTCGCCGTTGACCCACGACCGCAGCGCGAGCGCCTGCGGATCGGCGACGTCCACGGCCGGCACGAGCCACGGCCCGACCGGGTTGAACGTCTCGCACGACTTGCCCTTCGACCACTGGCCGCCCGGCCTGCCGAGCTGGAAGTCGCGTTCGGACACGTCGTTGACGGTCACGTAGCCCGCGATGCACGAGCGGGCCTCGCCGAGCGACTCGAGGTACCGGGCCCTGCGCCCGATCACCACGCCCAGTTCCACCTCCCAGTCGGTCTTCTCCGACCCGCGCGGGATGAGCACGTCGTCGTAAGGGCCGACGACGGTGTTGGGCGACTTGTGGAACAGCACGGCCTCCGAGGGCGGGTCCACTCCGGACTCCGCGGCGTGCGCCCGGTAGTTCAGCCCGATGCAGAGCACGGCGCCAGGCCTCGCGATGGGCGGGCCGACACGCCTGCCCGTGACGTCCAGCGGTTCGAGCTCGCCCCGGTCGAGGGCGCGGCGCGCGATCGCCGGG
Source organism: Prauserella sp. PE36 (assembly GCF_003311655.1). Classification (NCBI taxonomy): domain Bacteria; kingdom Bacillati; phylum Actinomycetota; class Actinomycetes; order Pseudonocardiales; family Pseudonocardiaceae; genus Prauserella; species Prauserella sp. PE36. Next base: position 20,812 of record NZ_QEQT01000097.1, on the reverse strand, counting down.
CCGTCCCACCCGAGGAACACGCCGTCGATGTCGTCGGTCACGGGCGAGAGGTCGTAGTACCCGCCGTCGTCCGCGAGCGCGACGGGACGTTCGGCGCCGGGCTCACCGACGCGCATGAGCTTCATCATGGGTTCCCAGGGTCGAAGTCGGGTAGCTCGAACGGATACATCGGCCGCCGGCGGTGGCGGTAGGCCAGCTTGTCGAGGTTCATCGCGGTGACGCCCTCGGTGTCGGCAACGACCATCCGCGAGGCGATCGGCCCGTACGCCGCGCGCGGTGAGTTGACGCCCTTCGCCACCACCACGTGGTAGTCCCTGGGGTCGACGCCGACGCTGTAGTGCTGGTACAGGCTGGAGTTCATCACCGGTTTCGACGTGAGCACGAGAGTGTGGCCCGCCTCGGTGTCGACGACCGCGGTGGGTCCCATGTCGAAGAACCGCAGCCCGGCGTGCACCGAATCCTTCGCCTCGAACCGGCCGGCCGCGAGCGCGCGGACCCGGCCGACGACGGGCACCGGGTTGCCAGCGGAGTGCGCGCTGCAGGCGCCCACCCGCAGGCGCACCTCGGCTCCGGTTCCGGCGACCTCGCAGCACCGGACCGACTCGGGGTCCCAAAGGGTCTGCAACAGCGATCCCAGGCCGCGTTTCACCGCGGCCTCGAGCACCACCGTCGAGTCGCCGGGCGCGCCGCCGCCGATGTTGTCACCGACGTCGAGGAGCACCACCGGTCCCTCCGGTTCGCACTCGGCCAGGTCCAGCGCCTGGTCGACGTCCAGCTCGCGCGCCTGCAACGCCGACCGGCGCTCCCACACCTCGGCCGCCAGCTCGCGCGCGGCGGCATCGGCCCGCGACTGGTCGCCGTCGTGGACCGCGAGGCACGTCATCCCCATGTGCCCGACATCGGCGTAGGGGAAGCCCTCGACGACGCTCACCGAGAGCATGCCGGGCCGCCGCCCAAGCTGGGCGGCCTTGGCGACCAGACCCGACATGGGCTGCTCGTTGGTGTCCTGGCGCGCGATGTTGACCACGAGCGGCAGCTGCACGAGCGACTGCCTCGGCCGGATCTCCCCACGGGCGCACCCGGCGACGAGGCGCGTGCAGGCGATCGCCTGCTCGCGCGCGTCCACGTGCGGGTTGGTCTGGTAAACCAGCGTCACCGTGAGCGCGTCGACGAGCCGGGGCGAGATGTTCGCGTGCAGGTCGAGCACCGCGCCGACCGGGACGTCCGGCCCGACGACCCCGCGCACCCGGCTCGCGATCTCGCCGTCGGCGTCGGGATGGCGCTCGGCGACGGCCGCGCCGTGGATGTTGAGCAGCACGCCGTCCCACGGCCCCTGCTCGGCGAGCCGGTCGAGCATCTCCCCCACGATCGACTCGAACGCGTCGTCGGTGATCGCGCCGACCGGGTTGACGAACGCGAACACGAGTGGCACGAGCTCGATGCCGAGCCGGCCGGTCTCCGCGAGGTAGCCGCCGATGGTGGCGCTCGACCCGTCGTACTCGGCCACGATCTCCTGGCCGCGCAGGATGCCGCCCGCGGTGAACAGCCGCCGGTCGGCCGGTGTCGGGGAGAAGGTGTTGGCCTCGTGGAACAAACCGAGTGTCGCGAAGCGCATCCCTACGCTCCCCCGAAAGCCACGACGTCGATCTCGAACTTCACCGCGCCGCCCAGGCAGTTGGCGATCGTGGTCCTCGCCGGCAACGGCGGGTGGAAGTACTCCAGGTACAACCGGTTGAACTCGGGCACGTCGGCCGGGTCTTCGACGTATGCGCCGACCCTGACGATGTCTGCCAGCGACAGCCCCTCGCCCTCCAGTATCCGCCGGACGTTCTCGATCGAACGGCGCATCTCCTCCTCGAACGTGCCCGGCACGATCGCCCCGTTCTCCACCGAAGCCTGGCCGGAGACGAAGACGAAGCCGCCCGCCTTCCGGCACGGGGAGAACTTCGAGGTGTTGCCGTCGCGTGCGCCGCTTTCCGTTGAGCCAACAGGCCGGGTCATCCTCACGCCCAATCAGTGAGAGTCTTGTCGAACCGGGTCAGTGCCGCGTCGAGCTCCTCCGGGCCGTGTTGCGCGGAGACGTACCAGACTCCGCGACCCGCTACCCACAGCCCGTGCGCGACGAGCTCGGGCGCCAGGCGCGCGTACCGGCCGAGGTCGAGCTGCTGCAGCGAGCGGTAGTCGCTGACCTCCGCGTCGCCGAAGGAGACGTGGAACGCCATCGGCAGGCCCGCCACGCGCAGTGGGAGGTCGTGGCTGCGCCCGAGGTCGCGCAGACCGTCCATGAGCGCGGAGCCGTGGGAGGTGATCGTCGCGTATGGAGGGTTCTCGATGAGGTGCGAGACGGTCGCGTGCGTCGCGGCCATCGCCATCACCGAGCCGTTGAACGTGCCGGAGTGGTTGACCTTCCCGTTGCCGAACAGCTCCATCAGCTCCGAACGGCCCGCCAGTGCCGAGACGGGCCAGCCGCCTGCCATCGCCTTGCCGTACGTGGCGAGGTCGGGAAGCACGCCGTAGCGGCCTGCCGCGCCGCTGAGCCCGACCCGGAATCCGGAGATCACCTCGTCGAAGATCAGCACGATGCCGTACTCGGAGCACAGCGCACGGGCGGTCTCGAGGTAACCGGGCCTTGGCTCGATGACTCCGGCGTTGATCATCACCGGCTCCATGATCACCGCGGCGATCTCGTCGTGGTACCGGTCGAGCGCCTCGGTGAGTGTCACGGAGTCGTTCCATGGCAACAGGAGGAAGTCGTCGAGGTGCCCGGCGACCTGTCCCGCGCTGGCGACGCCCCATCCGTCGTCGCCGTCGGCCATGAGCACGTTGTCGAGCCAGCCGTGGTAGTGCCCCTCGAAGCGGACGACCTTGGTCCTGCCCGTGGCTCCGCGGGCCAGCCGCAGCGCCGCCTGCACCGACTCCGTGCCGGACACGCCGAAGCGCACCATGTCCGCCCAGCCGAGCGCCTCGCACACCGTCTCCGACGCCTTCACCTCGAGCTCGTGCTGCCCGCCGAAGATGAGGCCCCGGCCGCACGCCTCGCTGACCGCGTCGGTGACGTCGTCCGGGGCGTGCCCGAGAAAGTTGGGCCCCTGCCCGAGGAGGTAGTCGACGTAGTTCACGCCGTCGACGTCGTAAAGCCACGCGCCCCGTGCGTGGTCGATGAAGACCTGCGGGCCGGCGAGGCGGACGTTGGAATGCACCCCGCCGGGGGTGCGCGCGAGCGCCCGCTGGCGCAAGGCGTTCGAGCGGACGAGAAGCTCAGCCGCGTCGCTCATGTGCTCTCCGTTCTGCCTGGTGACGTTCCCGGGAAACCGCCCCACGCCGCGCCACATCCACCAGGTTTTATTGAATGAAACACGTGGACCGTTTCGCGATTACGCTACGGGCGCTCCTTGGGCACCGTCAAGGGGCCGCGAGCAGAACCATCGGCGTCCAAAATGCTGGCCCCCTGCTTCACCACATGGGACCCGCTAGGCTTCTGAAATGCCGAATCCGATTCTGAGGGGACGTGAGTAAACTGCCACGGCGAAAGAACCAGGGGCAGGATGAGAACGCCGACGAGACCACGACCACCGGCGAGGAACGCGACTACACCGTCCGTGCCGTGGAACGGGTCTGCTCGATCCTGAACCTGCTGCAGAATTCAATCGACGGGGTGTCCTTGATCGAGGTCGGTCAGGCCACCGAACTACCGAAGTCCTCCGCGTTCCGCTATCTGTGGACGCTCGAGGCCCACCGCTACGTCGAGCGCGACGAGCACACTGGTCTGTACCGGCTGGGGCTGGGCTTCGTGGGCATGCAGTCGCGGCACCTCGAGGTGCTGCGCGAGCGCGCCCGGCCGTGGCTGGAGGAGCTGCGCGACGAGTTCGAGGAGACCACGAACCTCGGCATCCTCGACGGCGATCACGTGATCTATGTGGACATCGTGGAGAGCAGGCACAAGGTCCGCTCGGCCGCCTCCCGCGGCGACCGCGACCCGCTGCACTCCACCGCGCTCGGCAAGGCCATCGCGTCGCAGCTGCCGGACGCCCGGGTGCGGGACCTGCTCCAGCGCACCGGCATGGAACGGCACTCGGACAACACGATCACGTCGATCGACGCCTACATGGACGAGCTGGCGAAGGTGCGCAGGCTCGGCTACGCCCTCGACAACGGGGAGAACGCGCCCGACGGCCGGTGCATCGCGGCGCCGCTGCTCGGCACGCACCTGCCCGCCGCGGTGAGCATCAGCGCTCCCGCCGCCCGGTTCACGCTCAAGGCCGTGGAGAAGGCCGCCAAGAGGCTGCTCGACGTGGCCGACCAGCTCACCACCAACCCGGTCACTGACCAGCAGCTCAACGAGACGACGGTCTGAGCCGCACTATTCACTCCCCTGCAGCTGCCCGGCACCGCTTCGCCGCCGGGCAGCTTTCGTCAGGTCCGGTCTCCGTCGGGCCACCAGCGGTCGGTCAGGTCCTTGCGGGCGTCGAGCAGCGTCTGGTCCCCGAGGTCCACGACGTACACGCCCCGCCAGCGCCAGAACCCGATGCGCGCCAGCGCCGCGCCCGCCCGCGCCGCGTCGAGCTCGGCCGCCGTCTCATCCGCACCGTCGCCGCCGAAGTCGGCGGCCGAGGGCCGGCACAGGGCGAACCGAGCGGAGCGGGCCATCACCCGCAACGCGCCGGCCAGCAGCGACGCGCCCACCCCGTGACCCCGCCAGTCCTCCGTGATCTCCACCCGCCGCACGATCACGAACCGCTCGGGTCCCGGCCCGATCCGCTCGGCCAGCTCGGGATGCAGGCGCCGATCCCCAAGTGACACCGCCTGGACGAGGAAGTCCTGCACCCACCGACCCAGTGCGGCGGCCTCCAGCAGGTCCCGGTCCCGAAAGAGGTCAGCTGCCGCGAACGCCAGGTCGCCGACGTGCCGCTGGTCGTCCGGACAGACATCGAGCCACCAGACGTCCGCGGACACATCCCACCGCTCCGGATCCTCGTCCTGGTCCTCCGTGTGCCACCACAGCCGCCGATGGCGCAGCGTCAGCTCGACCGACAGCGGATTGGCCGGAAGATCAGGTACCAACTGCCTCTCCTCACCGCGTGTTCCCCGTGCGACATGCAGAGGGAGAAACGGCATTCGCTACCCGGCCCGGGCAGGACCGGCAGAGAACAGAACCATAACGGCCCGTCAACCGACGCAGTGTAGCGCGGCACCCCGCGTCCTGCCACTTCAGGCAGCTCAGGGCCGTTCTAAGGTTCGCTCTATGAGCGGTCCTGGTAAGAAGTACAACCCGGACAACAAGACGGGTTACGAGTACGAGCTGCTCGCCGAGCACCTCGCTGGCCTCATCGAGCGGGGCGAATGGGCACCCGGCAGCAGGCTGCCCGGTGAGCGGGCACTCTCCGAGGAGTACGGCGTCGCACTGGACACCGTCCGCAAGGCCACGCAGATCCTCCGCGACCGCGGCCTCGTGCAGACCCTGAAATCCAAGGGCACCTTCGTCGCCCGATAGCACCTCACTGCCGGAGCGTCTGTGCCGGGTTCTCGCCGAAACGATGCCGGTACCAGCCCGAGAACCGGCCGAGGTGGCCGAAGCCCCACCGGCGCGCCGCCCGCGACACGGCGCCCGCGTCCGGCTCCGCCGCCAGCAGTTCGTCGCGTACCCGGCGCAGCCGCGCGTCCCGCAGGTACTGCGTCGGTGTGACCCCGAGCTGACGGCGGAACGCGCCCTGCAGCGCGCGGATGCCGACGCCTGCCGCAGCCGCGAGGTCTCCAACGGTGTGCGGCAGATCCGGGGCCGCCTCGATGAGATCGACGGCGGTCCGCACGGTGCCGCCGGGCACACTCGGCACCTTGCCGTCGAGGACCGCGCGGTAGTTGCTGTCCTGCACCAGGAGCAGGCCGGTGATCAGCTGTTCCTCCAGCGGCGCCACGACGCGCGGATCGGACAGCAGTGTGTCGTCCAGGTTCGCCCTCGTGATCTCGGCCTCGAGGGACGAGAACCAGTGCGCGGGCCTGCCCACACCGACGTTCATGCCGAGCTCGAACTCGAGCGGGCGGCGCAGCGGGTGACCCAGGTGCCTCGCCAGCACCGCCTCGACCGCGGTCCGCTCGAAGCGGACGACCAGCAGCCTGCTCGTCCCGGAGAGCCGCATGCGCAGCGGCGCGGTGGGGGTCGTCACGGCTGCGTGCCCCGGCTCCGTGTACGCCTCACGCTTCCCACACCTCACCACGCCGTTGCCGTCGAGGTGCGCCTGCACGACGTGGAAGGACTCGGTCTTGCCGGGAGTCACCTCCACCTCGGTGCCGTAGTGGACGTAGTTCAGGCTCACCGCGTTGAGCCGGCACGAATGCATCCTGGCGTCGAGAGGCTTGCGCGTGTCCACGACCTCGAGCCGGTGGTCACACAGCACGCGGGCCATCGTCTCCCGCGTCTCGTCGACATCGCTGGACCGGAACAACGGGTGGCGGTCCAGCGGCAGCCGGTTCACCGGAGTGTCTGTGCTGGCCATTCGCCGAATCGCTCCCGGCGCAGGTATTGGTGCGGCGTCATCCCGCAGTGCTCGCGGAAAGCGTCGTGCAGAGCAGGCCTGGTGAGGCCCACCGCACCGGCAAGCCCGGTCAGCGAACCGGACGCCGCCCGCGGATGTCGTTCCATGATCTCGATCGCCTGCTGGATCGCCTGACCGGCCGGTGCGCCCATGCCGTCACTCCGCGCGCGGGACGACGCGGTACGCCTGGAACGACAGCAGCTCGCGGACCAGCATCTCCTCGACCCCGGACACGGCGCCTGCACCGGGGTAGTCGCTGCGCAGGCACGAGCGGACCCGGTTCCACCAGCTGAGGCCGTCGCCCTCCCGGACATCCAGCACAGGGGCCAACACCAGCGACTCGCTCGGGAGGTAACCGGCGGAGCTCGCCCGGACCCTGCCGATCGCCTGCTCGTTGATGCGCAGGACGAACGCGACGGCGCCCTTGTCCAAGCGCATCCAGAGCGGCTGGCTGGGCGAGGCGAGCACGCCGACACCGGTCTCCGCCTCGATCACCTCGGCTCCGCAGTGGAACGTGCCACGCCCGCGCAGCGGGACGATCAGCGGGTGGTAGCCGACGGTGAGCCAGGGGACCACATGCGCGACGGCGCCGTAGTCGATCACGGTGACGACGAGGTCCTGGAACCGCGCCGCCATCATGCGGACGTCCACGGCGTCGCCGTCGGCCAGCAGCCGGAGGTGGTGCGGGGAGAGGTACCTCGAGACGCCCTCGCGGGTGTCTTCGACGCTGGCCCAGCGGAAGAACTCGAACTTCGGCACAGGTAGGCCTCCGTGTCTCCCCGACGCTGATGGCGTTGCTAGTTCGAGGCGAGTTCCATACAATGAAACCCGTAGGTCATTCGCAAAAGCGAGCCTATCGACCTCGTGCGACGGGGTCAACACGGTCGGGAAGAACCACGTCGGCAGCGGGTGCCGTCGTCGAAAGAAACCAGGTGGCTCCGTGCCGGGACGCAGGAAACCTAATCCCCCAGAGGAAGAACCGTCAAACGAGAGCCGGGACTACTCGGTACGAGCGGTCGAGCGAGTGTGCTCGATCCTCAACCTCGTACAGGAGTCGGTGGACGGGGTGACCCTCAACGCGGTCGCGAAGACGACCCAGCTGCCGAAGTCGTCGGCCTTCCGGTACCTCTGGACCCTGGAAAACCACCGGTACGTGGAGCGCGACACCGACAGCGGCCTGTTCAGGCTGGGACTGGGCTTCGTCGGGATGCAGTCGCGGCATCTCGAGGTGCTGCGCGAGCGGGCGCGCCCGTGGCTGGAGCGGCTGCGTGACGAGTACGACGAGACCACGAACCTGGGCATCCTGGACGGCAACGCGGTGATCTACCTCGACATCGTCGAGAGCAGGCGCACGGTCCGGCTCTCGGTGTCCAACGGCCACCGGGACCCGATCCACTCGACGGCACTGGGCAAGGCGATCGCGGCGCGCCTGCCCGAAGACCGGGTCCGCGAGATGCTGGCGCAGGCGGGCATGCCGGGCGTCACGCCGAACACCATCACGACCCCGGACGCGTACCTCGATGAGCTCACCAAGGTGCGCGAAGACGGGTACGCGGTGGACAACGCGGAGAACGAGCCGGACGGCCGCTGCGTGGCGGTGCCGATCCTGGGCACGCGACTGCCGGCGGCGATCAGCCTGAGCGCCCCGGCGTCGCGCTTCGCACCGGAAGACGTCGCCAAGGCGGCGGAGTCACTGCAGAAGATCGCGGACCAGATCGCCACTCCGGAGGAGCGCCCGGAGCGGGGTTGAAGCGCGCACCAGCCGGAAAATCAGCAGTGATCGAGCGCTTCCACGGTTCAGGGATAATATCCATTCACTGAGAGAACTTACGCAGCCTGACGATCTCGTTCCCCTGAAAATCGAATATCGCGACAGCTTCCTTGTCCGGACCTGATGCCCCGCTCTTCTTGTCCACTGAACACTCAGACCACAGCACCACTACCCTGTCGCCTTGAGCGAAGTACTCCAGACTCCTGGTGAGACGGATCTCTTCGGCCAGCATCGGATCGGAGAGGGATCCGAACAAGTCGGTTACGTAGCTCACGAGTTCCTGTTTTGAGCAGGTCGATCCGGAACTCGCAGGTGACGCGTATTCGAACACGACCTTTTCAGCCAACAGATCGAAGAATGGACGGTAGTCATCCAGGCTTCGTTCAGTGATCTTGGTGTCGAGATGGGACAAGGCTCTTCTTGCCAATTCAACTCGATCGACTAGCACGTCATTCATTGCCGTTGACCCCATCCATACGGTCGCCTGTACCGGGCTACCCACTTTGTCAGGCATCGCGCCACGTCGACGCGACGCCGCTTTCCGCCTCAGCCGGAATGAACTCGCCTCCGGACACACCCCGGCGTGCGGACTCGACCATGGCCCGATAGTCGTACCGTGGCTCATAGTCGAGACGCTGACGCGCGGCCGCGATGCTCAGCTCCAACCGGAACGTCATCGGCATTTCCACCATCCGTTTGGGGACACCGAAGGCTTTCGAGACCACCGAGGCCCCCTCCGCGTGCGAGGTGGGTTCCGCGGCAGCGATATTGAATGCGTGACCGAGAGCCCCCGGCGCTGTCATCGCCCGGTAGACACCTTGAACCGCGTCACGGACGTCGACCATGCTCAAGGTCCAGGGCGCACCGTCCGGGCCCGTCAGGCCCACCGCCGCGTCGGCGGGAACATCCCTGACAGCGGCTTCGTAGAGCTTCGCAAGATCGGGCTGGTTCTCGAACAATGGCCACAGATGGCTGTCCTTGCCCATCGACTGCCACTGGAGGATGGAGCGCCAGAAGCCGGCACGGAAGATGTTCGGCGCCTCTTCCGGACTCACCACGGTCGCGAACCGCACGATCGAGAACGGCAGGTCGAACTGCGCGGCGTGGTTTCGCAGGATGATCTCGCCGAGCAGCTTGGCCGTACCGTAGTAGTCTGCGGGTTCCTGGGGCGCACTCTCCGTCAGTGGCACGGCCGGCGGCGCCCCAGGACGGTACGTTCCGTCCGAACTAACCAGAACGAACCGCTCGATGTCACCACCGGCATGAACGACGCCTTCGAGCAGGCGCAACGTTCCGAAGGCGTTGACGTCGAAGAACCGGTCCACCGGAGTAGCACCCCGAACCAGTTGCGCGGCGAGGTGAACCACGTGGGACACGTCCTTGCACGCCGAGTCGATCGCCGCTTGATCGGCGAGATCCGCCTCGACAATCTGCACCTCGGCGAACCGGTCGAGCTTGCCGGCGTGCGGATCACCCGGCATCACCATGGCCCGCACGCCGTAGCCCTCTGCCAAGAGCCGTCGGACCATGTTCGCGCCTACGCGACCTGACGCACCCGTCACCAAAACCCGCATCAACGATCACCGCTCCTGAGTCGCTTCGCCTGCCTGCCGGGTTCCAAGTCGTTCTTGGGTTCGATCCCCAACACAGCTATAGTGAAATAGGCGTTTCGATATTGCAAGACTGCGGGAGGGCGATGCGCATGGCGGGGCCGGGCACAACCTCCCGAGAGGAATCGGTGCTCACCGGTGGAGCAGTACTGACCACCCTCCGTGGGCACCACGAAGGCCCGACGGTCGCCTTACTCGGCGGTGTTCACGGCGACGAGGACGAAGGCGTGCTGGCCGTGCTCCGACTGCTAGATGAGGTCTCGCGAGCGCCGCTTGCCGGAACTCTTCGAGCGGTCCCACGGGCCAACCCGGTCGCATGGGCGGCGCAGAGCAGGTTCAACCCGTTGGATGGGCAGAACCTGGCACGTTGCTTTCCGGGTGACGGTGACGAATCACCGACTTCCGCACTGGCCGCCGGCATCACGGAAGAGGTCATCACCGGTGCGGACCTCCTCGTCGACCTGCATTCGGCCGGATTGAACTACCAGATGCCACTGCTCTGCGGCTACACCGAGGACAACAGCGCGGCCGAGCAGTCCCGGCGGGCCGCGGTCGCCTTCGGCGCTCCCCTCATCTGGTCGCATCCGCGTACCGGACGGGGACGAAGCCTGTCCGTCGCCGCCGACCAAGGCATTCCGGCTGTCTACGCTGAGTGCACCGGGGGCGGAGCCGTGCGCAGCCGCGAGCTCGACACCTATGTTCGTGGCGTCCTCGGCATCATGGCCGAGATCGGAATGCTGCCGGAAACGTACCGGCCCGGAAGCGTGCTGGACGCCGCATGGGTGTACGGAGACGGCGACCTCGACGATGGCGCTCAGTCCAAGTACGACGGCTTGTTCACCGCCACGGTGGCAGCGGGAGCCGCTGTCGCTCACAACCAGGAGATCGGTCGGCTCTACGACTACCACGGCGGTCTGCTCGAGACCGTGCGTGCCTCCTACGACGGTGTCGTGATGTTCCTCCGGCACCGTGCCCGAACGTCGGTCGACGACGTGCTCTTCGTACTGGCCAGGACCAGCGCACACCAGGAGTGAACCAGGTGGAACCTCGCAGCCAAGGACTGAGCCGATTCGCAGCGGATCTTCCGGCCGTCGACGACTTCATCAGCCTCGGAGAGGGAAACACACCCCTGCTGTCCCTCCCGGTCCTCGCCAGGCAGCTCGGGATTGGTCAGCTGTCCGCGAAACTGGAGTCGCAGAATCCCACGGGCTCCTACAAGGACCGGGTCGCTACGATGTCGCTATCCCTGGCACGGCAACGAGGGCAGAACGGGTGGATAGCCACGTCGTCCGGCAACGCCGGGCTGTCGATGGCCGCCTATGGTACGCGGGCAGGGCTTCCCGGTTTCCTGTGTCTCGTCGCGTCGGCCCCCTTGGAGAAGCGCCAGCCCCTGATGCCGTACTCGATCGGCGTTGTCGCCGTCGAGGGAGTCGGGAGGCGTTCGAAAGCTTCCACCGACAACAGTCTCTTCGACCACGTTCGCTCGGCCGCGGAACGCCACGATCTGTACCTGGCGATCACCGCCCACGAGTTCAACCCCGAAGGAATGCGCGGCATCGACACCATCGCGTACGAACTCGTCGAGCAGGCGCCCGATGCCTCACATGTCTACGTTCCCACCGGCGGTGGGGGTCTGGCCACCGCCATCGGACGAGGGCTGCGGCACCGTGAGTCGGCGGCGAAAGTGGTCATCTGTCAGCCGAACGGGTGCTCGCCCATCGCCCGTCATCTCAACCACGAGATTCCGTCACCTGTCATCGAGACGTGCGAGAGCGAGATCTCGGCGCTGCAGATCCCACACCCACCCGACGGGGTCCCCGCGGCCAAGACCGTGCTCGATTCCGGAGGGTGGGCCACCGCGACGGAAGACGACGCGATCCTCGCCGCCCAACGGCGACTGGCGGAGACGGAAGGCGTGTTCGTGGAACCCGCGTCGGCCGCGTCCCTCGCCTGCCTCGAACGCGACGTCGCGGAGGCCCGCATCGGCTTCGACGCCCATGTAGTACTCATTCTGACCGGCGCGGGCTGGAAGGACCTGAGCCGCTTCGGCGCCGAAGCGGCCGCGATTCTCCCGGCCGAGCTCGACGAGGTCCCGGCATGCGTCGACGACTGGGCCGCGACCTCCATTCCGGGTTTTCGCCGCACGGATTTCGTAGCCCGCTGACTCGATCCCTGGAGGACCGATGCGCACGACTGGCAGGGCCCATGGTTAGGTCGACATCCGACTTCACGCTGCGAGCGGCGCCGGTCTCCGACTCGGTTTCCGGCCTCGGCGAATCGCCGCTGTGGGACCCCAACGCCGGGCTCCGCTGGCTCGACATCGCCGGTGACCGGCTCCACACCATCGACACCGACGGCCACGAGTCGTCGATCCCCCTCTCGCTGACCGCCACGGCCATCGAACTCGGTCCGGACTCCCACCTGTTCACCGTGACCCGGACCGGGTTCGGCTGGCTCGATCCCGGCACCGGACAGATCGCGCAGAAGGTGACGACCACGGAGGCCGATGGTGTCACGATGAACGACGCCGCGATCGACCCCCGCGGCAGGGCCTGGGCCGGGTCCGCAGTCATGGACGACAGCCGTCGAGGCGCTCTGTACCGCCTCGACGACCGTGGCGTGGCCACCCAGTTGCGCCGGCTGAGCATGTCGAACGGCATCGACTGGTCGCCGAGCGGCGACACGCTGTACCACGTCGACAGCACCGCTGGCACCGTCACCGCCTGGGACTACGATCTCGGCTCCGGCGAACTGGGGGCAGCTCGTGTTCTCCGTACCGTTCCGCGCGAGATCGGCCTTCCCGACGGGCTCGCCGTCGACGCGGAAGGTTCGATCTGGCTCGCGATCTGGGGCCCCGGGCAGGTGTGGCGTCTCGATCCGCGAACCGGCAAGGTCACGGCCACCGTGAACGTGCCGACTCCCTGCACGACGAGCTGCGCCTTCGGAGGGCCAGGCCTGTCCATTTTGTACATCACGACCGCGAACCACGAGCAACCGGAAGGCGGTGGTCTCCTGTACGCGGTCGAGGCACCCGTGACCGGCCGCTACGCCCACCGATTCGCCGGAGCCCTGTGAGAACGATGATGCATCGAACCGGAGTCGCACTCGTCACTGGAGCGTCACAAGGAATCGGAGCCGCGATCGCGCGGCGGCTAGCGGCGGACGGCGAGTTCGTCGCGATCAACAGCTACCCCGACGAGGACATGATCGCCGCCGCGAAGAACCTCGCCACGGACATCCAGAGTGCCGGCGGAAAAGCGACCGTACTGCCCGCCGACATCAGCGACCCGTCCTCGGTGGACACGATGTTCACCCAGTGCGAGCACGAGCTCGGGCCGGTCCGCTCACTAGTGCTCAACGCCGCCGCGACCGGCCGCTCTACGTGGCACGAGATCACCGAGGACGAGTGGGACCGGATCGCCGACGTCAATCTGAAGGGCCTCTTCCTGTGCTGCCGTCGAGCATTCACCAGGTCCGACCAGCCGGAGAACTCGGCGATCGTCACGGTCAGCAGCGTGCAGGCCAAGCTCGGCGCACCCAAATCCCTGCACTACGCGACGACCAAGGCGGGCATCATCGGGTTCACGCGGTCCCTCGCCGGTGCGCTCGGGCCTCGCGGCATCCGCGTCAACTGTGTGATGCCGGGCGCGATCCAAACCGAGGCCGAGATCGTGGCCTTCCCCGACCAGGAGCAGGTCGCCGAGATCATGTTCGCCAGCCAGATGCTGCATCGCAGGGGGAAGCCGGAAGACATCGCCAACGTCGTGAGCTTCCTACTCGGCGACGACAGTTCGTTCATGACGGGTCAGACGGTCTGCGTCGACGGCGGCTGGGTCCTGCTCTGAGCTTAGAGTTTCACGCACCGTTCAAGTCGACTCCGGAACGTGGCTCGACCAACCGACGCCAAGTTCCGACTCGATATAGTCATTCAAATTGGAGATGATCCTTATTTTGGTTATCAGTCCGTCCGCGAAGTCCATGACGACAGCATTCCAGTTATTACGCACAGTCTTCGCTGTTTTTGTGATGAAGTATCTCTCTTCGTTTATCATCACCACTCGGTCCCCACTAGCCAGGAACTCTAAGGGCTTCGCTACAGGGTCCTCGAGATCGACGTCAACGATGACATCTTGCTCCCAAGTCAGCATCTCTACCAAGGCTCGCTTACCACGGACCTCACCTGGGTAAGTCGGCAAACCTGGACACTTCGGGCCTTCATGAGACCAAACCACATCTTCTGCCAAGAGCTCAAAAAGTACCTCGTCGCCGTTACCCGAAGCCCTATAGGTAGAATTGATATAAAAGAACGACCACGCACGTAACGCAAGGCCGATATTAACTTGCTCACGAGTCCATCCGCCATTAAAATTGGTCGAACCATGGCCGTCCACGCCACGCAGAACCATTTCATTCTCCCCCCAACAGGAACCGATGGGCATCTACAAACTCCATCATTTCCCTAATACGCCTATCCCTAACCAGCAGACCGTCTGCGAACTCCAAAATTATTGCAAACGCCTTTCCTTCGACACGGCGCCCATTCGCCCTAATTCGGTAACTCTCACGCCCCAGGATTGCCACCTTATCCATCCCCCCTACAAACTCAACGCTTCCATCGACGCGCAGCTCATCGAAAAGCTCATGCAACCCTGACAAAAAGAATTCTTCAACGGCGGCTTTACCGTGGATGTAACGACGTAAGGGAGTTCCTGAGGGAACACCAAACTCTAACGATATGTCCGGAGCCAACAGATTCAAGTACGGCGCGTAAAAATCTGACTCTGAACCTCGCTGCAGATCAACACTCTCAAGAGTACAAAGTGCCTTCTTCGCCAGAATGTGTTCGCTCATACTCACTTCCCAGAACCGTTGCGATCGCCGTTGAACATGGGCGACATCACATACATCTATACGCGTCAATCTATCATCCCGACGCTCGCCGGCCCAGGGCTTAGTTTCGCCCAACCGATGCGGTTTTTGCATACGGGTGATGGCAAGCAAAATCGCGCCCCGGCTCCTCTTCAACTCTCGGGCGCACGGAACAAATCTCTGTAACTCGCTCGCACCTATCGCGGAACCGGCATCCTTCCAAAAACGATTCCGGGCGACGAACCTGCCCAGGAATAGACTTCAATTCGTCATCCCCTTCCTCCAGACTGACACTTGCGGACACGAGTCCAGCCGTATATGGATGTCGAGGATCCTGTAGCACTTCAGTAGTCAAGCCTGTCTCCACGATTTGGCCGGCATACATTATCGCAATTCTCTGCGTGAACTCCGACACTAAAGCTAAGTCGTGACTGATAAATAGCAACGCAAATCCAAGATTGCTTTGAAGATTAAGCAAAAGTTCCATTATTTGCGCCTGTACAGTGACATCGAGCGCGGTAGTCGGTTCGTCAGCCACCACAAGTCTAGGATTTCGCGCCAGTGCCAGCGCAATGAGCACCCTTTGCCTCTGGCCACCCGACAGTTGATACGGTTTAGCGCGTAAGATACGTCGAGTCTCACCGAGCCTTACTGACTCCAGAAGTTCTGCTGGCGTTGCCTCTGCCCCTGAGCGCTTGCAGACTTGCGTTAGTTGACTTCCTACGCTCATCCCAGGGTTCAAACTCGTCATCGCATCCTGGTATACAATCCCTATACCTTGCCCGCGTATGCTTCTACGCCGACTTTTACTCATCGACCTAACGTCTGTTCCGAGGAACTCGATGCGGCCGTTTGCGACTGCACTAGAAGGGAGCAGGTCCGAGACAGCCAAACCCAGAATAGACTTCCCGCAGCCTGATTCACCGACGATTGCTAGGCGCTCGCCCGAACCAATGGAGAGGTTAATGTTGTCCAATACGGAAACCGGCCCATAACGTCGAGGGAAACGAACCGACAAGTTCTCGATCTTGAGGATATCTTCTCCCATTAGTTCCCCCATTCGCACTCCGGTATCAACTCCGCTCATCGGGACCTCAACCGCCTGCCGATTGCGTCCGAAAACCTGTTTAGAAGTATCACAGTCAGAAGAATGGCGGCGCCGGGAAATAGCGAAACCCACCAGGCCCCTGATTCCAGAACCTCTTGCCCATCACGGATCATGTTTCCCCACGAGGGTGCCGGCTGCTTAGTTCCCGCACCAATAAATGAGAGTGCAGCTTCGGCAACTATCGCGTCCGCCATAACAAGCGTCGTATAGACCAGAACCGGGACTCCAGCGTTGATGCCCACATGGTAGCCGACCAGTCTCACTGGACGGGTACCAATGAGCCGTGCGGCTGTGACATAATCTTCACCGTACTCACTAAAGACAGCACCGCGAACTACTCGCGCCATAGGAGGGGTGTATATAATCGCTAGCACGATGATCGTCGTCGACATACTCGGACCGATCGCAGCGGCCAGCACGATCGCTAACAGGATGCCAGGAAATGCCAATGCGATCTCAGTGGTACGCATGACCAAGGTTCCAAGCCATTTTGGACCAGTGGCTGCGATTGCACCGAGGACTCCGCCTGCGATTAGCGCACCCAGTGCAGAAGTCAGCGCAACAAAGAGACTGATCCTCGCTCCATACAACACTCGCGTCGCGACATCGCGACCCGTTTGGTCTGTGCCGAATATATTCTCGGAACTCGGAGTGGCGAGCGGCTGTTCAGTACCGAGCTCTGTCGGGGACGTAGACACCAGGGCCGGCAGTACTAGCAGCACCAGCGCAGCTCCTAGTATAATTAGGAGCGACCAGATGGATAACGAACCCAGCTTTTTAGTCCGCAACATTGGAAAGTACCGATAGCGTCGACTGTCGGAAGTGCGTCGGCCCTGTGGCAACTTGAGCGTCATTCTGCTACCGCCTCTGCCGCACGAGGGTTCAAGAGTATATAGAGGACATCTACAACTAGATTTACCAGCACGAACACAAACGCCGAGACTATTGCAACCCCGCGCACTACACCGAGATCTCCTTGGTCCGCGCCTGACACAAGCAACGTACCCATGCCGGGAAGGTTGAAGACGGACTCAACCACGATTGCCCCGGACATCAACCCACCAATATAGAGCCCGAGTACCGTAATTGGTGAGATCAACGAGTTACGCAGCACGTTTCTCATCAAGATGGTCAACCATGGAATTCCCGCACCTTTCGCCGTCCGCACGTAGTCTTTCGCAAGCTCGTCGGCGACTGAAGCCCTAACGATACGAGTCATCGCAGCCGTAAAAGGAAGCGCCAAGACGGTCGCGGGTCCGATCATAGACGAAAACCAATACTTAACGCCGTCACCAATAGGAACATATCCACCGGATGGCAAAACGCCTAAAGCCACGGCAAACAGCTGGATGAACATGAGTCCGACCCAGAAGGGTGGCGCTGCCTGAAAGAGGGCAGCCAGACCTCCGATGGTCCTGTCAACCAGGCGACCATCGGTCTGAGCTGCTAGTACACCTAGGGCAAGCGATAGAACGACCGATATCACCGTGGCAAGTAGCATCAACTGCAACGTCACCGGCAATGCTGCACCAATCAACTGCGCCACCGGTTCAGGCCTGACGACTGAGCTGCCCAAATCGACGTGCAGGAGATTGACAATAAACCGCCAGAATCGTGCCCAAACTGGATCATCGAGCCCGTTCTCAGCGGCGAACCTGGCGCGAGCCTCCTCCGAGGCAAACAGGCCGAGGCTGGCCCTGGCAGGATCGTTCGGCGATAGGTCAACAATAAGGAAAACAAGTAAGATGACGCCGAAAAGTACAATAGGAGTAGTTGCAAGTCGCCGCCCAATAAATAGCCAGACTGCCGTTTTCTGACTTCGCCCAGCCGACCGGACATCTTGCGCCTCGTCGGAAACCGGATGATGCGTCCCCGGTAGGTAGTCTTTTGCCAAAGGCACTTCGCGCCCCTCCCTGGAACTACCCACTAACACCGTCAGGCAGGAATCCAGGCCCGGGGAGCGCTCGATACCCACTCAACGTGGAACGCCAAGCCGTCAGTTGCTTTACTCGGTGTAACGCAGCTATGGGCACTTCATCTTGAACGATATCCTGCACTTCCGACCATCGTTGTCTACGTTGTGTTTCGTCGTTCATCTCGATTGCCTCATCCAAGAGACGTTCTATCCGCGCCAATGCTGGCGCATTCCAATGCGCAAACTGCCTTGGCAGAGGACCGTAGAAGTGGAAGCGCAGTAGGAAGTCGATATCAGGCGATCCGGTAGATGCGTCCGAGTACCCAAGGAGAGCACTAAATCTCCCCTCTGGAACTCGCGCGTAGAGGCCCAAGCCTCCGGGAACCATGTTAGGGGAGAACCCGGCGTCTCGAAGGTTCTGTTCGATGATTGGCTGCTGAGATATCACGTAACTCTCATTGAAGATCAGGAAATCAATCGGCACAGGATCGGTGCCGTATCCGGCTTCCCTAATTAACTGCCGAGCTCGCGTGGGAGCGTACTTGTAGACCAGCTCAGGCCGCACATACTCTGGATGTTCCTCTGGTATCCAGCCCCCCCACGCAGGTTTAGCCAGACCAAAGAAACTCGTGC
Source organism: Prauserella sp. PE36 (assembly GCF_003311655.1). Lineage (NCBI taxonomy): Bacteria > Bacillati > Actinomycetota > Actinomycetes > Pseudonocardiales > Pseudonocardiaceae > Prauserella > Prauserella sp. PE36. Next base: position 2,376 of record NZ_QEQT01000097.1, on the reverse strand, counting down.
GCGTTATTGCATCGCGGTCGATCGCGTAACATACAGCTCGACGCATGCGTGCATCGCTGAAAGGCGGCTTTCCGCAGTTGAAGATCAGCGTGGTCGACCGGTAGCTATCGACAGCGGCTTCCTTGACTCCATGATCACCTTTTAGGGACTCATATGCCGTCGGCGGAACTTGCTCGATCACATCGAACTTGGCCGTTCGAAGTCCTGATATTCGAGCGTTTCCGTCTTCGACGATACTGATATCCAGCACTTCGTAGGTTTGATCTCGCGGACCTTTATATTCGTTGAATTTCTCGAGTCGTACGCTTTTTTCCGAGACAGCCGAAGTCACACGGTACGGACCCGAACCGACCGGCCTTAACTTCAGTTGCTCGGGAGGAACAGACCTCGACAAGACAGGGAACACCGAGAGTCGCTCGACAATTAGTGAAATAGGAACGCTGAGCTTGAACTCAACTTCATAGCGCCCAATGGACCTTACCTCTTCGAAAAGTTCAAAGAAGCGCGCTAGATCGATGTTCTCGGCCGGATCTTTGATGCGGTTGAGTGTGTACACTACATCGTCGGCGTCAAGATCTTCTCCGTTGTGAAATTTTCGATTCGCTTCCAATTTGACCTGGTACACACCTGGCGAGGTCTCCACAGGCATACCCTTAGCAAGCTCAGGCGAAATCTGAGCACGCGGTGGAAACGGATCGACGCGGTACAGACGCTCCGACCATAGATTGGCAATAGATTGCGTAGCCTCGAACTGTCCCGCAAGGGGGTCTAAGCTCGGAAACGCGTTGAATAGCGATACCGTCAGGGCTCCGCCCGAGGAGTTGGTCGCTTGCGGCGGTGCCCCAGCTGTGCAAGCCGACAAGAGCAGGCCACTAGAGCCAGCTACGGCAGCTCCAGCGCCGACACTCATTGCGTGCAGCAGGTTTCGGCGCGTGAAGAGCCTTGGCCAGATAGCCGCGAATCCGTCGTCTTCAGCCGTTGTCACCATGGCGAGACCTTCCCGAAGTGGAGCGTCGCACTGGTTGAAATGAGAGTTTCAAGAACGATACTGCCCGGCCCCGAGGCGGTCAATACCAGCGGACGCTGGCCGTGTAGCCCGCAGCAGCTTGAGATGAGGTACGCCTGATGAAGGAGCTGTGGTCGTCGGGTCCGGCATGACTGAGGCCCCAGTCGAAGGAATGATTTATTCGGGGTGTCACCGGGCCTGGTGGCCGTCGATCCTCGACCGGCGACCACACGCGACGGACGAACGAGACTGCACATAACCAGCAGGTTATGACGTGTTTCTGGGGTTGGACGTCGGCAAGTGCGCGCACCACGCCGTCGGTCTGGACATCAACGGCAAGCGACCCTCGACCCGGGGACCTGCCTAACGGCGAGCCGAAGTTGCGGGCTGGGTTCGCCTAGGTCGTGTCTCCTTATTGCCGAAGCCATAGGGTGATCGCGCGGAGGACGATGCCTCCTCGGTAGACGGCGGCGAGCTTGTCGTAGCGAGTGGCGATGCCGCGCCATTGCTTGTGGTCGTTGAAGGACCGTTCGATCACGTTGCGCCGCTTGTAGGTCAGGGCGTCGAACTCGGGTGGGCGGCCTCCGGCGGCGCCACGCCGTCTGCGGTGAGCAATCTGGTCTGCGGGCTGTGGGATCACGGTCTTGATGCCCCGGGCTCGCAGTCTGGCTCGAATCGCTCGGGATGAGTAGGCCTTGTCGCCGATCAAGGCCTCGGGGCGAGTGCGCGGCCGACCTGGACCGAGCCGTTTGACGGCCAGGTGGGACAGCAGCGGCGCGAGCATGGGGGAGTCACCGGCCTGGCCGGGTGTGAGTGCGATGACCAGCGGGCGGCCGCGGCCGTCGACGAGCTGGTGGATCTTGGTCGACATCCCGCCCCGCGAGCGTCCCAGCGCATGATCAAGCGGCTCGGCGCGTAGATCCTTGTAGTTCGGCTCAGCCCCCTGTGGGCCGCCGACCTGCGGGATGTTCGACCCGTCGCAGGGTGACCGCGTGCTGGTGGGCGCGGTTGATGGTGGAGTCGACCGACACCGTCCAGTCCACCCCGCCGGCGGCGTCAGCCTCAGCGACCAGCCGAGCGTGGATCTTATCCCAGGTCCCATCGGTCGAGAACCGCTTGTGCCGCTTCCACAGCGTCTGCCACGGTCCGAACGACTCAGGCAGGTCCCGCCACGCGATCCCGGTCCGGAATCGGTAGACGATCCCCTCGACCACCTGCCGGTGATCCCTAAACGGCCTGCCTCGCTGGCCATCCGAGGACGGCATCAGCGGCTCAATCCGAGCCCATTGAGCGTCAGTAAGCACCGCAAACCGTGACATGCGATCAACAATCCCAGCTCACACCGCAGATCTTTAGGAGACACGCCCTAG
>NZ_QEQT01000096.1:0-86334 GCF_003311655.1 Prauserella sp. PE36 | reverse complement strand
AGCGTGCCCGCCAGGAAATTCAGGCCCCACTGCCCGGTGTAGCCGTAAGCCGCGCCTTCCTTGCCCCGGCCGAACACGCGGGTGATCTTGGAATCCAGGTCCAGAAACGCCAACCGGTCCGCTCCGGGCAACAGCGGCGTGTGCTCGGTCAGCCGCCGCAACACCTCGCCGCCCAGCTTTTCCAACTGCGCCACATGCCCGGGCGTGAACCACCGCAGGAACGTCCCGATCGTCGAGGCGGCCCGGACATCGGTGAACAACCTGCCCATCGCCCCCGACCGCAACCGGTCAAGATCAGAGATCGAGTCCGCGCCGGACGCCATGCCCGCCACGATCGTGGTGATCTTCGCGGCGGGCTTCGCGCCCGCGCTACCCCCAACCGGACCAGCTCATCCGCCAACGCGGGCAACCCGACACGCTCCCCCAGCCGCACCAAGGCCACCAGCCCCGCGTCCGACACAAGATTCCCATCATCGAACAACGCGGACACCGCGCCCGCCGTATGAGACGATCGCATCCAGCAGATGCCCTCTCACTCAGAGTTGATCGGTACTGTCGCAAGACCAATCATCCCAAGTCAGAGGGCATCTGCCCGCCTACAACACGGCCAACAACCACCCCACCTTCAGCGGATCCAGGTTCAACGCAGTGAAGGTGGCCTTCACTGCAGTGGCGCGAATCGGTCAGGCCAGCAGGGGCGCGAGCTGGTCGGCGTGTTCGCGCACGAGGGCCAGCAGGTCGGGGTTCGGTTCGGCGACACGCTCGGTCGGTCCGCTCACGGCGAGGCCCGCCACGAGGGTTCCGTGCACGACATCGCGGATCGCCACCGCGAGACAGCCGCGCCCCGGGTACAGCTCGCCGCACTGGCGCGCGAGCCCCGTTCGCGCCACGTCGGCCAGCTCGGTCTCCAGCCGCCCCGCCTCGGTGATCGTCGCCGTCGTGAACGGGCGCAGGTCCCGCACCATGGCCCGCCATTCGGCCTGATCGGCGAGCAGCAGCTTGCCCAGAGCGGAGGCATGCGGGTAGCGGGCGAGCAGGGCACCGTCCGACGGCGGGTGGTCGGGGTCGGCGTCGACGAGCTCCACCCGCCCCGACTGGTACGACGCGAGGTGCACGCCCCAGCGCACGCGCTGCCGCAGGCGCTCCACCACCGCCCTGGCGGCCGCGGGTGGACCGCTCGCGACGGGAACCGTGAGCCTGCCCGCCCTGCGGCCGAGCGCGAACCCGCGCAGGTCCGGCAGCCGCACCAGGTACTCCTCGCCCACGAGCAGGTTCAGCAGCCGGTACGTCGTCGCGGGCGGCAGCTTCAGCGCGGCGGAGATCTCCTTCGCGGTCACGCCGGGCCCCGCGGCCACCACCTCCTCCAGCACGGCGAGGGCGTTGCGGACGGCCTTCGGCTGTCGTCCCGACAGCGGTGCCTGCTCGGCGGGCGGGCTCATGGCCTGCCGCCGAGCAGGTCGGACGCCGACGTCTCGTCGTAGATGCCGATCCCGGCCAGCTGCCGCGGTCTGCGCGCCCGCACCCACGCGTACCACGCCAGCCCGGCCGCGAGCAGGAGCGTGAACGCCAGCGGGTACGGCCCGTCGGCGTTGTTCACGGTGAACAGCACCAGCACGGCAAGCAGGACGGGGGCCACGATCACCGACGCGGCCAGCGCGCCGCGCGTCAGCTCACCGATGCGGTGCAGGAAGACCGGCGCCGCCGCGCACACGAGCAGGTAGGCGATGAGGTAACCGAACACGGCGATGTTCAGCAGGGCCACGAACAGCTCCCGGGTGGACACGCCGGCGGCGAGCAGCACCACCGGCAGCAGCGTCGCGGCGGGCAGCACGAGCAGGATCGCCACGTGCGGCGTGCGGTAGCGGGGGTGGGTGGTGCCGAGGCGGCGAGGGACGATGCCCTCTCGGCCCATCGACAGCAGCACCCGCACCAGCGCGCTGCTGGTCGCCATCGTGCACGCGAAGAACGACGCGGCGATGCCGGCGTCGAGCACGTAGGGCAGCCACGGCAGCCCCTCCAGCTCGGCGAGCGTGCTCATCGGCTCCGGCTGCCCGGCGAGCCCGCCCGGCAGCTGGCTCAGCCCCGCCGCCTGCGTGTACGCGGCGACCAGGTAAAGCACGCCGCACAGGGCCGCTGTCCATTGCACGGCACGGGGCACGCTCTGGAACGGGCGCCGCGCCTCGACACCGAAGGACGCCGCCGCCTCGAAGCCGACGAACGCGCCCAGCGCGGGCAACACCGCTCCCGCCACACCGCCGAGCCCCTCCTCCGTGGTGAACGGCGTGAACCCCAGCTCGGGCGCGACCCGGGCGAGCAGCAGCCCGAACACGACGAGCAGTGCGCTGATCGACAGGGCCTCCGTCACCAGCACGACCTTGGCCGACAGGCGCACGCCACGCACGGTCAGCACCGTCGCGAGCACGCCGAGCACCACCACGGTGCCCGCCACGGCGCCCCAGCCGGGGCTGAGGCCCATCCGCCGCAGCACGTCGTGCACATACGTGCCCGCGCCGACGAGCGCGGCCATCGCGAGCAGCCCGTAGCCGATGAGCAGGGCCCACCCGGCCGCGAACGCGGCGACCGGGCCGAGCCCCTTCGCGGTGAGGCTGTAGAGCGAGCCGGCCGCGGCCATCCTCCGGGTGAACTGGGCGACGCACACGCCGATCAGCAGGGCCAGCACGGTGGCGGCGACGAACGACCACAGCACGGCCCCGCCCGCGGTCGCCGCCGCCACGGCGGGGGCGGCCGCCATCGCCGCCGACGGCGCGGCACCCGAGATCGACTGCGCGAACACCTGCAGCGGGCCGAGATTGCGGCGGTCGAGCCCCGACATGGGAGACTCGCGACGTACCGCCACGGCACCCCGGTACCCCGACGCTCGCGACATCGGCCTCCTTCAACGCAGGACCAGCACGCTAACGAGGGACTGTAACCGCGGAGTGACCGCTGACGTCACACACGAGCGAGTCAAATGAGAATCCGGGCGAGGCCGTTCCCGTGTTCCGAGAATGGTGTGTCGCGTCTTACCAGCCGAGGAGACCGGCGTTTGACCGGACGGGCGCGGCGCGGCAACGTCTTCTGGCAACGCTGCAGCGAGTCAGAGAAGCCGCTCTCCACCGGAGGTCCGCATGGACACATCCGCTCCCCGCTCGCTGTCCGGCTCGCTCGGTGCCGGTTCCATCGTCTTCATGGTCGTCGCCGCGGCGGCCCCGCTCACCGTGGTGGCTGGCAGCGTCCCGCTCGGCGTGGCGCTGGGCAACGGCGCGGCCTTCCCCGCGACGTTCGTGCTGTGCTGCGCCGTGCTCCTGCTGTTCGCCGTCGGGTTCTGCGCGATGAGCAGGCACGTGCCCAACGCGGGCGCGTTCTACTCCTACGTCCAGCGCGGACTCGGCCGCGCGCCCGGCCTCGGCACGGCGTTCCTCGCACTCGTCACCTACACAGCGGTGCAGCTCGCCGTCTACGGCTACCTCGGCGCGACGCTCGACGGCCTCGTCCAGCACTACGGTGGGCCCGCGCTGCCGTGGTGGCTGTACGCGCTGGCCGCGGCTGCCGTGGTCGGTGTGCTCGGTTACCGGCACATCGAGCTCAGCAGCCGCGTCCTCGGCGTGCTGCTGCTGTGCGAGGTCGGCATCGTGCTCGTGTTCGACGCGGTGGTCGCGGCCAAGGGCGGCGGGGACGCCGGGCTGTCGACGGCGTTGCTGCAGCCCGCGCAGATCGGGTCCGGTTCGCTGGGCATCGCGATCATGTTCGCCGTCGCGAGCTTCATCGGCTTCGAGGCCACTGCGGTGTTCCGCGACGAGGCCCGCGATCCCGGCCGCACCATCCCGCGGGCCACGTACGCCGCGCTGCTGCTGATCGCCGGCTTCTACGCGCTCTCCAGCTGGGCCGTGGTGTCCGCGTGGGGCGACGCCGCCGCCGTCGAGCGGGCCGCGGCCGATCCCGGCAACATGCTGATCGCGACCATCGGCGACCACCTCGGCGCGGTGGGCGCCGACGTCGCACAGGTGCTGCTGGTGACGAGCCTGTTCGCCGCGCTGCTGGCCTTCCACAACGTCGTCGCGAGGTACGCCTTCTCCCTCAGCAACGCCGGCGCGCTGCCCTCGGTGTGCGGCCGCAGTCACGAGCGGCACGGTTCCCCGCACGTCGCCTCACTCGCCCAGTCGGGCAGCGCGGTGCTCCTCACGGTGCTGTTCGCGGCGCTGGGGATGGACCCGGTGACGCAGGTGTTCGCGTGGATGGCGGGCACGGCGACGCTCGGCGTGCTGGCGCTGATGACGCTCACGTGCCTGGCCGTCGTCGTGTTCTTCCGGCGCACGCGAGTGGACCAGCGCGCCTGGCACACGCTCGTGGCGCCCGTGCTCGGGCTTGCCGGGCTCGGCACGTGCCTGGCGCTGACGATCCTCAACTTCCCCACCCTGATCGGCGGCTCGGCCGGGCTGGCCGCCGTGATCGGCGCGGTGCTCGCGGGCTCGTTCGTGTTCGGGCTCGCGCTCTGCGCCGTGGTGCGAAAGGCCCCGCTCGCACCGGAAACCGTTGTCGAAACCGCCTGATTTCCACCGAGAGGAGCAGAGATGACCATCGCCGAAGACAGGACCACCGCGACGCATCCGCTGGACCCGATGAGCGCCGACGAGGTCGGCCAGGTCCGCCGGGTCCTCGCCGACGCCGGGCTGCTCGCCGAGCCCGTGCGGTTCGCGTTCCTCGCGCTGGAGGAGCCGGAGAAGTCCGACGTGCTGGCGTTCACGCCTGGCGCCCAACTCGACCGCCGGTTCAGGGCGATCCTGCTGAACCTCGCCGACGGCAGTTCGCGCGACGTGGTCGTGTCGACCACCAGGTCCGCTGTGGACTCGGTGGTGGACATCGACCCCGTGGCGGCGGGACAGCCGCCGATCCTCGACACCGAGTTCGAACTGATCGAGGACATCCTCAACGCCGACGAGCAGTGGACGTCCGCGCTGGCACGACGGGGTCTCGACCCGGCGACCGTGCGTGCCGTGCCCCTCTCGGCGGGCTGCTACGACGAGCCCGGCGAGGAGGGCAAGCGGGTCGTGCGCTCGCTCGGCTTCCAGCAGTTGCACGAGAAGGACCACCCGTGGGCGCACCCGGTGGACGGGCTCGTGGCCTACGTCGACCTGACCAGCCGCGCGGTGACCAGGGTGATCGACCACGAGAACCTGCCGGTGCCCCGGGAGCCGGGCAACTTCGACGACCCGGAGCAGACCGGCCCCGCTCGCACGAGCCTGAAGCCGATCGAGATCACGCAGCCGCACGGGCCGAGCTTCGAGGTCGAGGGCAGCCGGGTGCGGTGGGAGAACTGGGATCTGCGGATCGGCTTCAACGAGCGCGAGGGGCTGACCCTGCACCAGCTCTCCTTCCACGAGCGGCCGGTGCTGTACCGCGCGTCGGTGGCCGAGATGGTGGTGCCCTACGCCGACCCGTCGCCGGTGCGGTTCTGGCAGAACTACTTCGACTGCGGCGAGTACATGTTCGCCCGCTACACCAACTCGCTGGAGCTGGGCTGCGACTGTCTCGGCGAGATCCGCTACTTCGACGCGGTCGTGGCCGACGACCTCGGCGAGGCACGCACGATCCGCAACGCGATCTGCATGCACGAGGAGGACTTCGGCGTGCTGTGGAAGCACTCCGACCTGTTCGCGGGCTCGCACGAGACGCGGCGGCAGCGGCGGCTGGTGATCTCGTTCTTCACCACGATCGGCAACTACGACTACGGCTTCTACTGGTATCTCTACCTCGACGGCACGATCCAGCTGGAGGCCAAGGCCACGGGCGTCACGTTCACCTCCGCCTACCCGGAGCGGGGGCACGAGTACGCGACCGAGGTGGCGCCGGGGCTCGGCGCCCCGTACCACCAGCACCTGTTCTGCGCCCGGCTCGACGTCGGTGTCGACGGGCAGCGCAACGCCGTTGACGAGGTCGAGGCGCAGCGCGTGCCGGTGAGCGAGGACAACCCGTACGGCAACGCCTTCCGCCAGGCGCGCACGCGCCTGGCCACGGAGTCGGACGCGAAGCGGCTGGCCGACAACACACGGGCGCGGGTGTGGCACGTCGTGAACCCGGAGGTGACCAACCGGCTCGGCCAGCCGGTCGCCTACGCGCTGCACCCGCAGGGGCAGCCCACGCTGCTCGCCGACGAGTCGTCGTCGATCCACGCGAGGGCGACGTTCGCGACGAAGCACCTCTGGGTCACGAAGTACGACCCGGCGCACCGCTATCCGGCCGGTGACCTCGTGAACCAGAACCCCGGCGGCGACGGCCTGCCGAAGTGGGCGGCCGAGGGCCGGGGCATCGACGGCGAGGACATCGTGCTGTGGCACACCTTCGGGCTCACGCACTTCCCGCGCCCTGAGGACTGGCCGGTGATGCCCGTGGACTACGCCGGGTTCACGCTCAAGCCGGTGGGCTTCTTCGACCGCAACCCCACGCTCGACGTACCCCCCACGAACACCTGCCACCGCGAAGGCTAGGTCCGATCACAGCTCACACAGCCGCAGTGAAGGCCACCTTGCCTGCGTTGAACGCAGGCAAGGTGGCCTTCGCTGCGGTCGGGTCAGGCTCTGCTGCGGCGGCGGTTCGCCAGCAGGGTCAGCGCGACGCCGGCCACGAGCAGGGTCACGCCGACGTAGATCGGCCACGAGCCCAGGCCGGTGTAGGCCAGGTCGCCTGGGTTCGCCTGCGGCCGGAACCGCACGTCGGGCACCAGGTCGTCACCGGAGTTTCCGCCACCGGTGCTGACGCCACCCGTGTTCCCGCCGGGGCCGCCCGGCAGGGTCGCGCAGTCGGCGCCCAGCGTGAGCGACACCGGGTCGAGCTCGGCGCCGTCCTCGTAGAAGCCGCCGAAGGCGTCCGAGCTCGTCAGGGTCGCGGGCACGTTCCCGACGGACAGCACCCCGGCCTCGTTCGTCTTCTGCGCGCCCGCGAGGTCGAGGTTCGCGAGCGCCACCCCCGGCAGGTTCACCGGCTCCGACGGCGCGCCCTCCTCGGTGCGCAGCTCGACGTCGGCGTAGAGCGTGCCGGTGCCGCCGTCCACGACCACCTTCGGGTCGCCGAGCACGAACGTGAAGAAGTGCGAGGGGTAGGAGAACGTCACCGTGCCGCGGTACTGCACGGTGAAGGCCTCGGCGGAGGTGAACTGCGCGGAGCCGAACGCGAAGCGGTACGCACCGGTCGGCACTCCTGCCGGGTTGGGCACGCCGTCACGCGCGACCTCGTCGACGCCGGTGATCACGGCGCCGTCGGTGGCGGTGATGCTGTTGCCCTCGGCACCGCCGATGCCCACCCCGACGTAGCTGCGGAAGCTCTTGCGCAGGCCCCACAGCAGGTCGCCCTTGGCGGCGTTCTCCTGGGTCAGCACACACGTCGGCGCCGGATCGTCGTCGCCGTCGGGGCCGGGGTCGGCGCCCGGATCGGTCGACGGCGGCGCGAACGTCAGCGCGGTGACCGTGTCCCACGTCGTGTCGGTGGACTCGGCGGCGAAGGTGTAGACGCTGAACGGCGTCGCCGCCGCGGTGCGCGCCACGCCGTCGGCGCCGGTGTAGGCGGCCTTGACGGTGGTGGTGATCTGCCAGGTGCCGTCGCCGTTCACCGGGATGGCCTGGTCGAGCTGGTAGGCACCGCCCGCCGCGGGATCCTTGAGCACGTCGAGGCCGGGACCGATCCGCAGCCGGTAACCCTTGTCCCCGTTGCCATCGGGCGCGAAGCCGGTGCCCGCGATGGTCACTTCGGCGCCGTCCGGGTTCAGCCCGGTCGACGGGGTCACGGTGACCGAGGGCGTCGGCGGTGGTTCCGTGGCGGGTGGCGTGAAAACGAGCCTGCCCGCGTCGAGCGCGGCACCCGGCTCGTAGAAGCCCGCGAAGGCCGCCGCGCCCTCCTCGGTGAGCGTCGCCGAGGTGATGGTGGCGGCGAGGTGGTCGCCCTCGGCCACGGGTGCGTCCTCGAACGTCAGGTCGGCGAACACCACCTCGGTGGGCTCCCGCACCTGTTGCGGGTCGTCGGCCGTGCCGTAGAACGCGTAGCTCACCGTGCCCTTGAGCGAGCCGGTGCCGTCGCCGTCGAAGGTCACCTTCGGGTCGGCGAAGGTGAAGTCCCAGATGAAGTGGCCGGGCATCGCGAACCCGACGGAGCCGCCGAACTCCACCGTGCCCGTGCCCGTCTCCGGGTCGAACGTGGACGCGCGCTGCGGCCACGAGAACGGCTCCGGGTCGGCCGACGCGCCGTCGGCGGGCGTGACCGTGCCGCCGAACATGGTCATGTAGTTGCGCCACGACTGCTTGATGCCCCAGTGCAGTCCCGTGGCCGACGCCTCCTCGCCTCCGGTGTCCTGCGCGGCGGCGGGACCCGCCGTCAGCGCGGCACCGGCGAGCAGCGTGAGCGTGGCCGCCGCGGCTCCCAGTCTTCGCCAGATCGTTCTCACGTGTCGTTCCCTTCGATATCCCGGGTCCGGCGGCGCAGCCGCAGTACGACCGCGACCACCGCGACCACCAGTAGGACCGCTCCCCCGACGAGCAGCGCGACGAGCAGTGCGCTGCCCTTCTCCCCCTGCACCTGCGCCTGCGCGGGGGGCTCCGCAGGCGGGGGCGACGGTGACGTTCGCGCCGCCGCTCGGACCGACAGCTCGACGGATGTCTCCACAGTGGACCGTTCACCGGTGAACACGAGACGGTGGGTGCCCTCGGTGACGTGCTCGGGGATCGTCGCCGTGTACGTGAACCGCCCGTCGTCGCCCGCCCGCGCGGGCGGGAGGGTCACCGGGTCGGAGTGCAGCGTGACGCCGACGTTCTCGCCGGGCGTGAAACCGGTGCCGGTGACCTCGATCCGGTCCCCTGCACGGGCCTGCGTCGTCGCGGTCTCGACCGAGGGCGTCGGCGCGGGCGCCGTGGTGGTGGTCGTCGCGGGCGGGGCCTGCCGCGAGGGCGGCACCGCCGCGGGCTCCTGCCGGGGGACGGCGAAGCGCACCGGCGTGAACGTCTCGTTGGCAGGGTTCACCACGCCGTGTGCGCCGATCGTGATGACGCCGCACTGCACCCGCGTGCAGTCGACCTGAGTCGTGTTGCCCTCCCGGTCGACGGCCTGGAAACGGGCGCCGGGTATCACGAGCTGCGCCTGCCACGTGCCGTCGGGGTTGACCACGCCGTTCGCGCTCGACCCCGTGTCACTGCCGGGGAAGGCGAGATAACGCTGGAAGCCGTTGTTGTCCCGCGACTCGGTGTCCTGCACGTAGCGGTATGTGCTGCCCGCGGCACCGCCCTGGCTCGGCTGCCACCCGCCCGCCGGGTTCGACACCCAGCCGAACAGCACGTACACGCCGCCGTGTCCACCGTGGACGGACTGGAACCCGGTGCCGCGCAGCTGGACGATCGTGGCGTAGTCGGGGTCGGCGGTGGACGGCGACACGCTCACCGACGCGCCCTGGGCGCTCGCGGTGCCGGTCAACGGGGCGGTGAACGCGGCGAGCAGCGTGGCCAGTGCCGCGGCACGCGCACGTCTGCCAGAGGGGGACTTGGTCATGGGCCTTTCCTGTTCGTTACCGGTACGGCAGGACGATGGGCTTTCCGGTACGGGGATGGCTGATCACCTCCACCGGGTGCTGGTAGACGCCGGAGAGCAGCTCGGCGCGGCAGACGTCCTCCGGGGGCCCGGCCTCAACGAGGCCGCCCGCCGCGAGCACCGCGATCCGGTCGGCGTGTGCGGCGGCGAGGCCGAGGTCGTGCAGCACCACCAGCACCCCGGCGCCCTCCGACGCCCGCGCGCGGGCGAGCGCGAGGACCTGTTCCTGGTGGCGAAGGTCCAGCGCCGCGGTGGGCTCGTCGAGCAGGAGCAGGCTCGCCGACTGCGCGAGCACGCGGGCCAGCGCGGTGCGCGCCTGCTCCCCTCCGGACAGCGTCGGATAGGTCCGCGTGGCGAAGGCGGTGAGCTCGGTGTCGGCGAGCGCGGCGGCCACCGCCCGCTCGTCGTCGTCCTCGGCGGGCGTGCCCTCCCAGGGTGCCCGGCCCATCTCCACCACGGCGAGCACGTCGAACGGGAACGACACCGGGTTGTGCTGCGGCAGCACGGCCCTGCGCCTCGCGAGGTCCACTGTGGACCACGAAGGCGCGGGCCTGCCGTGGATCGAGACCGTGCCCGCCGAGGGGGCCAGATCGCCGGCGAGCACGCTGAGCAGCGTCGACTTGCCCGCGCCGTTGGGGCCGACGAGTGCGAGCACCTCGCCCGCGTGCACCCGCAGTGACACGCCGTCGAGCAGGCGTTTCCCGCCGATCGTGACCACCACCGCGTCCGCCTCGGCGAGCACGTCGCCCTCGGCCGGCGGTTCGGGCAGGCGTGCCGGTGCGCGCGAGAGGAGCCTCACGTCCAGCCTCCTTCCCTGCGCCGGGTGCGCAGCAGCAGCCAGAAGAAGAACGGGCCGCCGACGAGCGCGGTCAGCATGCCGATGGGCAGGTCCGCGTAGTGGAAGGCGTTGCGGGCCAGCAGGTCCGCGGCCGCGAGCAGCAACGCGCCGCCGAGGAGGCTCGCGGGGATCAGCACGCGGTGACCCGGCCCGGTGATCATGCGGATCAGGTGCGGCACCACGAGCCCGACGAAGCCGATGATGCCCGAGTACGACACCGCGGCGGAGACGGCGACGGCGACCACCACGATCGTCACCAGCCGCAGCGACTCGACGTCCACGCCGAGGTGCCGGGCCTGCCGATCACCGAGCGCCAGCAAGTCGAGCCGCCGGGCGAGCAACATCGACACGGCGACGCACACCGCGACGAGCGGCGCGATCGTGGCGACGTAGGCCCAGCGGCTGCCTGCCAGCGAACCGAGCTGCCAGAACACGATCTGCTCGCGCGCGGCCTGGTCGCCCGCGAAGACGAGGAACGCGATGGCGGCGTTGGCGACGGCGTTGACGGCGACGCCGGTGAGGATCATCGTGACCACCCCGGCGCGGCCCTTCGACCGCGCGAGCACGTACACCGCCAGCGTGGTGACAAGCCCGGTCGCGAACGCGAGCGCCGGGGTGGTGAACGCGCCGAGGAACGTCCAGCCGAACACAATGGACAGACACGCCCCGACAGCGGCGCCCGAGGAAACGCCCACCACACCGGGTTCGGCGAGCGGGTTGCCGAAGCAGCCCTGCATCAGCGCGCCGCACACGCCGAGCACACCGCCGACGAGCAGCGCCAGCACCACGCGCGGGAAACGCACGTCCCACAGCGCCGCCTCGGCGAAGGGGTCGGCGGGCGCGGCGAGCACGTCGATGCCGATCCGGTTCAGCACCGAGCCGACGACCTGCGACGCGGGGATGCCGAACTGGCCGACGGCCGCGGAGACGATGCTCACCATCACCAGCCCCACGGTGAGCACGGTGAACAGTGCGGCCACGCGCGCGGGCCTGCGTCTCGGCGGCGGCACGAGGTCCCCGCCGGAGGTCACCGGCGGGCTGACGGTGGCGGTCACCCGGCCGCCTCGAGAGAGTCCGGCGCGTAGAGCGCCCGCGCGAGCGCGTCGAGCACCGACGGGGTGAGCGGGCCGAAGCCGAGGATCTGGTAGTCGTTCATGTCCACGAAGCGACGGCGCTGTGCGGCCGGAGTCTGTGCCACGCCGGGGATACTGGCCGCGCCCTCCACGCCGCCGACCGACTCGAGCCCCTTGGTCATCAGCAGGATCACGTCCGGCTTGGCCTTGGCGAGCGCCTCGGGGTTGATGGGCCGCATCCCGTTGATGCCCACCTCGCTCGCGACGTCGACGGCGCCTAGCGCGGAGATCAGCGCGTCGGCGCCGGAACCCCTGCCGAACATGTGGTACACGCCGGCGGAGCCGCGCAGGTACAGGAACACGACGCGGGGCCTGCGCGACTCCTCGTCCGGCACCAGCTTCGCGATCTCCGCCTTCTTCGCGGCGACCTCCCGGTCCAGCCGGTCGGCGAGCTGCCGTCCGGCGGCCTCGACGCCGAGCGCGGCGGCGACGGCGCGCACGATTTCGCCGTTGTTGTCGAGCGTGCGCCGCGGCGTCACGACCACCACCGGGATACCGGCGTCGCGCAGTTGCAGCACGACGTTCCACGGGCCGAGCGTCGTGTCCGTGAGGACGACGCTTGGCCGCAGGCCGAGGATGGCCTCGGGGTTGAGCTGGTGGCCGTTGCTCGTCACGAGCGGGAGGTCCGCCGCGGCCGGGAAACCGGTCGAGGAGTCCCTGCCGACCACGCGGTCGCCGAGCCCGAGGCCGAACACCGTCGCGGCGAGCGTGCCGGAGCGGTCGAGGGCGAGGATGCGGCTGGTGTCGGTGACGGTGACGCGGGTGCCCTGGTGGTCGGTGACGGTCGCGGGCAGCCGCGGGGCCGGCGCGGGCTCGATGGGCTGGATGTCGGGCTGTGCCACGACCGCCGTGGACGGCCCTTCGTGGGCGCGCGGGTCGGCGACCGGGGTCAGTTCCGCGAGCGGAGTCTGGTCGGCGATCCCCTCGGGAACGGCGGCGTTCGATCCCGGCTGTGGTGCGGGGCCGCAGCCCGCGAGCACCAGCACCATCCCGGCGAGCGCGGCTCGCCGTAACCCCAAGCGTCTGGACACTTAGGTGAGGCTAACCAAATTCATCCATTTGGGTAGGCAAGCCTACCCTTCTTTACTGAGTCGTTACCACTTCCGGCGAGCCGGCCGGCCCTCGGACGCGGCAGCGGTGTTCACCCGAGCGGCCTCGTCGCGACCCTCAACGACCTGGCCGGGCGGGAACTCGCGCGGCGCGGCCCCGACCCGGACGAGAGCAGGCGCAACATCATCAGCATCACCGCGGCGGGCAGGCGCACGCTCAACCGCCTGGAGAAGGTGGTGGCCCAGGCACAGGACGAGCTGCTCGCGCCGCTGTCGGCCAGCGAACGCGAGCAGCTCGTCGGTTTGCTCACCCGGGTGCTCGATCACCACACCCGTTAGCGGAACCGCCGCAGCCGGAGGCTGTTGCTCACCACGAACACGGAGCTGAGCGCCATCGCGGCACCGGCGAGCATCGGGTTCAGCAGCCCGGCGGCCGCGAGTGGCAGCGCCGCGACGTTGTAGGCGAACGCCCAGAACAGGTTGTGCTTGATGGTGCGCAACGTGCTCCGCGAGAGCCTGATCGCGTCGGCGGCGACCCGCAGGTCACCACGCACCAGCGTCAGGTCGCCGGCCTCGATCGCCACGTCGGTGCCCGTGCCCATCGCCAGCCCGAGGTCGGCCTGCGCGAGCGCTGCGGCGTCGTTGACGCCGTCGCCGACCATCGCGACGACCCTGCCCTCGGACTGCAGCCGCTTGACCACGTCCACCTTGTCCTGAGGCAGGACCTCGGCGAACACCTCGTCGATGCCCACCTCGGCGGCCACGGTCCTGGCCACGGCCTCGTTGTCACCCGTGAGCAGCACCGGCGTGAGTCCGAGCTCCCGCAGCCGCGCGACCGCCTCGGCCGAGGTCGGCTTGACGGTGTCGGCGACCTCCAGCACCGCGCGGACATCGCCGTCCCAGCCGACCGCCACAGCAGTACGGCCACGCGCCTCCGCCTCGGCCTTGACCTCGGCGAGCCCGTCCGGCAGGTGCAGGCCCCACTGTTCGAGCAGCGCGGGCCGCCCGGCCACCACTGCGTGGCCCTCGACGACGCCCTGGACGCCGAGCCCCTCGACGTTGGTGAACTCCTCCACCACAGGCAGCTCGCCTACCTTCTCCCGCGCGCCGCGGGCGATGGCCTTGGCGATCGGATGCTCGGAGGCGTTCTCCAGCGCACCCGCCAGCCGCAGGGCCTCGGCGTCGTCGACGCCGTCGGCCGCGTGCACGTTCGCGAGCGCCATCGTGCCCGTGGTGACCGTGCCGGTCTTGTCGAGCACGACGGTGTCCACGCGCCGGGTGGACTCCAGCACCTCAGGGCCCTTGATCAGGATGCCGAGCTGCGCGCCCCGCCCGGTGCCGACGAGCAGCGCCGTGGGCGTGGCGAGCCCCAGTGCACACGGGCAGGCGATGATCAGCACCGCGACCGCGGCCGTGAACGCCTCCGCCGCCGGGACGCCGGCGCCGAGCCAGAACATCAGCGTGCCCAGTGCGAGCGCGATGACGATCGGCACGAACACCGCCGAGATCCGGTCGGCCAGCCGCTGCACGGCCGCCTTGCCCGTCTGCGCGTCCTCGACCAGCTTCGCCATCTGGGCCAGCTGCGTGTCGGAGCCGACACGGGTCGCCCGCACGACCAGCCTGCCGCCCGCGTTCACGGTGGCGCCGGTCACGGTGTCGCCGAGGCCGACCTCGACCGGCACCGACTCGCCGGTGAGCATGCTCGCGTCGACGGCGGAACTGCCCTCCTCGACCACGCCGTCGGTGGCGATCTTCTCGCCGGGCCGCACGACGAACCGGTCGCCGACCGCCAGCTGCCCGATGGGAACGCGCACCTCGCGGCCGTCGCGTAGCACCCCGACGTCCTTGGCGCCGAGCTCCAGCAGCGCCCGGAGCGCCGCGCCCGCGCGCCGCTTCGAACGGGCCTCGAAGTACCGCCCGGCGAGGATGAACGTGGTGACCCCGGCAGCGACCTCCAGATAGATGGAGGCCTGGCCGCCGCCGCGCTCGAGCGTGAAATCGAAGCCGTGCGTCATCCCCGGCATGCCGGCCTCGCCCAGCAGCAGCGCGTACAGCGACCAGCCGAGCGCGGCGAGCGTGCCCATCGAGATGAGCGTGTCCATGGTCGCCGCGCCGTGCCGCAGGTTCGCCCACGCGGCCTTGTGGAACGGCCACGCGCCCCACACGACCACCGGCGCGGCCAACGTCAGCGAGATCCACTGCCAGTACTCGAACTGCCAGGCCGGGACCATGGCGAGCAGGATCACCGGCACCGAAAGCACGACCGATGCGATGAGCCGCTGGCGTGGGGCGCGCAGCGGGTCGTCCTCGTCCTCCGGCTCCCGCCGCGCCGTCTCCTCCGTGGGCTCCGGCGGCAGGGTCGCCGTGTACCCGGCGGCCTCCACCTGCGCGACGAGCTGCTCCGGCTCGACGCCGTCGGCGTAGCTGACCCTGGCCTTCTCGGTCGCGTAGTTGACCGTGGCGGTGACGCCGTCGAGCTTGTTGAGCTTGCGCTCCACGCGCATGGCGCACGAGGCGCACGTCATGCCGCCGATCTCGAGCTCGATCTCGTGCCCCGCGACGGTGTCGCGCACTCCGGCCGTCATGACCGCTCCCCTTCCACGGTGAACTCGGCCGTGCGCACCACGCCGTCGTGCTGGAAGTCCAGGAAGAGGCGGTAGGTACCCGCCGAGGGCACCTCGGCGATGAACGGGATCGCCGGGCCGCCGCTGTTCTCCCCGCCGGGGTGGACGTGCAGGTAGGCGAGGTCGCCGCCCCGCAGCGCCACGAGGTGCCCGTCGGCGCCGAGGTAGGGCTGCAGGTCGGTGACCGGCATGCCGTCCTTGCTGACGGTGAGCCGCACCTCCGACGCTTCGCCTGCCACCAGGTGCCCGTCGAGGCGGACCTCGTAGCCGTCGACGCGCGAGACCCGCGAGGGCTCGTGGGTCACCGGCTGGAAGTCGCCCGGCGCGAAGACCTCGGCGCCGAGTGTCATGGCCTCGCCGCCCGATGGAGCGAAGTCGGCGAACACGCGGTAGGCGCCCGGATCGGGCAGGTTCAGAGGCACGGACCACGTGCCGTCGGCGGTCATCTCGGGATGGATGTGCTGGAAGTCCGCGGTGTCGCGGCGCACCACGATGAGGTGCATGCGCTTCTCGTGCTCGACCTCGAAGCGGGTGACGGGGTCACCGCCCGGGCCGGTGATGCGGAACGAGAAGCTCTCGGTGGTCCCCGGGGTCAGCGTCGTGCGGGTGGGCGTGAGGGTGTATCCGCCCCTGACCGACGCCAGTCCCTCGGGCTGGTCGACGTGCTCGGCTTCCGCGACGGTGCCGCTGTGTTCGTCCCCGCCCCCGGCGTGTTCCTCCTGACCGGGGGCACCAGCCTCGCTGGTGAGGGGACCGACAGCGGTCCCGATCGCCCACGCGCCAGTGGCGAGAAGGGCGAGCGTGACACCGTAGGCGGACAGCTTCGCTGCTGTGTTCATGTCGGTCCTGTCGTCGCTTCGTGTCGGACGGCTATGCCGTGAGCTGGTATCCGGCCTCCTCGACCGCGGCTCGCACGTCGGCGACGCCGAGCTCCTTCGCGCTGGTGACGGTGACCGCGCCCGTCGGGACGTCGACGGACACGCCGGTGACACCGTCGATGGCCCCGACCTCCTCGCTCACCGAGCGCGCGCAGTGCTCGCAGGTCATCCCGGTGACGGTGTAGGTCGTCTCGGTCATCGCGGTTCTCCTTTGTGGTTGTCGGTTCTCGTTGTCTCAGGAGCGGACGAGCCGGGCGATCGCGTCGCTTGCCTCGCGCACCTTCTCCTCGGCGGTCTCGCCGCCTTCGGCGATCGCCTGCGCCACGCAGTGCTTGAGGTGCTCGTCCATGAGCCCGAGGGACACCGCCTGCAGTGCCTTGGTGGCCGCGGCGATCTGGGTGAGCACGTCGATGCAGTACTCGTCGTTCTCGACCATCCGCTGCAGTCCCCTGATCTGTCCCTCGACGCGGCGCAGCCGCTTGAGGTAGGCGTCCTTGTCGCCGGTGTATCCCCGCATCGCTCTTCTCCCTCTACTACCGCCGGATCACCTCGAGTGTACCCCCTACCCGTATAGGTCGAAGCCATCTCGGGTGCTCCGGTGGGACATTTATACCCTAGGGGGGTAGGGCATTGTCAAGGACGGTCGCCGGCCAGCAGTGAGTCGAGCAGCCGTCGCACGGCGGTTCCCATCGCGGCGCGGGCGTCCTCGTCACGGACGTCCGAGGTCATGACGACACCGGCTTGCAACAGGGCGCCATGGAGCAGGTGCGCGAGCGGTTCGGCGGGCTGAACGGGCAGGACGCCGTCGCGGATCGCCGACGCGAGCCTCTCGACGAGCAAGCCCCACGGCCCGCGCGTACGTTCGGAGCCGTTCCACCACCGCCAGCCGAGCACCGACGGCACCTCGCGCAGGAGCAGCCTGCACACCTCCGGTTCGAGGCACGCGTCGAGGAACGCCTGTGCGCTGACCCGCAGGCCTTCCGCCGGATCACCGTCGAGGCCGGCCGTCGCCGCGCGCACGCGGTCGGCCACGCGGGCCTCCACCGCCTCGGCTGCGGCCGCGAACAGCGCTTCCTTGTCGGTGAAGTGGTAGTAGAGCGCGGCCCTGGTCACCCCGGCGCGGTTGACGACCTCACTCGTGGCCGTGTCGGCGAACCCCTTCTCGGTGAACAGATCCACCGCCGCGACGACGAGGGCGTGACGCGCCGCGTCGCTGCGTTCCAGCTCGCGGTTCCGCGCCACCACACACGGATTTTACGCTCCGGCACCGTGATAGCGAAGCAAAGTAAAGATCCGATGTATCCTGACTCCGACGCGGCCGCGGCCCGCCGCCCGGCGCGGCCGGAACAGCGAGGAGAACGATGTCCGTCACCGACGCCGCCATCGAGGCGATCAAGCAGATGATCGTCGACGGCGAGTTGCGCCCCGGCGACCGGCTCCCCCGCGAGCCCGACCTCGCCGAGCGACTCGGCCTGTCGAGGAACTCGCTGCGTGAAGCCGTGCGCGCCCTGTCGCTCATTCACGTGCTCGACGTCAAACAGGGCGACGGCACCTACGTGACGAGCCTCGAGCCGGCACTGCTCATGGATGCCATGAGCTTCGTGGTGGATTTCCACCGCGACGACACCGTGCTGCAGTTCCTGGAGGCGCGGCGCATCCTCGAACCGGCGGCGACCGCGATGGCCGCCGCCAACATGTCGCAGGAAGACATCGGAGGCCTCGCGACGCTCATCGACTCCCTCGGCGACAAGCCCACCGTCGAGCAACTCGTCGCCAACGACCTGGAGTTTCACCGCCGGATCGCGGCGGGCTCCGGCAACCAGGTGCTCTCGTCGCTGGTGGAGAGCGTCTCGGGGCGAACGCAGCGCGCGCGGACGTGGCGGGGCATCACACAGGAGGCGGCGGTGGAGCGCACGCTGGCCGAGCATCGCGCCATCCAGCAGGCGCTCGCGGCGGGGCAGCCCGACGTCGCCCGAGCCTGGGCAACGGTCCACATCGCCGGCGTAGAGCAGTGGATCCGCCAAACCCTCGTGGAAAACTGACCCGCCTGCCCAGCCGCAGTGAAGGCCACCTTGCCTGCGTTGAACGCAGTGATGGTGGCCTTCACTGCAGTTGGCGCACGGACCCTCCTGCCGCCAAGGGAACCCTCGCGGCGGTCCCGACTTCCCCCAAGGCCACCTTTGTTGCGTTGAGCGCACCTAAGGTGGCCTTGGGGAGCGATCAGCTCACTGGGCGGGGCGGAGGCGGAGGTCTTGCATGCCGCCGTCGACGGCGAGGCCGACGCCGCTCGTGGAGCCGGCAAGGGGGCTCGCGAGGTAGACCACCGCGTGGGCGACCTCCTCGGGCGAGACGAGCCGGCCGTGCGGTTGCCGCGCGCACAACGCGGCCCGCTCCGCCTCCGGATCGTCGGCCCTGTCCAGCAGCCTGCCGATCCACGGGGTGTCGGCGGTCCCGGGATTGACGCAGTTGACCCGGATCCCTTCACGCAGGTGGTCGGCCGCCATCGCCCGCGACAGCGCCAGCACCGCGCCCTTCGACGCGCTGTAGAGCGCCCGCTGCGGCAGCCCGGCCGTCGCCGCGATCGAGCCCACGTTGACGATCGCCGCCGACGACGACCTCCGCAGGTACGGCAGGGCCGCGCGGGCGGTGCGCACCATGCCGAGCACGTTGACGTCGAGCACCCGCAGCCACTCCGCGTCGTCGTTGTCGGCGACCGTGCCCTGCGCCCCGATGCCCGCGTTGTTGACCAGCACGTCGAGCCCGCCGAAGCGGTCGGCCACCGCGTCGATGGCCTCCCGCACCGACGCGTCGTCGGTGACGTCGGCCCGCACGCCGAGGACGCCGTCGGCGTCTGGCACCGGCCGCAGGTCCAGCGCCGCGACGCGCGCCCCCCGCTCGCGCAGCGCGGCCACCACCGCGGCGCCGATGCCGGACGCTCCTCCGGTGACCGCGGCGACCCGCCCGTCGAACTCCGCCATGCTGCCTGCCTTCCTAGTACGCGACGAACTCCTGCCGCTGACGGCCGAGCCCCTCGATCTCCAGCTCCACCACGTCGCCCGCCCGCAGATACGGGAACTTCCCCGACAGCGCGACTCCCTGCGGCGTGCCGGTCATGATCAGGTCGCCCGGCTCGAGGGTCAGGTACCTGCTGATGTGCCACACCAGGAACTCGACGCCGAAGATCAGATCCGCGGTGGTCGAGTCCTGTCTCGGCTCGCCGTTTACCCAGCTGCGCAGGCGCAGCGCGGTGTGGTCCACCTCGTCGGGGGTGACGAGCCACGGGCCGACGGGGTTGAAGCCGGGCGCGCACTTGCCCTTGCTCCACTGCCCGCCCGAGTCGACGAGCTGGTACTGCCGCTCCGACACGTCGTTGCCCAGCACGAAGCCCGCGACGTGGGCCATGCTGTCGGCGGGCGAGTCCAGGTAGGCCGCCCGGCTGCCGATCACGACCCCGAGCTCCACCTCCCAGTCGGTGCGCTCGCTGCCCGGAGGGATGGTGACGGCGTCCTCGGGGCCGACGACGGTGTTGGGCGTCTTGAGGAACAGGATCGGGGTCTCGGGCGGTTCCGAGCCCGACTCGGCGGCGTGCGCCGCGTAGTTCATGCCAACGCACACGACCGCGCTCGGGCGGGCGATCGGCGCGCCGAACCGTTGCGCCCCAACGCTTTCCAGCTCAGGCAGCTGTCCGGCGTCGCGCGCGGCGCGCACCGCGCCGAGCCCGCCTCCGGCGAGGAACGCGCCGTCGAGGTCCGCCGTCAGGCCGCTCAGGTCGTAGGTCCGCCCGCCGTCGATCAGGACGGGCCGCTCCTCACCGACAGGGCCGAGCCGGGCCAGTTTCACGGTGCACTCCTCACGCCAGTGGTCGGGTGTCTCTGCCGGGCCGACTGTAGATCATCAGCAAAAACGACGACAGGTATTGCGGATGGTAGGCGTAATATGCCTCAACATCGAGCCTTGACGGTACAGACATCGGATGTCTATCGTTCGGCGGTGACGTAGCTCATACGACAGGAGCACCGTGGCTCGCCTCATCGCGCTGCAGACGCACGACGTGCGCTTTCCGACTTCGCAGACCCTCGACGGATCCGACGCCATGAACCCGGATCCCGACTACTCAGCGGCCTACCTGCGCCTGCGCACCGACGCGGACGACGGCCTGGAGGGGCACGGCTTCGTCTTCACCATCGGACGCGGCAACGACGTGCAGGTCGCCGCGCTGCGGGCACTCGAAGACCACCTCGTCGGCCGCGACGTCGACGAGCTGCTCGCCGACCTCGGCGGCGTGTGGCGCGAGCTGGTGCACGACTCGCAGCTGCGCTGGCTCGGCCCGGAGAAGGGCATCATGCACATGGCCATCGGCGCGGCCGTGAACGCGCTGTGGGACCTCAAGGCCAAGCGGGCGGGCCAACCGCTGTGGCAGCTGCTGGCCGGCATGACGCCCGAGGAGATCGTCGACCTCGTCGACTTCCGCTACCTCACCGACGCGCTCACGCGCGAGGAGGCGCTCGCGATCCTGCGCGCGGCGGAACCGGGCCGCGCCGAGCGCGAGGCCACGCTAGTGCGCGAGGGCTACCCGGCCTACACCACCACCCCCGGCTGGCTCGGATACGACGACGACAAGCTCGCCCGGCTGTGCCGCGAGGCCGTGGCCGAGGGGTTCGCGCAGATCAAGCTCAAGGTGGGCGGCGACCTGGACGACGACGTGCGCAGGCTGCGGATTGCACGTGAGGTGTGCGGGCCGGACGTGCGGATCGCCGTCGACGCCAACCAGCGCTGGGACGTCGCCGACGCCGTGCGCTGGATGGACGCGCTGAAGGAGTTCGACCTGGCCTGGATCGAGGAGCCGACGAGCCCCGACGACGTGCTCGGGCACGCGGCGATCGCGAAGGCCGTGGCGCCGGTGCCGGTCGCCACGGGCGAGCACACCGCCAACCGCGTGCTGTTCAAGCAGTTCCTGCAGGCGGACGCGCTCGGCATCCTGCAGCTCGACGCCACGCGCGTGGCCGGGGTCAACGAGAACATCGCGATCCTGTTGCTGGCGGCCAAGTTCGGCGTCCCAGTGTGCCCGCACGCCGGGGGCGTCGGCCTGTGCGAGGCCGTGCAGCACCTCGCGATGTTCGACTACGTCGCCGTCTCGGGCACAACCGAGGGCCGCATGATCGAGTTCGTCGACCACCTGCACGAGCACTTCGTCACCCCGGTCGACGTGCGAGACGGCCGTTACCACGCGCCCAAGTCCCCCGGCGCGGGCACGGAGATGCTCGCGGAGTCCATTGTGGAGTACGAGCATGGCTAGCCCTGCGCTCGGCCGGTTCGGGCTCGGCACCGCGAGCCTGGGCAACCTCTACGAGCCCATGAGTGACGAGACCGCGCACGCCGTGCTCAACGCGGCGTGGGAGTGCGGCATCCGCTACTTCGACACCGCCCCCCACTACGGGCTGGGGCTCGCCGAACGGCGCCTCGGCGCCTTCCTCGCCGGCAAGCCGCGCGGGGACTACGTCGTCTCCACCAAGGTCGGCAGGCTGCTCGTACCCGATCCGGCCGGCGCGAGCCGGCTCGACGACGCCAACCACTACGCCGTTCCCGCGGACCACCGCCGGGTGTGGGACTTCAGCGCCGACGGCGTGCGGCGCTGCCTCGACGCCTCGCTGGAGCGGCTCGGCCTGGACGCCGTCGACATCGTGTACCTGCACGACCCCGACGAATACGACCTCTCCCCCGCGCTGGCCGAAGGCGTGCCCGCCGTCGCGGCGCTGCGCGAGCAGGGCGTTGTCACCGCGGTCGGCCTCGGCTCGAAGTCCACGGAGGCGCTGCTCGCCGGTGCCCGCACCGGGATGCTCGACCTGGTGATGGTCGCGGGCCGGTTCACCCTGCTCGAACAACCCGCTCTCGACGCGGTGATCCCGGAGTGCCGGGCGCGCTCGGCCGGGATCGTCAACGCCGGGGTGTTCAACTCCGGCCTGCTCGCCACACCCGTGCCGTCCGCGGAGAGCAGGTACGAATACGGCTCGGTGCCGCCCGCCGTGCTCGCCAAGGCGAGGGCGATCGCCGGCGTCTGCGCCGAGTTCGGCACCGACCTGCCCACGGCCGCGCTGCACTTCTCGCTGCGGGAGCCGGTGGTGCGCACCGTCGTGGCCGGAGCCGCCTCGGCGCGGGAGGTCCGCGAGAACAACGAGCGCCTGCGGTCGTCCGTGCCGGACGAGCTGTGGACGACCCTGCGAGACAAAGGACTGACCCGGTCATGACCTCGCCCGCCGTCGACCACGTCGTCGACACGCACCTGCACCTGTGGGACCTCAGGGTCAGCGAGTACGCGTGGCTGCCCAAGGGCTCGGAGCTGCACGCGACGTTCACCGCCGACAGCGCGCGGGCGGAGCTGACCGAGGCGGGCGTCTCCACCGCGATCCTCGTGCAGGCCGAGGACTCCGAGACCGACACGGAGTTCATGCTCGCGCAAGCGAGCGCGCACGACTGGATCACCGGCGTGGTCGGCTGGGTGCGCCTCGACGACCCCGGCACGGCGACGAGGCAGCTCGACCGCTGGCAGGAGCACCCGGCACTGCGCGGCATCCGGCACCTCGTGCACGACGACCCGCGCGACGACTTCCTCGCGCTGCCCGCCGTGCGCCGGTCGCTGGGGCTGCTCGCCGAGCGCGGGCTCCCGTTCGACGTGCCCGACGCATGGCCCCGCCACCTCGCGGGCGTGGCCGAGCTGGCGGCCGCCTTGCCGGAACTGACGATCGTGGTCGACCACCTCGGCAAACCGCCCCGGGGCCGCCCGGGCTACGACGCGTGGCGTGCCGCCCTGCGCGAGGTCGCGGCTCGCCCCAACACGGTCGCGAAGGTGTCCGGGCTGCAGGTGGCGGGCGAGCCGCTGACGGTCGCCGCCCTGCGCCCCGTGGTCGACACCGCGCTCGAGCTCTTCGGCCCGAGCCGGCTGATGTACGGCGGGGACTGGCCGATGACCGTGCCGTTCGGCGGCTATCAGCCCACGTGGCGGGTGCTGGCCGAGCTGATCGGCGAGCTGTCGCCGGACGAACGTGCGAGCATCGCCCACGGCACGGCGAGCGCGGTGTACGGAGCGCCGGAGCCGGTGCGATGACGGGAGTCGCGACGATGACGGAGCCGCTGCTCGAGGTCGAGGGCGTCGACAAGAGCTTCCCCGGCGTGCGCGCGCTGCACGACATGCGGCTGGAGCTGCGCTCGGGCGAGGTCCTCGCGCTGGTGGGCGAGAACGGGGCGGGCAAGTCCACGCTCATGAAGCTGCTCTCGGGCATCCACACCGCCGACACGGGGCGGTTCCGCCTCGGCGGCGAGCCGTTCGAGGCGACGAGCCCCCGGCACGCGCTCGAGCTGGGCATCAGCATCATCCACCAGGAGTTCAACCTGGTGCCCCACCTGACCGTGGCGCAGAACGTGTTCATCGGGCGCGAGCCGAGACGCGGGCGGCTGCTGCTGGACGAGCGCAGGCTCAACGCCGATGCCGCGGCCCTGCTGGAGCGGCTGCACCTGCCGCTGGACCCGAAGGCCGTGGTCGGCGAGCTGACCGTCGCGAACCAGCAGATGGTGGAGATCGCCAAGGCGCTGTCCTACGAGCCGCGCGTGCTGATCATGGACGAGCCGACGGCGGCGCTCAACGAGGCCGAGGTCGAGACGCTGCACGAGCTGATCCGCCGGTTCGTGCGCCCAGGCACGGGCGCCATCTACATCTCCCACCGCATGGAGGAGATCAAGCGGATCGCCGACCGCGTGACGGTGATCCGCGACGGCGAGTACATCGACACGCTCGACATGGCGGGCGCGAGCACACCGGAGATCATCGCGCTGATGGTGGGCAGGGCCATCGACACCGACGCGAAGCCCGAGGGTGTGCGGGCGGACCGCGACGTGGTGCTGAGCGTCGAAGGGCTGTCGACCAAGGCGCTGCTCAAGGACGTCTCGTTCGACCTGCGCGAGGGCGAGATCCTCGGCTTCGCCGGGCTGATGGGCGCCGGTCGAACCGAGGTGGGCAGGGCGCTCGTCGGCGCCGACCGGATCGACGGCGGCACGATCACGTTGCGGGGCAAGAGAATCCGCGTCGCCAACCCCGCCGAGGCGGCCAGGCACGGCATCGGCTACCTCTCCGAGGACCGCAAACGCTTCGGGCTGCTGCTGGAGCAGGACGTGCGGGCAAACATCGCGCTCGGCGCACTGCGCGACCAGTTCACGAGGGCCGGGTTCGTGCGAGACCGCGCCGCGAGGGAGAAGGCACGCGAGTACGTCGGCACGCTGCGCATCAAGACGCCGTCGCTGGAGCAGACCGCCAAGCACCTCTCCGGCGGCAACCAGCAGAAGGTGGTCATCGCCAAGTGGCTGGCGAAGGACTGTGACGTCCTGGTCTTCGACGAGCCGACGCGCGGGATCGACGTCGGCGCGAAGGAAGAGATCTACCAGCTGCTCAACGAGCTGGCCGCACAGGGCAAGTCGATCATCATGATCTCGTCGGAGCTGCCGGAGATCCTGCGCATGTCGCACCGGGTCGTGGTGATGAGCGAGGGCAGGGTGACGCGCGTGCTCGACGCGGCGGAGGCGGGCCAGGAGAACATCATGCACTACGCGACGCTGCGCCCGGACGAAAATCCGGCCGACGCCGCGGAGCTCGGCATCGAGGTAGGGAAAGCAGGGCAGCCATGACAGCGGTCAAAGCCCCGGCCCGTGACCGGGCACAGGCGAGCGGCGGGATCGCGGCGGCGGTGAAGGGCCGCCTGCAGCAGCTACTGGCGTTCGCGAGTCTCATCGTCATCTTCGCGTTCTTCTCGTTCGCGAGCCCGTTCTTCTTCTCGTACGGCAACTTCACGGCGATCCTGTTCTCCACGGTGGTCATCGGCACGCTCGCGATCGGCACCACGTTCGTGATCATCGCGGGCGGCATCGACCTCTCCATCGGCACCGGGATGGCGCTGTGCGCGGTGATGTCCGGCGTGTTCCTGGTGCATCTGGGGTTGCCGCTGTGGCTGGGTGTGCCCGCGGCGGTCCTGTTCGGCGGGCTCATGGGGCTCGTCAACGGGATCAACGTGGCACTGCTGAAGATCCCGCCGTTCATCGCGACACTCGCGATGATGCTCGTCGCCGAGGGGCTCGCCCTCGTGCTCTCGGACAGCACGCCGATCTACTTCAACGACGTGCCTGGCTACACCGACATCTCCACTGGCAACCTCATCCCCGGTGTGAACTTCCCGAACGCGGTGCTGGTGCTGCTGGCCATCGCGCTGATCGCGGGCGTGCTGCTCACCAAGAGCGTGCTCGGCCGCTACACGTACTCGATCGGCAGCAACGAGGAGGCGACCTCGCTGTCCGGCATCGACGTGCGCAAGTGGAAGATCGCGATCTACGCCTTCGCCGGGCTGTTCATCGGGCTGGCCGGCGTGATGATCTCGGCCCGGCTCGGCTCGGCGCAGCCCGCGACGGGCATGGGTTACGAGCTGCAGGCGATCGCGGCGGTGGTCATCGGCGGCACGTCGCTGTCCGGTGGCAAGGGCTCGATCGTCGGCACCCTGATCGGCGCGCTGATCATCTCGGTGCTGAACAACGGCCTGCAGATCATGTCGATTCCCCAGGAATGGCAGAACGTCATCCTCGGCTGCGTCATCCTCGTCGCCGTCTACACGGACCGGATCCGGAAGAAGGAAACAACGTGACAGCCCGGGAGACCACGACCAGGACAAAGGAGATCTGGTGATGAGAATGAGGAAGGTCGTCGCGGCGCTCGCGGGCGGCGCGCTCGCGCTGACGCTCGCCGCATGTGGCTCCGAAGGCGGCTCCGGCGGTGGCGGGGACGGCCCGTTGATCGCGATCGTGTCGAAGGGCTTCCAGCACCAGTTCTGGCAGGCGGTGAAGCAGGGCGCCGAAAAGGAGGCCGCCGAGCGCGGCGCGCGCGTGACGTTCGTCGGCCCCGCCACCGAGCAGGATGTGGAAGAGCAGATGAACATGCTCACCAACGAGCTCGCCAAATCACCGCAGGCGGTGGGCTTCGCCGCGCTCGACTCGCGGGCCGCCGCCCCCCTGCTGCAGCAGGCCCAGTCGCAGAACATCCCGGTGATCGCGTTCGACTCCGGAGTGGAGAGCGACATTCCGGTGACCACCGTGGCCACGGACAACAAGGCCGCGGCGGCCGAGGCCGCCAAGCACCTCTCCGAGCAGATCGGGGGCAAGGGCAAGGTCGCGCTCGTGGTCCACGACCAGACCAGCCGCTCCGGCATCGACCGTCGCGACGGCTTCCTGGAGTGGATGAAGCAGAACGCACCGGGGATCACGGTGCTGCAACCGCAGTACGGCGGCGGTGACCAGCTGGAGTCCGCCAACATCACCAAGTCGATCCTGTCGGCCAACCCCGACCTCAAGGGCGTCTACGCATCCAACGAGGGCTCGGCGATCGGCGTGATCAAGGGTGTGCAGGAGAGTGGCCGCAAGGGCGTGACGGTGGTCGGCTTCGACTCCGGCAAGGCCCAGATCGACGCGATCAAGAGCGGCGTGATGGCCGGCGCGGTGACCCAGGACCCGATCGACATGGGCAGGCAGCTCGTCGACTCGGCGCTCAAGGCCATCGACGGCGAGCAGCTGCCGAAGACGATCGACACCAACTACTACTGGTACGACAAGACGAACGTGGACGACCCGAAGATCAAGGCCGTCCTGTACCAGTAGCCCCTATCCGCGGTCTGCAGTGAAGGCCACCATCACTGCGTTGAACGCAGTGATGGTGGCCTTCACTGCAGTCTGGCGGGTCAGGCATGCCGCTCACGCTACGAGCCCTACCGGTCAGTTTCCGGCCTGAATAAGTTGAGCGTTGGCGACTCAACTTAAGCAGGCGCCGCATCGAGGAATCCGAGAAGGCCGACAAGTACCCACCCGGCGAGCCGAGCCGAGCGACTGCGGTGAAGGTGGCCTTTACTGCAGATGGGCCTCCCGCATATCCGCGTGAGGCGTGGGTACGTCTCGGGCATGTCCGAATTCGAGCACCAGCGCACCATTCCCGCCGATCCGTTGACCGCGTTCGACATCGCCTCCGGGCCGGGCACGCTGAACGCATGGACGCCCGAGGGCGTCGACGTGGAGCCCGCCGGGGAGGGCGCGCTGCACGCGTGGGTGTCCAGCGGCAGCGAGGTCCACGACGCCACCGGGTTCGTCGACGTCGACCGCGAGCGGCGCAGGCTCTCCTGGGGCGGTTCCGGCGACGAGCACTACGACGGCTGGCTGCAGATCGATCCAGCCGACGACGCGCGGTCCGGCAGCGTCGCGACCATGCACCTCACCTTCGCGGGCGAGCAGGCGGAGGCGCTCGGCGGGGAGCTGAGCGAGGAGGCCGACCGCAGGATCGAGGAGGCTCTCGACCGGCTCGCCGCGCTGGTGGCCGAGCAGACCGGAGGGCGGCAGGCATGAACCAGCGGCTGCACGTCGTCGTCACCGGGGCGACCGGCAACCTCGGCACGAGCGTGGTCGAGGCGCTGTCGGAGGACCCGCGCGTCGCGTCGATCACCGGCATCGCTCGCAGGGAGCCCGAATGGACTCGTCCGAAGCTCACCATCGAGACTCTCGACCTGCCGAAGGCGGGCGAGGACGAGCTGGACCGGATCTTCACCGGCGCCGACGTGGTGATTCACCTGGCATGGCTGTTCCAGCCGACGCGTGACCCGGTCAGGACGTGGGACGTGAACGTGCTCGGCGGCCTCCGCGTGCTCGACGCCGTCGCCCGCTGCGAGGTGCCGGCGCTCCTGTACGCGTCGTCGGTGGGGGCGTACTCGCCGGGACCGAAGGACCGCACGGTCGACGAGCAGTGGCCGACGCACGGCTGGCCCGGCGCCGCCTACACCCGCGAGAAGGCGTATCTGGAGCGGGTTCTCGACGCGTTCACCCGCACTCACCCGCACATCCGTGTGGTGCGGATGCGGCCCGCGTTCGTCTTCAAGCGCGAGGCGGCCTCCGAGCAGCGCAGGCTCTTCGCGGGCCCGCTGGTGCCCGCGAGCCTTGTGCGGCCCGGTCTCGTCCCGGTGGTGCCGGACGTCCCCGGCCTCACGATGCAGGCCGTGCACTCGGCCGACGTCGGCGAGGCGTTCCGCCTGGCGGCGCTGAACCCCGTGCGGGGCGCGTTCAACCTCGCCGCGGAGCCGGTGGTCGACCCGAAGCTGATCGCGAGGCTGCTCGGCGCCCGCACAGTTCCGCTGCCCGCGGTGCTGGCACGTGCCGCCGTCACCGCAGCGTGGAAGCTGCACACGGTGCCCGCATCACCGGGGTTGTTCGACGCGGTGCTGCGGCTCCCGCTGATGGACACCACCAGGGCCAGGACGGACCTGGCGTGGACCGCGCGCTACTCGGCGGCCGACGCGCTCGCCGAGTTCCTCACCGGACTGCGTGAGCGGGAGGGCATGGCCACTCCCCCGCTGGCGTCCTCGGTGCCCGGCGGCCGACTCGGCGAGTTGGCGACGGGAGTCGGCGAGAAGCCCTGAGCGGAAGCGACGTTACGTCGTAGCGACGTTACGTCGTCTTCGCGGCGAGCTCGCGGCTCGCGGTTTGCGCGGCCTGGAGTTCCCGGCCCAGCTGTGCGCTCATCCGGTGGGCCCTGGCCAGCGCGGCGGCGACCTCGAAGGTCGACTTGGTCAGCTCGTCGAAGGACGCGTCGTCACTCTTACCGAGCGTTCCGGACCACATACGCTGTTCCAGCCATGTGTTCAGCTCCGGAAGGCAGCGCGCGAGGTTTTCGACCACGAGCTTGAGTGAGCCGAGCATCCGGTGCACCTCGTCGGTGTCGGTGATGCTCTCCTCGTCGGCTTGGCCCGCGGTGCGCTGGTAGAGCGCGCGGGCGGCGTCTTCGGCGCGGGCGGCCAGGGCGGCGGCCGTGGTGTCCACGTCGCTGTTACCGGTCAGATCCATGATGGGGACGTCCTGTCGGTGAAGCGGACTCGCGCCAGGAAGCTACCCGGTAAGCCGGAAACCGAAACCGCCCCGCGTCGCGAAGCCGCTCAGCTGCCCCGGTTCTCGCCCAGTTCGTCGACGATCGGATGCCCGGAGACGTCCTTTTCCTGCTGTGCGAGGCCGGGTTTGTCGTGCTCCTGCCGCCGGGCCGCCTCCTCGGCCGGGCTCTGCCCCTGGTCGAGCGGCACCGACTGCAGCACCTCGGCGAGGTTGGCGTACTCGACGGGCGGCATGGCGCCCAGCGCCTTGATGGTGTCCGGGTCGGCCTCGGCGTTCTCGGCACAGCGCACAAGATCGGCCTTCTCCGCGGGGAAGTCCGCATCGGACAGCACGGCGCGCACGCGCTCGGCGGTGGTCGTTGTCGCCATGTGTGTCACCTCCGGGCGCGAGATACCCCCGTCGCTTTCCACCGAAACGGCTCAGCTGATCGCCGTCTCGTCTTCCGGCGCCGCACCGGCGAGCGCGGCGAGGGCGCCGAGAGCCGAGGCCAGCACCGGCTCGGGTGGGGAGGCGAGCGCGAGCCGCACGGCGCTGGGCGCGTGTCCGGAGCCCACGGTGAACGCGCCCGCCGGGCTCACGGCGATGCCCCTGCGCGCGGCGGCCGCCACGAACGTCTCCGCCCTCCACTGCGCGGGCAGCTCCCACCAGCAGTGGTAGGCGGCGGGATCGGCCCGCACGGCGAATCCCGCCAGGTGCTCGCGCACGAGCTGCTGCCTGCGCGCTGCGTCGGCGCGTTTGGCGTTCTGGACGGCGTCCGCGGTACCGTCGCCGATCCAGCGGGTCGCCGCGTCGATCGCGAATCCCTGCGCTGTCCAGGCTCCCGACCGCAACGCCGAGGCGACGCGGTCAGCGAACCGGGCGGGCGGGACGACGAAGCCGAGGGTCAGCTCGGGCGCCAGGCGTTTGGAGAGGCTGTCGGTCACCACCGTGTGCTCCGGCACTTCGGTGGCGAGTGGCGGCTCGTCGCGCAGGAAAGCGTAGATGGTGTCCTCCACGACGGGCAGATCGAGTTCCCGCACGACCGAACCGAACTCGGCGCGGCGCCTGGCGGACATCGTGACGCCGAGCGGGTTGTGCAGCACCGGCTGGACATAGACGGCGTGCACGTTCACCGACCGCAGCGCGCCCGGCACCATCCCTTCCTCGTCGGTGGGGAGCGGGACGAGCGTGCATCCGAGGCGCGGGGCGATCCCCTTCACCACGGGGTACGTCAGTGCCTCGACACCGAGCCTGCCGCCGACGGGGACCAGCGCGGAGACGGCGGCCGCGATGGCCTGCCTTCCGTTGCCGGAGAACAGGATCCGCTCGGGCTCCGGTGACCAGCCCGCACGCGACAGCAGTCGCACTGCCGCCGTGCGGGCGGTCCGCGTGCCCGACACGCCGACCGGACGCAGTGCCGCGCCGAGCGCGTCGGAACGCAGCAGGCCGGTGAGTGAGGCCGCGAGCTGTTCGGCCTGGCCCGGCAGCACCGGGAAATTCCGCTCGAGGTCCACGCGTGCGGTGGCGGGCTCGACCAGCGCGGGCTCGACGAGCGGCAGGCCGGCCCGCACGAACGTGCCCCTGCCGACCTCGCCCGCCACGAGCCCGCGCCGGGTCAGCTCCGTGTAGACCCGCGCGGCCGTGGAGGCGGCGATGCCCCGGGTGCGGGCGAAGCGGCGCTGGGGCGGCAGCCGTTGGCCCGGCTGGAGCCTGCCCGCCGCGATGTCGGCGGCGACGGCGTCGGCGATGGCGCGGTAGTCGTCCATGGCGGCATTATTGCACCGAGGTCAATGTTTTCATTGCACCGAGATATTGCACTGGATAGCGTCAGACGCGTGAGCACACTTGCCGTCAACGACATCACGGTCGGCTACGACGACACGGGCAGCGGGGCGCCGCTCGTCCTCGTGCACGGCCATCCGTTCGATCGCTCGATGTGGCGCCCGCAGGCCGAGCGCTTCGCGCGCGAGGGCTGGCGCGTGATCACCCCGGACCTGCGCGGATACGGGGAGAGCACCGTCGTCCCCGGCAGCACCCGGTTGGAGACGTTCGCGCGGGACATCGGGGCGCTGCTCGACGCGCTCGGCGTCGAGCGGTTCGTCCTCGGTGGACTGTCGATGGGCGGGCAGATCGTCTTGGAGTGCCTGCGCCACTTCCCCCACCGCGTCCTCGGCCTGCTACTGGCCGACACCACACCGCACGCCGAGCCACCCAGGAGCAAGGCGGCCCGGCGGGAGCTGGCGGAACGACTGCTGCGCGAGGGACTCGCCCCTTACGCGCACGAGGTGTTGCCGAAGATGCTGGCGCCGCACAACATCCGCGCGCTGCCCGCCACGGCGAAGCACGTGCTGCGGATGATGAAGGGCACCTCCGCCGAGGGCGCGGCGGCGGCGCTGCGCGGGCGAGCGGAGCGCCCCGACTACGTGCCGGTTCTGACCGACATCGCGGTGCCCACCCTCGTCGTGGTCGGCGACGAGGACGAGTACACGCCGGTGGAGGTCGCGAAGTTCCTGTACGAGCGCATTCCCGGGGCCGAGCTGACCGTGATCGAGGGTGCGGCGCACCTGCCGAACCTGGAACGCGAGGTGGCGTTCAACGACGCGGTGCTGGACTTCCTCACCAGGTCGGCCCCACTGCAGTGAAGGCCACCTTGCCTGCGTTGGACCAACGCAGCGGCGCGCAGCGTCTCCGTTTGGGTGGCGGCGGGAGACGGGTGGGCGCAGTGAAGGTGGCCTTCACTGCGGACGGGGGCAGGGTGGTGATCGCGGTGCGTTAGGTCTGTGTGACAAAAGGCAGTGATTTTGCCACAGCGTATCGATTCCGTGGAACAATCCCCCCGATGTCGCCCCATCGGGTGCCGTTCTAGGGTAAAAAAGCTCCGCTGGACCACTGCGAGTCACAACTTGCCGGTCCACAGCTGCCTTCCCCGCCCGAAAGGCTTGCCCGGTGTACGACGACGCGTCGGTGACTCGGCTGTCCGACGAAGACCGCTGGAACGACCGGGTTCCACCGGGCCCGCGGTCCCGGCTGCGGGTCCTCGCCGTGATGGGCGCCGTCGTGATTGGCTGCGGGGTCGCGGCGTTCTTCGTGACCACCGAGGGCGGCGACGACGAGCCCACCCCCGATCCGGACGACGCCGTGGTGATCGCCCTGCCAACGCGCACCTCGGGGATCGCCGGCCCGGACACCGCGCCCACGCGGGAGATCACCCGCTCTCCCACCACCGTGGACCCGGGCGAGCCGGAGACGTCGGAGGCGACCACGACCACCGACGAGACCACCACGACGACCGAGGCGACCACCACGACCACGGAGCCCGAGCCGGAGCCGACCGGGGAGGAGCCCCCGGATCCGTCCGCACCGGAGGAGCCCCCGCCGTCGCCGACGTCGTCGTCCTCCTCGCAGGCGCCCACCACGACCACGACGCCGCCCGAGGACGACGACTGCTGGTTCTGGATCTTCTGCTGACAGTTCAGTGGCCGCGGAACGCCTCCGCCAGCCACCAGGATCCGCCGTCGTCGGCGATCTTCGCGTCGATCAGCAGCGGGCGGTCCCTCGGACCGGCGAGCCAGCCGGAAACCACACCGAGCTCCGCTTCACCCCGCACCGTGACGGCGTCGCAGCCGAAGCCGAGGGCGATGGCCGCGACGTCGGTGTCGGGGAACCGCACGGCGTCCAGATCCACGCAGGGGCCGGCGAAGTGGTGCACCTCAACGCCGTAGCCGGCGTCGTTGTAGACCACGATCACCATCGGCAGGCCCAGCCTCGCCACGGTCTCCAACTCCGCCACGCTCATCAGCGCACCGCCGTCGCCGAGTGCGGCCACCGGTAGCCGGCCGGGCCTGGCGAGCGCGGCGCCGATCCCACTCGCCAGGCCGAGCCCGATCGACTGCAACGCCTGCGTGAAGCAGAATCCGTACTCGTCGGGTACCGAGAGGTACGCGCTCGGGTAGCCCATGAAGTTGTCCGAGCCCACCGCGACCACGCGCTCGGCGGGCAGCAGGTCGTCGAGGCCGGCGCTGAGCGCGCGCGGGTCGATGCGCCCGCCGGGCGAGGAGTCCACACCGGTGCGGTAGCACCTCAGCCAAGTACAGGGCGGCGCCGGGCGAAGGAATAGGGGCCCGATCTCGCCGTGACGAACAGTGCGCCGCGCACGATGGCCTCCTTGTAGCGGGCGGCGATCCTCCCGGCGAGAATCGTCCGATGTGGATTGTCGTCGGCGTCGACGTACTGGATCAGACCGTCGCGGCGGCCGAGGCTCACGCACTGGTTGACGTAACGGAACCGCAGCGGCCTCGCCTCCCCGCCGGTGAGCCGTGCCGCGATCGCGTCGGCCGCGCAGTACGCCGCCGGGATCCCGGTCGCGCACGCCATGCGCAGCTCGCGCCCGTTGCTCCGCGCGGCCGCCGCGCTGTCGCCCACGGCGTAGACGTCGGGATGCGACAGCGAGCGCAGCGTGGGGTCGACCCTGATCCGCCCGTGCGCGTCCACCGCGAGCCCCGACCGTGCGGCGAGCGCGGGCACTCCGAAGCCTGTGGACCAGACCGTCAGGCCCGCACCGACGGCGCGGCGGTCCCGCAGTACCACGGCGTCCTCGCGGACCTCCTCCACCTCGGCGTCGGTCAGCACCTCGATCCCGAGCCGGTCGAACACGCGCCGCACGTGGGCCTTGCCGCGCGCGGACAGGAAGTCGCCCGGCTCGCCCGCGGTGAGCATCCGCACGCGCAGGCCGGGATGGCTCTCGGCGAGCTCGGCCGCGGCCTCGATGCCGGTCAGCCCACCGCCGACCACGGCGAGCATTCCGTTCTCCGCCGCCAGGTCCGCGATCCGCTTGCGCGCCTCCTCGGCGCTCTCGGCACCGGCGACCGTGACCGCGCCGGCCGCGGACTCCGGAACCACGGCCCCGCTGCCGAGCGCGTAGACGAGGGTGTCGTAGCCGAGCACGGTGTCACCGACGCGCACCTCGCGCCGGTCGGCGTCGAACGCCGTGACTCGCCCGATGGTGAGCCCGACGCCGGGCCGGACGCGGTCGGCGAGCAGGTGCTCCGGGAGCCGCTGCCCGGCCGCGACCTGGTGCAGGCGCACGCGTTCCACGAACCTCGGCCGCTCGTTGACCAGCATGATGTCGGCTCCGTTCAGCCTGCGGGCGATCCGGTTCGCCGCGATCAGCCCCGAGTAGCCGCCGCCGAGTACCACGATGCGGTGTGTCACGGGATTCTCCTTTCAGGATGGTGAGATCACCTCCTGAACCACGTGACCCCGCGGTTGCTGACAACCCGGTGGCGTGCCGTCGGTCACACCAGCTGCGCGGTGAGGAACCCGAGCTTGTCAGGGTTGGCGACGATTCGGATCGTCGCGATCCCGCCCTCAGCGATGTCGAGGGCCACCGCGAGCAGCACCACGCCGTCGACGGTCGCGACGACGCCGGGCTGGCCGTTCAGCTCGGTGAGCACGAAGCCGACGCCCGCCGCCTCGCGGCTCAGCCGGCCCAGGTACTGCGCGACGCGCTCGGCGCCTCGGATCGGCTTGCGGGCCGCGTGGATCTTGCCGCCGCCGTCGGCCCACGACACGACGTCGTCGGCGAGCAGGCTCCTCAGCCTTTCGAGATCGCCCCCGCGGGCCGCGTCGAGGAACAGCTGGGTGATGCGCACGCGCTCCTCCGTCGAGGGGTGGAAGCGTGGGCGTTCGCTCGCGACGTGCTGCCGGGCGCGGTGGTACAGCTGCTGGCAGTTCGACTCGGTCAGGTCGAGAACCTCCGCGATCTCCGCGTGGCCGTAGCCGAACGCCTCGCGCAGCACGAACACCGCGCGCTCGGGCGGGGTCAGGCGTTCCAGCAGGAGCAGCAGGGCGAGCGACACCGACTCACGCAGCTCGGCGGTGTCGAGCGGGCCGAGCGCGGAACCGGTGGTGTCGACGGGCTCGGGCAGCCACGGCCCGACGTAGGTCTCCCTGCGGGCGCGCGCCGAGGTGAGGCGGGTGAGGCAGAGGTTGGTGAGCACCTTGGTCAGCCAGGCGCCGGGCGTCCGGACGGCTCCGTGGTCGGCGGCAATCCAGCGCAGGTAGGTGTCCTGCACGGCGTCCTCGGCCTCGCTCGCGGAGCCGAGCAGGCGGTAGGCGATCGCGAACAGCCGCGGCCGCTGCCGCTCGAACTCCCGAACCTCCTCGGCCGCGATCGACATGCCGAGAGCGTAACCGCCCCCAAGGCCACCTTTGTTGCGTTGAGCGCAACAAAGGTGGCCTTGGGGGGCGTGAACAGGTGTGAACCCCTCCGCATCGGGTAATCGGCGACCGTGCAGACGACGACACGCGACGTGGCAGTGCTCCCGCGCCCACGGGGTCCGTTCTCCGAGGTGATCGCCAGGGCGCTGCACGACGACCCGCACCAGCCGCAGGGACTGCCCCATCACGCGGGCAAGGCCGAGCCATACGGCGAGGACCTCCAGCTGGCGCTGCAGGTCTGCTACGAGCTGCACTACCGGGGCTTCGAGGGCGTGGACCCCGAGTGGGAATGGCAGCCCGACCTGATCCAGACCCGCAACGCGCTCGAACGGCAGTTCCTCGCCGGGCTGCGGCGGGACGTCGCGGGCGGTGACGACGTGCGGGGCGCGCTCGACGAGCTGCTCGTGGAGCCCGTCGACGGCACCGGGGTCTCGCACTGGCTGCGTGACAACGGCACGTGGGAGCACCTGCGTGAGTACTTCGTCCTGCGTTCGATCTACCACCTCAAGGAGGCCGACCCGCACGCCTTCGCCATCCCGAGGCTGCGCGGGCAGGCCAAGGCGGCACTCGTGGCGGTGGAGTCTCTCGGTGCGGATCAGCCCAGGGGCTGCCGCAGCGCGGAGCGACCCGCCTCCCACGCGCCGAGCACGTGCTGGGTGAGGCGGTCCTCAAGCAGTCCGGTCGCCTGGATGCCGAAGACGACGTCAGGCGCCAGCTCGGGCTCGCGTTCGAGCAGGTCGCCGATCACCTCGCGGCGCATCACCTGCTCGTGCACGGCGTCGGCCTCGACGTGCTCGTCGAAGAACCGCACGCACGCGTCCAGACCTGTCACAACTCGCCGGGCTGTGTTGTCGAAAGGGTGTAGCCACCCACGACAACGGCAAGGAGTACACGATGGACGCCCGCGTGAACCTCTTCGGAAACCCGGTCACCGCCAAGTTCCTGAAGCACCTCGTCTCGGCGGGCAAGGTGGTCGCCGACTCGACGCTGCCCGCCGCGACGCAGGAGCTGGTGAAGATCCGGGCCAGCCAGATCAACGGCTGCGCCTTCTGCATCGACATGCACACCAAGGATGCCGCGGAGGCCGGGGAGAGCGCGACGCGCCTGCACCTCGTCGCGGGCTGGCGGGAGGCCACCGTGTTCACCGAGGCCGAGCGCGCCGCGCTGGAGCTGGCGGAGGAGGGCACCCGCATCGCGGACGCGGCGGGCGGGGTGAGCGACGAGGTCTGGGCCAATGCCGCCAAGCACTACGACGAGGAGCAGCTCGGCGCGCTGGTGTCGATCATCGCCCTCATCAACACCTA
Source organism: Prauserella sp. PE36 (assembly GCF_003311655.1). NCBI lineage: Bacteria > Bacillati > Actinomycetota > Actinomycetes > Pseudonocardiales > Pseudonocardiaceae > Prauserella > Prauserella sp. PE36. The sequence goes on along the minus strand of NZ_QEQT01000096.1, from coordinate 49,798 downwards.
CAACCGCGTGAACGTCCTCGTCCAGCAGCCCGCGGGCGACTACCAGCCCGGCCAGTTCGGCTGACGACGGTTGCAGTGAAGGCCACCTTGCCTGCGTTGAACGCAGGCAAGGTGGCCTTCACTGCGGTTGGTCAACTCCGGGTGCGCCTGCGGTGGCTGGCATCGCAGAAGGGGTAGGCCTTGCTGCGACGGCAGGCGCACACGGCGACCTGGAACCGGTCGGAGGTGACGGTCTCGCCGTCGTCGAGCGTCAGCTCCACCGGGCCCTCCACGAGGATCGGTCCGCCCGGCACCACCGTCACCCTGCGCGGCTCACGCCGCGGTTCGCTCTGCCCGATCGGCACGGATCACCACCAGCTCCTCATCGCGCCGGCCCGGTTCGATCAGGCCGCGCTCCTCCAGAAAACGGGCCCGGCCACGCAGGACCGGGCCGAACGGAATCCGCCGTCGCGCGACGATGGAGGTCTTGAGCCCCGCCGTCCGCAGGGCGCCCACCGTCTCGTCCACCCCGCTCAACTCCGACTGCACCAGCAGCAGGAATCCCTGCCAGTTCAGCAGATCGGGCGCGAGCGTACACAGTGGATCGAGAACGGCCCGGCCGTCGGCTCCGGCGTCCCATTTCGCGACGGACGTGCGCTCGCACGGCACGTACGGCGGGTTGGCGAGCACGACGTCGAAGCGCCCGAGCCCGGCCAGCGCCGTCACGTCACCACGGCGCACGCTGAGCGGGACCCGACGCAGGCGCGCGTTGCACCACGCCGCCGCGAGCGCCCGCCGCGACACGTCCACCGCGGCCACCTCGCCGGCGCCCGCGCGGGCGGCCGCGAGCGCGAGCGCACCCGTGCCCGTGCACGCGTCGAGCACGCGCGCGCCGACGGGCATCGAAGCGGTGCGCAGGGCGCCGGCGAGCAGGTTCGTGTCCTCCTGCGGGCGGTACACCCCGGGAGGCCGCAACAGCCACATGACGGCTACTCGTCGCCGGGCCAGGCGCCGGTGGCCTTCTCGTACCCGGCGGCTCCCGCCCGGTCGACGGCGGCCTTCACCGCTCCGAAGATCGCACCCTGCACGGCGGCGGCGGTGACCACCTGCCACAGCGCGTACTTGCGATCCCTGGCGTCCGGCGCGTCGGGCTCACCGCTCACGCGTTGCCACACCTGCTTGAAAACCGTGCTCGCGAGCAACGCCCCGCCGGTGCTCACCACCAGGCTCAGCGGCTTGTAGAGCGCCTTCATCAATGCCTGACCTTCCACGTGATCACACCTCCGACCGCGACCGCCGCGACGGCACCGGAGACGATGAAGGGCACCGGGTTGCCCCGCACGGTCTCGGTCGCCTTGGCCGTGCCGTGCTTGAGCTGTCCCTTCACCTGCGTGGCGCGCTGCTGGGCCTGGCCCTTGAACCGGGCCGCGCGCTGCTGCGCCTGCTCCTTCGCCCGCGCGGGAACGTTCAGCTTGTGCGCGAGCGCGTGCGCCGTGTCACCCAGCTCCTGCCGGGTGAGTTCGATGTCGAGCCGGGCCTCCTCCGGATTCCGGGGGAACTCCTCGCTCTCCTCAGTACGTTCCTTCGGGCTCTCCTTCGGAGTGCTCATCGGCGCATCTTCTCCCTCACCGTCTCGACGTCCTGCCGGACGCTCTCGCTCGCCTCACTCGGCACCGGCGGCGTCGCGCGCTGGACCTGGTTCTTGCCGAAGAGCCCCAGCAGGCCGGCGAGCAGCAGCAGCGCACCACCGACGATCAGCGCCGACGCCCAGCCCGGCAGTACCAGCGCTAGCGCCAGCACGGCGGCCGCGACCAGCGCCCCCGCGCCGAACCAGGCGACCACGGCGGCACCGCCCGCGAGACCGGCACCCATCCCGAACCGCTTGCCCTTGTCCTGCATCTCCGCGACGGCGAGCTTCATCTCGTCCCTGACGAGCCTGCTGGTCTGCTCGGAAAGATCGCTGACCAGCTGTGCCACGGAACGGTCCTCCACCACGACGTCGCGGTGTTCGTCGTAGACCATGATTCCTCCATCTCGGCGCTGGTCACCGGTTTGCCCTCAGCGCTCGTCCCACAAACATCGAGGCCGGTCCGAAAAGCCGTACCGCCGCAGGTATGCCCGTGATCTCGCCGGGTATTCGGGAGGATCATGCACAGAGAGGAACTCGCCGAATGGGCCGGACCGGGGGCGGCCGGCCCGGTGGAGCTGCGGGTGCCCGCACACGCACGGCACCTCGCGACGCTTCGGATGGTGGCCCGCGACTTCGGCGGTCGCGAGGGGTTCACCGACAACGAGCTGACCGACCTGACGGTGGCCGTGGACGCGGCGTGCACCTGCCTCATCCGCTGGTCGGCGCCCGGCGCGATGCTGACGTGCCGACTCGTGTTCGCCTTCGGCAGACTCACCGTGAGCGTTTCCACAACGACGCTGGAGGGCCGCGTGCCGAGCCCTCACGCGCTCGGCTGGCGCGTTCTCGACACGATGACCGACACGTTGTCGGCCTGGCGGTACGAGCACGATCCCCAGCGCAGCGTCGACCGGGTGGTGCACATCCGGTTCGCGAAGCGGTTTGCCGCACGTGCGGGCGGGTAGCCGGTGAACAGGCCTGGCATATCCGTGACGGAGGTGTCCTCAGTGACCCGATCCGCACCATTGCCCGAGCAGACCGACCGGCCGAGGACCGCCGTCGTGACGGGCTCGGACTCCGGCATCGGCAGGGCGATCGCGGTGGCGCTCGCGGGCGGCGGCCTCGACGTCGGTGTCACATACCACGCCGACGAGCAGGGGGCCGCGAACACCGCCGACGAGGTCAAGGCGCAGGGCGTCACGGCCGCCGTGCGGCGGCTGGACCTGCGTGACCTGCCGACCGAGGCCGCAGTGATCGATGACCTCGCCGAGGAACTCGGCGGGCTCGACGTACTGGTCAACTGCGCCGGCACCGGCGAGGCGACACCGGTGATGGACCTGGACTTCGACGCGTGGCGCGAGGTCGTCTCCGTGGATCTCGACGGCGCGTTCGCCTGCGCGCAGCGTGCGGCGCGGCACATGATCGACGCGGGCCGTGGCGGCCGGATCATCAACATCACCAGCGTGCACGAGCATTACCCGAAGGTCGGCGCCGCGCCGTACTGCGCCGCCAAAGCCGGTCTCGGCGCGCTCACCAAGGTGCTCGCGCTGGAGCTCGCCGAGCACGGCATCACCGTGAACTCCGTGGCACCCGGCGAGATCTCGACGCCGATGACCGGACAGGACAACGCCGATCCCGCGAAGCAGCACCGGCCGGGCGTCCCGCTTGGCAGGCCGGGCCACGCCAAGGAAGTGGCGTCCGTGGTGGCCTTCCTGGCCACGCCGGCCGCCGGTTACGTCACCGGCGCCTCATGGCTCGTGGACGGCGGCATGGCGCAGATGGGACCGCAGGCGAGCGCCGCGCTGACCGACGACGGCTGGAGGCGGGTATGAGCACGGCGTCCTCCGCGACCGGGCGGGGCCTGACGGCGCGGCTGTCGTGGCCGCAGATCGTGGTGGGGATCGTCGGCCTCTGGTATCTGGTCGTGGGCGTCACCGGATTCGCGCTGCACGACGGCATGGGGCCGGAATCGTCGCGCACCGTCTGGCTGTTCGGCGTCAGCACGCTGCTCAACATCGTGCACACCGTGGTGGGGGTGCTCGCGTTGATCGCCACCCGCAAGTCCGTGACCGCTCGCCTGTTCGGATGGGCGAGCTTCTTCGCCTTCGCGGGGCTCACGGCGTACAGCATTCTCGCGACCGTCCTCGACGAGTGGGGCGACCTCGTCAACGTCACGGCGGCCAACGCGTGGCTGTACGGCGCGACCTGCCTCATCGGCCTCGTGCTCGCGCTGGGCGGTGTGCGCACGCGGCGTCCATAGTGTTTAGCCGTCCGCGCGTGCGGGCAACTACCCGTTATGCAGTTGCTCGTCTGGCATGTACACGGCTCCTGGTGCACGTCGTTCGTCCAGGGCGGGCACACCTACCTACTGCCCTATGTGGACACTGAAGACCCTTGGGGACGGGGCCGTTGCGGCCGGGACTGGCCGGACAACGCAATCGACGTTCCCGTGGATTCCTTGCGGGACACGGAGATCGACGTCGTGGTGCTGCAGCGACCCGAAGAGCTCGCGCTGACCGAACGCTGGCTCGGCAGGCGGCCCGGGATCGACGTGCCCGCCGTGTACGTCGAGCACAACGCTCCGCGTGAGCGCGCCGCCACCACCCGGCACCCGCTCGCCGACCGCGGCGACATCGTGCTCGCCCACGTCACGCACTTCAACGAGTTGATGTGGGACAACGGGATCGCGCCGACGGTGGTGATCCCGCACGGCATCGTGGACCCCGGTTACCAGTACACCGGCGAGCTGCCGCACAGTGCCGTGCTCATCAACGAACCCGTTCGGCGGAACCGGATCGTCGGCACCGACCTGCTGCCCGTGTTCGCGGAGGCCGCGCCCGTCGACCTGTACGGCATGGGCCTCGACGGCCTCGAAATCCCCGGCGTCACCCCGGTCGGCGACCTCGGGCAGACCGCGCTGCACCGGGAGATGGCCCTGCGCAGGGTGTACGTGCACACCGCGAGGTGGACCTCGCTCGGGCTGTCGCTGCTTGAGGCCATGCAACTGGGCATGCCGGTGGCGGCGGTGGCGAGCACCGAGGTGGCCACGGCGGTGCCCCCGGAGGCCGGTTTCGTGTCCACCGACGTGACGATGCTGGTGGAAGGCGTCCGGACGCTGCTGGAGCAGCCGGAACTGGCCGTGCGGATGGGCAAGTCGGCGCGGGAGTACGCCCTGACCCACTACGGCCTCGACGCGTTCCTGCGCAACTGGGACAACCTGCTCCACCGCGTGCTGCCCTGACTCGACCTGGAGGAAACGTGAAGATCTCGATGGTTTCCGAGCACGCCAACCCGCTCGCGGCCTTGGGCGAGGTCGATGCCGGAGGGCAGAACGTTCATGTCGCCGAGCTCTCGGCGGGCCTCACCCGCGCCGGGCACGACGTGACCGTCTACACGCGACGCGACGACCGGGAGCAGCCCGACGAGGTCGTCGCCCCGGCCGGTTACCGCGTCGTGCACGTGCCGGCGGGGCCGCCCCGGCACGTGCCCAAGGACGAGCTGCTGCCGCACATGGGCGATTTCGCGCGGTTCCTGGAGCAGGAGTGGAGCGTGCGGCGGCCGGATGTGGCGCACGCGCACTTCTGGATGTCCGGGCTGGCCTCGGTCATCGCGGCGCGCGCGGTGGACGTTCCCGTGGTGCAGACGTTCCATGCGCTTGGCGTGGTGAAGCGCCGTCACCAGGGGGCGAAGGACACGAGCCCGGCCGACCGCATCCGGCTGGAGCGGCTGGTCGGGCGCAGCGCGGCACGGGTGGCCGCGACGTGCTCGGACGAGGTGTTCGAGCTGGTGCGGCTGGGGCTGCCGAGGGACCGGATGTCGGTGGTGCCCTGCGGCGTCGACCTCGACCGGTTCACCCCGGACGGTGAGACCGCCTCCCGCGGCGTGCGGCAGCGGATCGTGTCAGTCGGCAGGCTGGTGCCGCGCAAGGGTTTCGACATCGCGATCGCGGCCCTGCCTTCGTTGCCGAATACCGAGCTGGTGATCGCGGGCGGCCCTCAGGAGGGGCGGCTCGCCGACGACGAGGAGGCGCGGCGGCTGGTGGCCCGCGCCGAGAGGTTGGGCGTCGCCGACCGCGTGCGCCTGCTCGGTCAGGTCGGCCGCGCCGAGATGCCCGCGCTGCTGCGTTCCGCCGACGTCGTGGTGTGCACGCCGTGGTACGAGCCCTTCGGGATCGTGCCTCTGGAGGCCATGGCGTGCGGTGTCCCGGTAGTCGCCTCCGCGGTGGGCGGGCTGACCGACACGGTGGTGGACGGCGTCACCGGTACCCACGTGCCGCCGCGCCGACCCGACGCGCTGGCCGCCGCGCTGCGCAGGCTGCTCGCTGACCGCACGCTCCGTGAGGCCTTCGGCATCGCCGGCGCCGACCGCGCCCGTTGCCGCTACTCGTGGGACCGCGTCGCCGCCGACACGTACCGGGTGTACGAACGCGCCGTCCCGGCCCTGGTGACCGCGGAGGAAACGGGCTGACGCCGCTGCCGCGAGTCCCCCGCTCCGGGCCGCGAGTCCCCCGTTCCCGCCCGCGAGTCCCCCGCTCCGGACCTCGAGTTCCCCGCTCCCGCACGCGAGTCCCCCGCTCCGGCCCGCGAGTTCTGCATTCCGGGACGCGGGCGAGTCGTGCGCTCCGGTGTACCGGCTCGAACGGAGACCGGTAGTTGGCCGCCCCGACGCGCAACTCGGCGTCCCGAACGGGCAACTCGCCAGCCCGAACGGGCAACTCGCCAGCCCGAGCGGGCCACTCGGCGTCCAGAGCGGGCAACTCGGCGTCCGGAGCGGGGGACTCGCGGGTCTGAGCGGGGGACTCGCGCGGGTTACACCTTCGCGGGGGTGCTGACGTCGAAGGTGAGCCTGCCGTCCTCCACGCCCACGCGCACCCGGGAACCGGACGTGACCTCGCCGCCGAGGAGCATGCGGGAGAGCACGTTGTCCACCTCCCGCTGGATGGTGCGCCGCAGCGGACGGGCGCCGTACTCGGGCTGGTAACCCGCCTCGGAGAGCCAGCGGACCGCCTCGGGCGCGACGTCCACCTCGACGTCCTGCGCCTGCGCCTTGCGCCGCGTCTCCTCCAGCAGCAGGGACGTCACGCGCTCGAGCTGCTCCTCCGTGAGCTTGCGGAACACGATGATCTCGTCGATCCGGTTCAGGAACTCGGGGCGGAACGACTCGCGCAGCCTCCGCATGAGCCGCTCGCGCAGCGGCTGCTCGGTGTCGGTCTCCCGCGCCGGGGAGAAGCCCAGCGCGCCCTGGGTGCCGCTCAGCACCAGCTCGGAGCCGATGTTGCTGGTCATGATCAGCACCGTGTTGGTGAAGTTGACCGTGCGGCCCCTGCCGTCGGTGAGCCTGCCGTCGTCGAGCACCTGCAGCAGGACGTTGAACACCTCGGGGTGCGCCTTCTCGATCTCGTCGAGCAGCACCACGGAGTACGGCCTGCGCCGCACGGCCTCGGTCAGCTGCCCGGCCTCCTCGTAGCCGACGTACCCTGGCGGCGCGCCGATCAGCCGCGACACCGTGTGCCGCTCGCCGTACTCGGACATGTCGAGCCGCACCATGTGGTCCTCTCCGCCGAACAGCGCCTCCGCCAGTGCTCGCGCGAGCTCGGTCTTGCCGACGCCGGTGGGCCCGAGGAACAGGAAGCTGCCAGACGGCCGGTCGGGTTCGGAGAGCCCGGCCCGTGTCCGGCGCACCGCCTCAGCGACCGCCTGCACGGCCTCGTCCTGGCCGACGACCCGCCCGTGCAGGTGGTCCTCCAGGTGCAGCAGCCGCTCCCGCTCCTCCTGCGTCAGCTGCGCCACGGGGATGCCGGTGCTGCGGGCGACGACCTCGGCGATGTCGACGGTCCCCACCTCGGGCACGCCAGCGGGCGTGTCGTCACTGCGGGTGTCGGCGATCCGGGTGCGCAGCTCGTTGATCTCGTCACGCAGCGCTGACGCCCGCTCGTAGTGCTCCTCGCTCACCGCCTGGTCGCGGTCGCGGCACAGCTGCTCCAGCCTGGCCTCCATGTCGCGCAGGCCCTCCGGCCGCTTGGCCGTGCGCATCCGCACGCGCGCGCCCGCCTGGTCGACGAGGTCGATCGCCTTGTCGGGCAGGTGCCGGTCGGTGATGTAGCGGTCGGAGAGCGTCGCGGCGGCCGAGAGCGCCTCGTCGGTGAACCGCACCTGGTGGTGCGCCTCGTACTGGTCCCGCAGGCCGTGCAGGATCGCGAGCGTGTCCTCCACGTTGGGTTCGGGCACCAGGATCGGCTGGAACCGCCGTTCGAACGCGGGGTCGGTCTCGATGTTGGTGCGGTACTCGTCGAGCGTGGTGGCGCCGACGATGTGCAGCTCGCCCCTCGCGAGCGCGGGTTTCAGCATGTTGCCCGCGCCCATCGAGCCCTCCGAGGAGCCCGCACCGACCACGGTGTGCAGCTCGTCGATGAAGACGATCAGCTCGTCACGGTGCTCGCGGATCTCCTCCAGCAGCTTGGTCATGCGCTCCTCGAAGTCACCGCGGTACCGTGTGCCCGCCACCATCGCGGTGACGTCGAGCTGCACGAGCCGTCTGCCCTCTAGTGACACCGGCACCTGCCCGTCGGCGATGCGCTGGGCGAGGCCCTCGACGATCGCGGTCTTGCCGACCCCGGCCTCGCCGATCAGCACCGGGTTGTTCTTGGTGCGCCGCGAGAGCACCTCGACGGTCTGCTCGATCTCGTCGTCGCGGCCGACCACCGGGTCGATCTCGCCCTCGCGGGCCATGGCGGTGAGGTCGCGGCCGAAGCTGTCGAGCGTCTCCGTCCCGCTGGGGGCCTGCCGCTGCTGGCGGGCCTGTCCCGGCGTCGCGCCGACGGCGGGCCCGGCGATGGCCCTGCGCACGGTCTCCGGGGTCACCCCGGCGCCGCCGAGCAGCCTGCCCGCCGGCGAATCCTGATGCGCCACCAGCGCGAGCAGCACGTGTTCGGGGCCGATGTAGGACGAGCGCAGCTGCCGCGAGATCTGGTGGGCGTCGAGCAGGATGCGCTTGGCGCCGGGCGTGAGGGTCGGTGTCGGGGTGGGCGCGCTCCGCGGGTGCGGAGCGTCGCGCTCGATGCGCTGGGCGATCGCGTCGGGGTCGCCGCCCGCCCGCTGGATCAGCTCCCTGCTGCCGGATACCTGCGTGGCGCCCCACAGCAGGTGCACCGAGTCGAGCTCGTTGCCGCCCCACTCGCCGACCCGCCGGACAGCCGCCGACACCAGCGCCAGCGCCTGCTCGCTCATCAGCCGGGTGATGCCGACGGCGTACGGTTGCCGCCCCGGCATGGCATTGCCGAAGAACTGGGCGAGCAGCTGGTCGAACGGGCTGGGGCCGGGATCACCGAAGAAGCCGGTCATGGGCAGCCTCCCTCTGCGGCAGATCGGGAAAGTCCGTTCCCCGGGCCTACCCGGTGCGGCGCCGCGTCAACCCACGTAGCGCCGGGCCACCGACCGGCGCTGCGAATCCTCGAGCGAGCGCAGCCCGGTCTCCACCCGCTGCGGAACGACCCACCTCTCCCGCAGCACCCACGGCAGTCCCCGCAGCGCCTCCAAGGCGGCCGAGGCCGTCGCCAGGTCGGCCGGCGCGGATCGCAGCACGGCGGCCGTGCGCCGGGCGGCGCTGCGCACGGGCCTGCGCAGCCACAGGGTCCACAGGGTGTTACGGATGCCGAGCTGGCGGCGACGCCGGGGATCGCGCTGTTTCGAGGGCGCGTGGTGGATCACCACGTCCTCGGCCCAGCACATCCACCAGCCGTGTGCGGCGAGGTCGATCGCGAGCAGCTCCTCCTCGCCGCCCAGCCACATGCGCGGCGAGAACCCGCCGACCTCGCGGAACGCCTCGACGCGGAATGTCGTCAGCCCCGCCATCACGCCCATGAGCGCGGGCCCCGGCAGCCAGTCGGGTCCGGGCACCGGCGACTCCCGCAGCTCGGGGGTGATCGGGTCCTCCCTCAGCTCCGGCTCCACGAGGCAGCGCCCCGTCACCGAGCCGAGCCCGGGGTACTCGTCGAGCAGTTCGGCGGCCCTGCGCAGCGAACCGGGCTGCCAGCGGGTGTCGTCGTCGCAGAACGAGACGTACGGCGTGCGCACGTGCCACACGGCCAGGTTGCGCGCGAGCGCGCCGAGGTTGCGGTCGCAGCACAGCAGTTCAACGCCGGGAAAGTGCCGGGACACCGCCTCGGCGGTGCCGTCGGACGAGGCATTGTCGGCGACGATGATCGGCGCCCCGTCGGGCAGGTTCGTCATGTGCTCCAGCGTGCGCAGCGCCTCCGCCCGCCGGTTGTGGGTGATCATCACCACGGTCGTGCGGCTCATGCCAGCTCCCTGATCTGCCGTTCGACGGAAGGCGGCAGGCGCTGCCTTCCGGCCAGCGCGCGCGGCAGCCTGCGCAGGGCACCGGCCGCGGCACCGGGATGCCGCAGCAACGGGGTGGCCGCTCGCACGCACTCCGCCGCCGGGCGCCGGAGCAAGGCGATGAGCGCGTTGTTGCGGGTCTCCATGCGGTGCCGCCACGCCGACGGCGGCCTGCTGCTGGACGGGTGGTGGTGCGCCACGACGTCCTCGACGTAGCAGAGCGCCCAGCCGCGGGCCGCGAGGTCGTAGGCGAGGAGTCTTTCTTCAGCGCCGAAGTGCAGCAGGCGGCTGAACCCGCCGACTCCGAGGAAGGCCTCCCTGCGCACGATCGCCGAGCACGCGAGGAAGCCGAGCACCTTCGGCCCCGGCAGCCCGGGTTCGGAGCCGAGCGGGCTGCCGGCCATCACGGCGCACACGGGATCGGGCTCCTCGCGCTCGCCCACGAGGGTGCGGGCGGCGAGCAGGCCGAGCCGGGGACAGTCCGCGAAGACCGCCTCCGCGCGGGACAGCGCGCCGGGCGCCCACCACGAGTCGTCGTCGCTGAACGCGACGTACGGGGTGCCGGCGGCCTGAACGCCGAGGTTGCGGGCGGCGGCCGCGGCGTTCACCGGCGAGGTGAGCAGGCGCACGCCGGGGTGCTCGCTGCGGACCCTCGCGGCGGTGTCGTCGGTGGAGGCGTTGTCGACCACGATCACCGGCGGCGCGGGGCGCAACGCGGCCAGGTTCCCGAGCGTGCGCGCGAGCTCGGCGGAGCGGTTGCGGGTGGCGATGACGACCGTGGTGTTCACGCGCCCACCTCGGCCAGCAGCGCGGTCACGAGCGGTGAGGAGTCGTCGCGGGTCACGGCGTGCTGCCGGGCGGACGGCGAGAGGCACCAGCGCAACCACCGGTCGAGCCGCTCGTCCGTGACGTCCTCGGCGGTGAGCACCGCGGGCCAGCCGAGCGCCCTCGCCTGCGCGGAGACCTTGCCCCCGCCCGCGACCGGGTCCACGGCCAGCGCGGGAACCCCGGCGCGCAGGGCGAGTACGAGCCCGTGCAGGCGGGTGGTGAGCACGACATCGAGCCTGCCGAGGAGCGCGACGAACTGGTCACCGGTGGCGCAGTGCCGCCAGTCGGCGGAGTCCAGCCGCGAGTCGAGTGCGACGCGCGCGCAGTCGAGCCCGGCCGCCCACGCGAGCAGCGCCTTGTGCACCTGCTCGTGCCTGCGCCGCTCGCCGTACTCCTGTTGCCCCGGTGCCAGCACGATCCCGGCCACGGGTACTGCCGCGGTGGGCTCCGACGCGGCCAGGTCGGGCCGCGGTGGTCCGGCACCGTCGCGCGCGAGCACCCGGTGGAAGCCGGTCACGGCGGGGTCGGCGGGGTCGACCACGGACACGCCGACGGCGATCCGCCGGCATGACGCGTAACGCTCGTGCAGCCCGCGTACCTGCTCGCCGTGCGCGGGGCCGCAGGCGAAGACCAGATGGGTGTAGCGACCGGGGTCGGCGTCGTCGAGATGCAGAGCGCCGGGACGAAAACGGGGGCTCCACGCCGATTCGGTGTCGACACCCGCATCGGCGAGCGCGGAGCCGATCCGGCGCATGCTGAGCACGTCGCCCGCTGTCGCCTCGCCGTGCAGGAAGCTCGGCCAGCCGGTGACCAGAACACGCATGGGCCGCTGGTACCCGCTGCCTCACCGTTTCACACCGACTCTGCCGGGTAACCGACCGGCATGGTCGCTGAGTCGGAACACGTGCTGGTCACCGGCGGCGCGGGCTTCGTCGGCTCGCATCTGTGCGAACGGTTGCTACGCGAGGGTCATCGAGTGACCTGTATGGACAGTTTCGCGACGAGCAACCCCGACGGTGTCGCCGAACTCAGGCGGCACAACGGGTTCACGGTGCTCGAACACGACGTGACCCGCCCGTTCCCGGACCTCGGGGACACGCGGCTGGTGCTGCACCTCGCCTCGGCGGCCTCGCCACGGGACTACCTGCGGCTGCCCATCGAGACTTTGGAGGCGGGTGCACTGGGCACGCGCAACGCGCTGGCGTTCGCACAGCGGCACGGAGCCAGGTTCCTGCTCACGTCCACCAGTGAGGTGTACGGCGACCCGCTGGAGCACCCGCAGCGCGAGGACTACTGGGGCAACGTGAACCCCGTCGGCCCGCGCAGCGTGTACGACGAGGCGAAGCGCTACGCCGAGGCGCTGACGATGGCCCATCGGCGGCAGCACGGAACGGATGTCGCGATCGCCCGGATCTTCAACACCTACGGGCCGCGCATGCGCGCCGACGACGGCCGCATGATCCCGAACTTCATCACGCAGGCGCTCGCGGGTGAACCACTCACGATCGCCGGATCGGGTAACCAGACGCGCTCGGTGTGCTACGTGGACGACACGGTCTCCGGCCTGCTCGCGCTCGCCCGCAGCACGTTGACCGGACCGGTGAACATCGGCAATCCACACGAGCTGCCGGTGTGGCAGGTGGCCGACGAGATCCGCGCGCTCACCGGCACGGCGTCGACCGTGCGGCAGGTGCCCGGCGCGGTTGACGACCCGCGGCGCCGTTGCCCCGACATCTCCATGGCACAGAAGGAACTCGGCTGGCGGCCGGAGGTGACCCTTCGTGAAGGTCTCCGGCGGACAATCGCCTGGTTCGCCGCGGAAAGCGGCGCGGCAGCGTAACCACGCTGTGTAGCGACGTCCTGGTCTTTTCCACCGATTCCGTTTGAGAGCCGCTTCGGCGGGTAGCGACTTAGTGCCGGCTTCGACACGGCCGGCGGCCACCACTGGCGGGAGGTAGAGAGGTGCGCATTCTCGGGATCAACGCCGTTTTCCACGACCCCGCCGCGGCGCTGGTCGTGGACGGCGAGATCGTCGCCGCGGCGGAGGAGGAACGCTTCAGCCGTCGCAAGCACGGGAAGTCCGCCGTGCCGTTCTCGGCATGGGAATTGCCGGAGCAGGCCGCGAAATGGTGTCTGGACAAGGCAGGTCTCGCCCCAGCCGACCTGGACGCGATCGGCTACTCGTACGATCCCGCGCTCGCCGACGACGACGCCGACGGCACCGACGAGGGCGGCTGGGAACGGCTGCGCACGCTGTACGCCCGCCGCGCGCCCGCGTTCCTGAAGACCGCCCTGCCCGGTGTGGACCCCGGCATCGTTCGGTTCGTCCGGCACCACGTCGCGCACGCCGCGTCGGCCGCGCTCGCCGCGCCGTTCGGCGACTGCGCCGTGCTGACCTCCGACGGGCGCGGCGAGGCGGAGTCCTACCTGGCCGGCGAGTACCGCGACGGCAAGCTCGAAGAGCTTGCTTCCCAACGCCTTCCGCACTCGCTGGGGCTCGCCTACGAGTCCCTCACCGAGCACCTCGGCTTCCACCGCTCCAGCGACGAGTACAAGGTGATGGCACTCGCCTCCTACGGCAAGCCACGCTTCCTTTCCACTGTGGCCGAGCACATCCGTGCGACCGGCGACGGTGGGTTCCGCACCGATCCACTCGACTGGACCGAGTTCGCGCCAGCCCGCACGAGCGCCGACGAGCTGCTTCCCGAGCACGCCGACCTCGCCGCGAGCGTGCAGCGCGCGGTCGAGGACGTGTTGCTGGAGCTGGCCGCCTGGCTGCACGAGCGCACCGGCCACACCGATCTCGCGCTCGCCGGGGGCACCGCACTCAACTGTGTTGCCAACACCCGGCTGCACGCCGAGAGCCCGTTCGAACGCGTCTGGGTGCAGCCCGCCGCCGGTGACGCCGGGACCGCGCTGGGCGCCGCCCTGCAGCTGGCCGCCGACTTCGGCGAGCGCGCCGCGCCGATGCGCGGAGCCGACCTCGGCCGGGGCTGGACCGACGCGGAGCTGGAGAACTGGTTGCGGCGGGCCAGGATCCGCTACGAACGGCCCGCCGACATCGCCGAGACGGTCGCCGACGCGCTCGCCGACGACAAGGTGGTGGCGTGGTTCCAGGGCCGCGCGGAGTTCGGACCACGCGCGCTCGGACACCGCTCGCTGCTGGCCCACCCCGGCCGCAAGGAGAACCTGGAGCGCCTCAACGACGTGAAGGGCCGCGAGCAGTTCCGGCCGGTCGCGCCGATGGTGCTGGCCGACCGCGCGCGCGAGCTGTTCAGTCGCGGCCCGATTCCGAGCCCCTACATGCTGTTCGTCCACGACGTCGCAGAGGAGTGGCGGGACCGGGTTCCCGCGGTGACTCATGTGGACGGTACGGCCCGCATCCAGACCGTCGATGCCGATGACGAGCCGGCGCTTGCGCGGATGCTGCGCGGGTTCGAGTCGCGCACCGGCCTGCCGACGGTGGTCAACACCAGTCTCAACACCGCTGGCAGGCCGATGGTGGACGACCCGCGCGACGCGCTCGAGTGCTTCGGGTCCGCCCCGGTCGATCTGCTCGCCATCGGACCTTTCGCCGTGTGGAGGAACGCCTGATGGTGCACCCACTGCAGTCCCTGCGCTACACGATCGTCATCCCGACGACGGGACGTGCCCAGCTCTCGATGCTGCTGCGGGCGCTCGACGGCTCACACGGCCCGCACCCCTCCGAGGTGATCGTGGTGGACGACCGGCCAGGGGGCGATCCGTTGACGCTGCCGGGAATCCGGTTTCCGCTGCGGCAGGTCCGATCCGGCGGGCGCGGCCCCGCCGCCGCCCGCAACACCGGCTGGCGGCTCGCCCGCACCGAGTGGATCGCTTTCCTCGACGACGACGTGCTGACCGATGTGGACTGGACACAACGGCTGTCGGAGGACCTGGACGGGCTCGGCCCCGGGATCGCCGCGTCGGTCGCGAAGATCGTCGTGCCGCTGCCGGAGGACCGGCGCCCCACCGACGACGAGCGGGACACGCTCGCGCTCACCCGCGCCAGGTGGATCACCGCTGACATGGCATACCGGCGCAGCGCGCTGGTGGAGGTGGGCGGGTTCGACGAGCGCTTCCCGCGTGCGTTCCGGGAGGACGCCGATCTCGCGCTGCGCGTGTGCCAGGCGGGCTACCGCATCGCCGAGGGCCGCCGGGTCACCACGCACCCGGCGCGCGGCGGCGACTTCTTCGCCAGCGTGCGCAGGCAGCGGGGCAACGCGGACAACGCGCTCATGCGCGCCAAGCACGGCAGGCACTGGCGGCAGCTGACCGGGGAGGGCCCCGGCAGGCTCGGCAGGCACGCGCTCACCACGGTCGCGGGCGCCGCCGCGCTGGGCCTGCTCGCCGCGGGCCGCCGCCGGGCCGCCACGCTCGCGGGCGGCGCCTGGGCCGGGCTCACCGCGCAGTTCGCCGCGACCCGGATCGCACCGGGTCCGCGCACCCCCGCCGAGGTCACGCGCATGGCTGTCACGAGCGCGTTCATCCCGCCCGCCGCGTGTGCCCACCGCCTGCGCGGCGAGCTGCGGGCACGGGAGCCGGTCGCGGTGCTGTTCGATCGCGACGACACGCTCATCGAGGACGTGCCCTACCTCGCCGACCCCGAGCAGGTTCGCCCGATGCCCGGAGCGCGCGCCGCACTCGGCGCGCTGCGGGACGCGGGCGTGCTGCTCGGCGTGGTGAGCAACCAGTCGGGCATCGGCAGGGGCTACTTCACCGACGACGAGGTTCGCAGGGTCAACGCCCGCGTCGACGAACTCCTCGGCCCTTTCCAGACGTGGCAGTGGTGCCCGCACGGCCCCGACGACGCGTGCGCGTGCCGCAAGCCGCAGCCCGGCCTCGTGCTCCGCGCGGCCGAGGCGCTCGGTGTGGACGTGAGCCGGTGCGTGGTTGTCGGCGACATCGGGGCCGACGTCGAGGCCGCGACCGCGGCGGGGGCGAAGGGGATCCTCGTGCCGACCCCGCGCACACTGCCCGGCGAGGTCGAGCACGCGCGGCGCGAGGCCGCGGTGGCGCCGGACCTGACGTCCGCCGTGCGACTCGCCATGGAGGTCCTATGAGGACACTCGTGGCGCGGCTCGACAACGTGGGCGACGTGCTGCTCGCCGGTCCGTGCGTGCGGGCCGTCGCGGCGGGCTCCGACGAGGTCGTGCTGCTCGCCGGTCCGCGCGGGCGGGCCGGTGCCGAGCTGCTGCCCGGCGTGGCCGAGGTGATCGAGTGGTGCGCGCCCTGGATCGACCCAGAACCGCCCGAGCTCACGCAGGAGTCGATCGAGGCGCTGACCAAGCAGCTGCGGGACCTGCGGCTCGACGCGGCACTGGTCCTCACGTCGTTCCACCAGTCCCCGCTGCCGCTCGCGCTCGTGCTGCGGATGGCCGGGGTGCCGTGGATCGGAGCCATCAGCGAGGACTACCCGGGCTCTCTGCTCGACCTTCGCCACCGCGTCGAGGGCGACCCGCCCGAAGCCGAGCGCGCGTTGTCGCTGGCGACCGCGGCGGGGTTCACCCTGCCCGAGGGCGACGACGGGCGGCTCGCCCTGCGCGGCCCGCTGCCGGAGACCACCGGGCTCACCGGCGAACCGGGCTACGTGGTGGTGCACCCGGCGGCCTCGGTGCCGGCGCGGCAGCCGACGGCCGAGCGATCGCGGGCGATCGTGCGCGCGCTCGCCGAGGCGGGCCATCGCGTGATCGTCACCGGCGCTCCCGGCGAGCGGCGGCTCACCGCCGAGGTCGCGGGTGAGGTCGCGCTCGACCTCGGTGGGGTGACCGGATTGCCCGAGCTGGCCGCCGTGCTCGCCGGGGCGCGCGTGGTGGTCGCCCCCAACACCGGACCCGCCCACCTGGCTGCCGCCGTCGGCACGCCGGTGGTCTCGTTGTTCGCCCCCGTCGTGCCCTCGGCGCGGTGGGCCCCGTACGGGGTGCCCGCCGTCGTGCTGGGCGACCAGGACGCGCCGTGCCGGAACACGCGGGCGCGGCAGTGCCCCGTCGAGGGGCACCCGTGCCTCGCGATCGACCCGGCCGACGTCGTGAGGTCCGTCCACGAACTCTCAGGAGGTGTCTTGTGATCGAAGAGCACTTCGCCGCGCTCAGCGGCGCGCTCAGCCGCGTGCAGTCCGCGGCGCCCACGATCGACCGCTGGGGAACCCACCTGGCCGCGGTGCTCACCGGAGGCGGGCGACTGCTCGCGTGCGGCAACGGCGGCAGCGCCGCCGAGGCCCAGCACCTCACGGGCGAGCTCGTCGGAAAGTTCCTGCACGACCGGCAACCGCTGTCGGCGATCGCGCTGCACGCCGAGACCTCGGCGGCCACGGCGATCGTCAACGACTACGGCGAGCACGAGCTGTACGCCCGGCAGGTGCGCGCGCACGGCCGTCCCGGCGACGTGCTCGTGGCGCTGTCCACGAGCGGGCGCAGCCAGAACGTGGTGGCGGCGGTGAAGACCGCCCACGAGCTCGGCCTCACCACGTGGGCGCTGACCGGGCCGGAGCCCAACCCGCTCGCCGCGCTGGCCGACGACGTCATCGCGGTGGACGCGCCGAGCACCGCCACGGTCCAGGAGGTGCACCTCGCCATCGTCCACGCGCTGTGCGCCACGCTCGACGAGACGCTGGGTGTGCCCGCGTGAAGCCGCTCGTGGTGATCGGGGACGCGCTGCTCGACGTCGACATCGAGGGCAGGGCCGAGCGCCTGTGTCCCGAGGCTCCGGTGCCGGTGGTGGACGTGAGCGGCGAGTGGCTGCGGCCCGGCGGGGCCGGGCTCGCGGCGGCGCTGCTCGCCACACGCACCGCGCCCGAGGTCGTGCTCGTCACCGCGCTCGGCGACGACGACGCGGGCCGCGGGCTCGCCGCGCTGCTCGGGCGCGACGTGCAGGTGGTGCGGCTGCCACTCGACGGGACGACCGTGCGAAAGACGCGCGTGCGCGCACAGGGGCAGTCGCTCGTGCGCGTGGACACCGGGGGCGGGCACGCCGCCGACGCGCCGCTGCCCGCGCGGGCCGTCCGCGCGCTGCGCTCGGCGGGCGCGGTGCTCGTCTCCGACTACGGCCGCGGGGTCGCTGCCCATCCCGAGGTGCGCGCACTGCTGAGCGAGCTGGACGTACCCGTGGTGTGGGACCCGCATCCGCGCGGGCCCGCGCCGGTGCCGGGCGCGACGCTCGTGACGCCCAACGACAAGGAGGCACTGGGCTTCACGCGCTGCGGCGACCCGGCCGAGGCGGCGACTGCGCTGCGCCGCGAGTGGTCCTGCGAGGCCGCGGCGGTGACGGTCGGCGCGCGCGGCGCGCTGCTGTCAGGGCCCCGCGACGACGGCGTCGTGCGCGTGCCCGTGCCCGCCAAGGCGGCGGTCACCGGACAGTCGCGGCCCGACACGTGCGGCGCGGGCGACCGGTTCGCCAGCGCCGCCGCGGCCTCCCTGCTGGAAGGCTCTGACGTGCCCGCCGCCGTCTCCGCCGCCGTCGACGCCGCGTCGCGGTTCGTCGCGGCGGGCGGCGCCGCCGCGCTGTCGGTCGACGGCGTGCCCTCGGCCGGACCGGCCGCGTCGGCCTTCGACCTCGCCGAGCGGGTGCGCAGGCGGGGCGGCAGGCTCGTCGCCACCGGCGGCTGCTTCGACCTGCTGCACCCCGGCCACGTGAGCCTGCTGCGGCAGGCCAGGGCGCTGGGTGACGCACTCGTGGTGTGCGTCAACTCCGACGACTCCGTGCGGCGTCTCAAAGGCCCTGGCAGGCCGATCGTGTCCGCGAGCGACCGCGTGCGGCTGCTGGAGGAGCTGGAGTCCGTCGACGCCGTGGTGGTGTTCGACGAACCGTCCCCGGCGCCGCTGCTCGACCGGTTGCGCCCCGACGTGTGGGTCAAGGGCGGCGACTACGCGGGCGCCGAGCTGCCCGAGGCGAGTGTCGTCCGGGCGCACGGCGGCGAGATCGTGCTCGTCCCCACCGTCGATGGCTATTCCACCACCCGACTCGTACAGGAGGCGATGACTCGATGAAGGTACTGGTCACCGGCGGCTCCTCCGGGCTCGGCGCCGCGACCGTGGCGGCGCTGAGCGAGCAGGGTGACACGCCGCTCGTGCTCGACCGCGTGCCGCCACAGTCCGATGTGGAGTACGAACTCGCCGATCTCGCCGACTCCCCGGCCGCCGAGAACGCCGTGCGGGAGCTGGCCGACCGGGCGGGCGGGCTCGACGCCGTGTTCACCGCCGCCGGCATCGACCACCCCGGCAAGCTCACCGACGTGCCCGCCAAGGAGTGGGAGCGCGTCGTGCAGGTGAACCTGCTCGGCACGGCCGCGGTCGCCAGGGCCGCACTGCCCTACCTCGAACGGTCGCGGGGCACGCTCGTCACCGTCTCCTCGACGCTGGGCCTGCGCTCGGTGAGCGACGCGACCGCGTACTGCGCCGCGAAGGCCGGAGTCGTCGGCTTCACCAGGGCGCTGGCCGCCGAGACGGCGGGCCGTGTCGGCGTGACGCTCCTCGTGCCCGGCGGAATGCACACGAAGTTCTTCGACAACCGCGACGAGCAGTACAAGCCGCCGCCCGGCGCCAAGCTGAACCGGCCGGAGGACGTCGCCCGGACGGTGCTCTACGCCCTGCGCCAGCCTCCGGGTTGCCAGGTGCGCGAGCTCGTGGTGTGCCACGAGGAAGAGGGCTCATGGCCGTGACACTCGTGCTGCGGGCGCTCGGCCTCGGTGACCTGCTCACCGCCGTGCCCGCACTGCGCGCGCTGCGCGCGGCCCGGCCCGGCGACCGGATCGTGCTGGCCGCTCCCGCCGCGCTCACGCCGCTCGCCGAGCTGACCGGAGCGGTGGACGAGGTGCTGCCGACCTCGGGGCTCGGTGAGCTGCACCTGCCCGGCGAGCCGCCCGCTCTCGCCGTGAATCTCCACGGCAGCGGCCCGGAGAGCATCACCGACCTGCTGGCGACGGAACCCGCCGAGCTGATCACCCACCGGCATCCGGACCTGCCCGAGGTGCGGGGGCCCGCGTGGCGCGAGGACGTGCACGAGGTGCGGCGCTGGTGCGACCTGCTGGGCTCGGCGGGCATCCCGGCCGACCCCGACGACGTCGGCCTGCCCGCGCCGAAGGTGCCGAACCCGGCGCCCGGCGCGGTGGTGCTGCACCCCGGCGCCGCGTTCCCGTCGCGCCGGTGGCCCGCCCACCGCTTCGCGGCGGTGGCCCGCGCGCTCGCCGGACACCGCGTGGTGGTGACGGGCGGCGCGGGCGAGGAAGGGCTCGCACGGGAGGTCGCCGAGGCTGCCGGGCTCGGGGAGGACACCGTGCTCGCGGGTCGCACCGACCTCGCCGCGCTGGCGGCGGTGATCGCCGACGCCGCGCTCGTGGTGTGCGGTGACACCGGCGTGGGCCACCTCGCGACGGCGTTCGGGACGCCCTCGGTGCTGCTGTTCGGCCCCACTCCACCGAGCCGCTGGGGCCCGCCCGTGAACCGTTCGCGGCACAAGGTGCTGTGGGCAGGCCGAAGGGGCGACCCGTTCGCGGACCGGCCGGACCCGGGACTGCTGCGGCTCACCGAGGCCGAGGTACTCGTGGCGGCACGGACATTGCTTCCGGAGGCGACCAATGCGTGAGCGGCTGCGTGCGGGTGTGGTCGGCGCGGGCTACGTCGGCCTGACGAGCGCGGCGTGCCTCGCCGAACTGGGGCACACCGTCACGTGCGTCGACGTGGACGCGGAGAAGGTCGAGCGGCTGCGCGAGGCGCAGATCCCCATCCACGAACCGGGGCTGCCCGAGCTGGTGCAAGGCAATCTCGCGGCGGGCAGACTCGCGTTCACCACCGAGCACGCGGCGCTGCACGACGCCGACGTGGTGCTGCTGTGCCTGCCGACCCCGACCGGCCAGGGCGGCACGGCCGACCTGAGCGCGTTCGACGCGGCCGTGACGACGCTGCGCGACACCGTCTCACCCGGATGCGTCGTGGTGATCAAGTCGACCGTGCCCGTCGGCACCACCGAGCGGGCCGCCACCGCGCTCGGCCACCCCGTGGTGAGCAACCCCGAGTTCCTGCGCGAGGGGCACGCGGTGCACGACTTCCTGCACCCCGACCGCATCGTGATCGGCGCCCGCGACGAGCGGGCCCGAGCGGTGGCGACCGCCCTGTACGCGGGGCTCGACGCGCCCGTCCTCCACACCGATCCGGCGAGCGCGGAGCTGGCGAAGTACGCGAGCAACGCGTTCCTCGCGCTCAAGGTGTCGTACGTGAACGAGCTGGCCGAGCTGTGCGAGCGGCTCGGCGCCGACGTCACCGACGTGACCGGGACGATGGGCCTCGACGAGCGGATCGGCTCCGCCTTCCTGTCGCCGGGGCCGGGCTGGGGCGGCTCGTGCCTGCCAAAGGACACGCGGGCGCTGCTGCACGCCGCCGCCGAGGCCGGGGTCGACTTCACGGTGCTCGCCGACGCCGTCACCGCCAACGCGCGCCAGCTCGACCGCGTGGTGGCCAAGGTCCGGCAGGCGGTGACCGGCGCGGAGGACGGCTCGCTCTCCGGCGTGCGGCTCGGCCTGCTGGGGCTGACGTTCAAGGCGGGCACCGACGACCTGCGCGAGTCGCCGGCTCTCGCGATCGCCGCGCGGCTGGCGGCCGAGGGCGCACAGCTGACCGGGTACGACCCCGGCGTGCGCAGGGCCGCCGATCTCGGCGAGGTACAGCTGGTGGACGAGCCGTCGCTCGTCGCGAAGGACGCGGCCGGGCTCGTGCTGCTCACGGAGTGGCCGGAGTTCCGGGACCTCGACTGGCCCCAGCTCGCCCAACTGGCCGAAAAGGCCACCGTGGTGGACTGCCGGAACCTCCTCGATCCGGGCGAACTCGCCGAAGCGGGTTTCACCTATTCGGGTCTCGGCAGGTGCTGATCGAAAACGGTGTGCGACCCCGTCGCTACCAGGAGTTCCCACCGATGCAAGGGGCTCGGGGCCCCCGTGGCGCCGGTTCCAGGCAACGCGGCGCGGCCAGAAGTGGTTGCACCCGTCGTGGGCAGGGCTAGGCTCTGACCGTCAGGCGGTCACCCCACTGGAGGTCGAGTGCCCGAGTTGCCCGCGCCCAGTCCGCTGCTCCACGTCGCGGACGAGCACCACGGGACCACCCTCGTGGTGCGGGTGAAGGGTGAGGTCGATCTGTGCACCGGCCCCGAGCTCGAGCAGCACCTCCAGCACGCCTTCGCCGACGTGCGGCCGCCCGAGCCCCTGGTGGTGGACCTGTCGGGCGTCGCGTTCATCGGCTCCTGTGGGCTCACCCTGCTGCTGCGGCTGCACGACACCGCCGAGAGCAAGGGCAGCAGCCTCCACATCGTCGCAGGGCAGCGAGCCGTCACCCGCCCGATCGAGGTGGTGGGGCTCAACGACACGCTGCGGCTGTACTCCACGGTGGAAGACGCCCTCGCACACTCGCGCTGAACCCGCCGGTTCGCGCGGCACCATAGTGGGTACCTCGACGTCGTGACTTCGTACAACCGCCGTTTCGCAGCGCAGCTCCGCAGGGAGTGCCGCAGCTCGGGCGATCCGTGGCGCGCGGCCGAGACCCACCTGCCGAATCCAGAGGGGCTCCTCGCCTCCGGCTTCACCTTCAGCGGCCCCCTGCACGCTGTGCTGCCGTTGTTCGGCGTGTACCGGGGAAACTCGCGGGTACGCGTGGACCGCGACTGCCTCCAGGTCAGCTACGGCCACTGGCGCTTCGAGACGCCACTGGCCAACATCGCCGACGTGACCACCGTCGACGGCAAGGTGCGCATCACCTTCCACGAGCCGGTCCACGGGCACGAGCCGATCGGCGTACGGCACCGCGACTTCACGGTCACCGTCGACGACCCCGAGTACTTCGCCGAGGCCCTGCGCGCCCGTATCCCGCGGCGCACGCAGTCGTCCTGACCGGGCCCTGCCCCGGCCCGGTCAGGACGACACCCGGTGGCGTCCGTTCCGTTCAAGACCATGCGGCCGTTCCGGGCCAGGATGGACGGCATGGCACCCGAGCTGTCCTTCGATCTCGCCGCCGCGGCGACCTTCCAGCGCACGCACGCCAGGCTGCTCGACCAGCGCCGGTTCGAACTGCTCATCGGTGAGGGCGACGCGGAGGCGACCCTCGCGGCGCTCGCGGCCTACCGCAACGCCGACGGCGGGTACGGCCACGGCCTCGAACCGGACCTGCGTTCCCCGGAGAGCCAGACCGGCCCGGCGCTGCACGCCTTCGAGGTGTTCGCCGAGGTCGCTCCCGTCACCAGCCCGCACGCGGCGGCCCTGTGCGACTGGCTCGACTCCGTGACGCTGCCCGACGGCGGGGTTCCGTTCGCGCTGCCCGTGACGTCGCCGTCCGGCTGCGCGCCCTTCTGAGTGACGGCCGACCCGGCGGAGTCGTCGCTGCAGATCACCGCGATCACCACCGCCAACGCGCTGCGGGTCGCCGCGCACGACCCGGCCGTCGCGGAGCACCCGTGGCTCGCGCGGGCGACGGACTACTGCCTCTCCGCCATCCGCGGGCTCGACGGCAGGCCGCACGCGCTCGTGCTCGCGTTCGCGGTGGGGTTCCTCGACGCCGCGTCCGACACCCGCCCGGAGTCGGCTGAGCTGCTGGACCACCTCGCCCGGTACGTCCCCGCCGACGGCCTCGTGCCGGTGGAGGGCGGCGCCGAGGACGAGGCGATGCGGCCGCTGGACTTCGCCCCGCTGCCGGGCCGGCCGGCGCGGAGGCTGTTCGCGCCCGAGGTGATCGACGCCGAGCTGCGCAGGCTCGCCGACGGCCAGCAGGACGACGGCGGCTGGCGGGTCGACTTCGACAGCTACTCCCCGCAGGCGACCCTGGAGTGGCGCGGCTACCAGACCGTCAACGCGGTCCGCATCCTCCAGGCCGCCGCCCACGCGCAGTGACATCCGCAGTGAAGGCCACCTTCACTGCAGTCAGCCAACAGCCCCCAAGGCCACCTTTGTTGCGTTGAACGCAACAAAGGTGGCCTTGGGGAAAGGTCAGAAGCGGAGGTTGCGCAGGTAGTCGTAGCCCACTTCGGCGGTGTGGAGCGGGTCGGTGGGCTGGTCGTGCTCGACGACGTAGTGCAGGACCGCGCCGCCCGCCCACGTCTCCCGGAAGATCCGCGCGAAGTCGATGTTGCCCGTGCCGAGATCGGCGAAGCCGCCGTCGTCGGCGCGGTCCTTCACGTGGAACTGCCGCACCCGGCCGAACTGCCGGTAGAACTCCCGCACCGGGTCGACGCCCGCGACGACGAGCCAGTACAGGTCGTACTCGAAGTGGATGTTGCGGCGGGTGGTGGTGCGCGCGATGACGTCGAACGGCCGGACGCCGTCGATCGCCTGGAACTCGTGCGCGTGGTTGTGGTAGCCGTAGGCGATCCCCGCCTTGCGGAACGCCTTGCCCGCCGTCTCCAGTTCCTGAGCGAAGGAGGCCCACTCGGCGATCGTGCCGAAGTTGGCGTACGCGCAGTCGGCCATGTGGTAGCCGAGGATCCTCGCGTCGTCGATGAGCTGGTCGACGTCCGCGCCCCGGAAGTCGACGTGCGAGGAGACCGCCTTCAGCCGGTACCGGTCGAGGATGGCGCGGAATTCCTTCGCGGTGCGGCCGTAGGTGCCCGCCAGCTCGACGTTGCGGTAGCCGATGTCGGACAGCTCCTCGAGCGTGCCCTCGAGGTCGGCCTCCAGCGCGTTGCGCAACGTGTACAGCTGGACGGCGATCCGCTCCTTCGGCAGCCGCCTGCCCCCGTGGCCGCCGCCGTGGCCCCAGCCCGCCTGCGCGGTACCCGCGGTGGCCGCCGCGAGACCGGCGACGGCCGCGGCACCCGCCGTGGTGCGCAGCATGGCCCTGCGAGACAGGCGAGACTTCGGTGAATCGCTCATTCTCGGTTCCCTTTCGGTCAAAGGTGGGGAGAGCTCAGGAACGATCAGTGGAGAACGCGGCGTCGAACGCCGCCGCGGGCTTGTCGAAGTTCAGATTGCGGATGTAGTTCACGGCCTCGGCGGCGCCCCGCAGCCGGTCCATTCCGGCGTCCTCCCACTCCACCGAGATCGGACCGGTGTAGCCGATGGAGTTGAGCGCGCGGAACGCGCTCTCCCAGTCGACGTCGCCGTGCCCCGTGGACACGAAGTCCCAGCCCCGCCGCGGATCGGCCCACGCCAGGTGGGAGCCGAGCCGCCCGTTGCGCCCGTCGAAACGCTTCTTCGTGTCCTTGCAGTCGACGTGGTAGATGCGATCGGCGAAGTCCAGGATGAAGCCCACCGGGTCGAGGTCCTGCCACACGAAGTGCGACGGGTCCCAGTTCAGCCCGAACGCGGGCCGGTGGTCCACGGCCTCCAGCGCGCGCTTGGTGGTCCAGTAGTCGTAGGCGATCTCGCTCGGGTGCACCTCGTGGGCGAAGCGCACACCGACCTCGTCGAAGACGTCGAGGATCGGGTTCCACCGAGTCGCGAAGTCGGTGTAGCCGTCGTCGATCACCTCCTGCGAGACGGGCGGGAACATCGCGACGTACTTCCAGATCTTCGAGCCGGTGAAGCCGATCACCGTGTCCACGCCGAGCTTGGCCGCGGCGCGAGCGGTGTCGGCCAGCTCGGCGGCTGCCCGCTGCCGCACGCCCTCGGGCTCGCCGTCGCCCCAGATGCGGGCGGGCAGGATGTTGCGGTGCCGGTCGTCGATCGGGTCGTCGCACACGGCCTGTCCGACGAGGTGGTTGGAGATCGCCCACACCTTCAGGCCGTAGGACTCGAGCAGCTTGTGCCTGCCGGCCACGTAGTCTTCTTCGGACAGCGCGCGGTCCACCTCGAAGTGGTCGCCGGAGCAGGCGATCTCCAGCCCGTCGTAGCCCCAGCTCGACGCGAGCCTGCACACCTCCTCGAAGGGCAGGTCGGCCCACTGGCCGGTGAACAGCGTAACCGGTCGGCTCATCGGTAAGCTCCCTCTCGGATTCCTTGCAGTTGCAGCAGCAGGTCGCGGACCTCGGTGGCCTGTAGACGGCCGGACGACTCCACAGTGGACGGAATGCTCGGCTCGGAACACACCAGCACGGGGCCGTCGGCGGGCGAATCGGGCAGCCTGCCGTGCGAGCCTCGCACGAACCGCGGATCTGTCGGCACCACGTTCATCGCGTAGCGCAGGCCCACCTTCTTGCGCACGAGGTTCAGGCCCGCCTTCGCCTTCACCAGCGGATCGTCGGGGTCGAAGAACAGCTCGGCCGGGTCGTAGCCGGGCTTGCGGTGGATCTCAACGCCCTTCGCGAAGTCCGGCTTCCTGTCGTCGTCGAGCCAGTAGTAGTAGGTGAACCACGCGTCGGGCTCTGCCACCACAACCAGCTCACCCGCGCGTTCGTGGTCGAGACCGTAGCGGGCCTGCGCCTCGCGGTCGAGCACCTCCTCCACACCGGGCAGCGCGGCCAGGATCTCCCGCACGCGCGGCAGGTCCTGCTCGTCGCCGACGTAGACGTGTGCGACCTGGTGGTCGGCCACGGCGAACGCGCGCGACGTCCACGGGTCCAGGTACTCCATCCCGTCCTGCGTGTAGACCTCCAGCAGCCCTTCCCGGCGCAGCGCCCGGTTGACGTCCACCGGGGTGTCGGCGGGCGTGATGCCGTACTCGGACAGCGCCACCACGGCTGCCCCGGCCGCCTGCGCGTCGGTCAGCAGCGGCGCCAGCTCGGCGTCCACGGCCCTCGCGGCGGCGACGGCTTGCGGCGAGCCGGGCCCGAACCGCTGCAGGTCGTAGTCCAGATGCGGGACGTACACGAGCAGAAGGTCCGGCCCGTCGGTGCGCAGGAGCCGCCGCGACGCCGCGACGATCCACTTCGTCGACGCGATCGACGCCGTCGGGCCCCAGTACTGGAACAGCGGGAACGGACCCAGCTCGCGGGTGAGCGCGTCGTGCAGCTCCGGGGGCCGCGCGTAGCAGTCGGGCGACTTGCGGCCGTCGGCGTGGTAGATCGGGCGCGGGGTGATGGTGAAGTCGGTGGTGGCTCCCATCGCGTACCACCAGCACACGTTGGCGGCGACGTAGCCGGGCGAGGCCGCCCGCGCGGTCTCCCACAGCTTCTCGCCCTGGACGAGCCTGTTGTGCTGGCGCCACAGGTAGACCTCGCCGAGGTCGCGGAAGTACCAGCCGTTGCCGACGATGCCGTGCTCGGCGGGCATGCGCCCGGTGAGGAACGTCGACTGCGCGCTGCACGTCACCGCGGGCAGCACCGTGCCCAGCTCGGCCTGCCAGCCCCGCGTCGACAGCGCGGTGAGATTCGGCATGTGGCGCAACAGCTTCGGCGTCAGTCCGACGACGTCGATCACCACGAGCTTCTTCATGTGTGCACCTCCATGCGTGCCCAGCGCAGCTCGTCGGCGATGCCGGCGGCGAGCTCCTGACGGCCGCTCTCGGGAAGGACGGTCCAGGTGTAGGTCTCCACCTCGACGTGCGGCAGCGGACCCTGGGCGGCCAGCGCGCCGAGCGCCCCGGTGAGCACGCCGGTGGTGGACTCCAGCGGCGCGGCCGGCGTGGCGTGCAGCGGCACGTGGAAGTGCACGCGCCACGGCCCGCGCGCGGGCAGGGTCTCCAGCGCGGCGGGCAGGTCGTCGGCGGCCAGCACCTCGCCCGTCGGCAGCAGCTCGCGCACCTGGTGCAGGTAGCGGGGTTCGGCGAACGCCTTCAGCGCGGCGACGGCCTCGGGGGTGCCGGGCCGCTCGACGTGCAGCGCTGCCGACGCCTGCACCTTGACCACCGACAGACCCGCGGCTTGGATGTCCTCGACCGTCTTCGCGGGGTCGGCGAAGGACACCGCGAGATGGCAGGTGTCCAGGCACAGCCCGATGTACTCGGGATCGACGCGCCCGGCGAGCCACGCGACGGCGTCGCTCACGGTGTCGAGGACGCACCCCGGCTCAGGCTCGATCGCGAGCCTGATCGGCTGCTCGTTCCGGGCCAGCGCGGAGCGCAGGACCCGGGTCACCTCCTCGAACGCGATGCCCGCGCGCACGTCGTGCGAGGAGCTCCACGGCTCCCGCCACGCGAGCGGCAGCGTCGAGATACTGCCGTAGGCCGCGTCCTCGGGCAGCAGGTCGCCGAGCACGGTGACGCAGTCGAGGGTGTAGCGCAGGCGGCGCGGGTCGGTCCACGCAGGCAGGTAGACGGAGTGCTTCACCACGTCGGCGTGGAAACCGCCGTAGGGGAAGGCGTTCAGCGTCTGCACGGCCAGGCCGCGTGCGGAGAGCTCCGCGGCGAGCCTGCGCCTCGCCGAAGGGTCGGCTGCGAGGCCCGCGGCCACCCCCGCCGCGAGCCACAGCCCGACGCCGAGCCGGTCCTGGCCCAGCTTCTCGCGCACCGGGACCGCGTAGGTGTCGAGCTGCTCGAGGATCCCGTCGAGGTCCTCGGCGGGATGCACGTTGGTGCAGTAGGACAACATCACTGTCTCGCCCCGCGCAGCACCGAGTTGCCCTCGAACGTCTCGCCGGTCGGCGCGTCGGTCTCCAGCGGGTCGAGCATGAGCTTGCCGCTCTGACCGTAGAACTCCACGGGGTTCTGCCACAGCACCTTGTCCACATCGGACTCGGTGAAGCCTGCCGCGAGCATGGCCTCGCCCGTGCGCAGGGTCTTGAGCGGATCGGAGCGCCCCCAGTCCGCGGCGGAGTTCACGAGCACCCGGTCCGTGCCGTGCTCCTTGAGGATCGTCACCATGCGGTGCTCGTCCATCTTGGTGTCCGGGTAGATCGAGAAGCCCATCCAGCAGCCCGCGTCGGCGACGAGGCCGACTGTCAGCTCGTTGAGGTGATCCACGACCACGAGCTCGGGCGCGATTCCGGACTCGCGCACCACGTCGAGCGTGCGCTTGGTCCCGGCGAGCTTGTCACGGTGCGGCGTGTGCACCAGCACCGGCAGCTCGTGCTCGATCGCGAGCGTCAGCTGGTGGGCGAACGCCTTCTCCTCGGCCTCGGTCATCGAGTCGTAGCCGACCTCGCCCACCGCGACCACGCCGTCCTTGGCGAGGTAGCGCGGCAGCACGTCCAGCACGTCCACGCAGCGGGGATCGTTGGCCTCCTTGGGGTTCAGCGCGATCGTGCAGTGGTGGCGGATGCCGAACTGCGAGGCACGGAACCGCTCCCAGCCGATGAGACCGTCGAAGTAGTCGGTGAACGAGCCGACGTTGGTACGCGGCTGGCCGAGCCAGAACGCCGGCTCGACGAGCGCCCGCACCCCGGCCTCGTACATCTGCTCGTAGTCGGTGGTGGTGCGCGAGGTCATGTGGATGTGCGGGTCGAAGATCCTCATTGTCCTGCCTCCTGGAGCACGAGATCGGCATCCGGCGGAACGTCGCGGCCCGCGGCCCTCCGTTCGGCCACGTAGTCGGTGACCATGCGGACCAGCTCGGCGTCCGCCCGCTGCGCCAGCCCGCTCACCGCCGCCACCGGCACGCCGGTGAACAGGCACTTGAGCACGCCATGCCGCCACGTGTGCGCGTCGAGGTGCCGCTGCGCGAACGGTCCGAGCGCCGCGGCGACGAGCCCGATGTCGTTGGCGCGCAGGGCGTCCTCGACCAGCCGCAGGCCCGTGTCGACCACCTCGGCGTCGTCCGGCAGCAGGCGCAACCCGCGCAGCACTCCCCTGCGCTCGGCGCCGTCGCCGTAGCGGTACAGCTCGGCGACCTCCTTGGCCAGCTCCCCTCCCGAGAGCGCATCGGCGAGCGCGGCCAGCAGGCGGGCCCTGGCGTGGTCGTCGGTGGTGCCGTGCACGAGACCGCGGGCATCCAGCGGCGACCGGCCCACCTTGCGGCCCACGGCGGGGAACAGCGTGCGGATCTTCACCGGGTCGGCACGCACAGACCGTTCCGCGCCCGCGAGCCAGTCGGCCGCCCTCAGCGCGGTGATGCTGCGCCGGGCCACGTCCGGTGCGGCATGGCTGTGCCGGGGCAGCTCGACCGCCGCCAGCCCCTCGTAGCCGATCTCGGTGAGCGCGGCCAGCGTGCCGGTGAGATCGAGCTCGCCCTCGCCGAACTCGAGGTGCTCGTGCACGCCTGGCCGCATGTCGTCGAGCTGCACGTTGAACAGCAGGTCCCCGGCCTCGCGCACGCAGTCGGCCGCGTTCTTCGGTTCCACGGCCACGCAGTGCCCGACATCGAGAGTGATACCGAGCAGCTCTGGCGAGCCCAGCTCCGTGCGGAGCCGGAGCGCCTGCGCCAGGTGCTGCACGAAGTGCCCAGGCTCCGGTTCGAGCGCGAGCTTCACGCCGGAGGTCTCCAGCACGGCGGCGACGCCGTCGCGCATCCGCCGCCACGCCGTCTCGTCGTCCACATCGGAGGGCTTGACGCCGGACCAGAACGACACGCATTCGGCGCCGAGGTCCTCGGCGATGCGCGTGGCGCGCCGGAGGAAGTCGATGCGCGGCGCGGGGTCGGCCGACACCAGCGTGGGCTGGTGCTTGTGCCACGGGTCGAGCAGGTACCGCGCGCCGGTCTCCACCACCACGCCGAGCCCCAGCTCGCCGAGCCGGTCGCGCACGCGCCGCGTCTGCTCGGCGACATCCCTGGCGAAGGGGTCGAGGTGGTCGTGGTCCAGCGTCAGCGCGATGCCGCTGTAGCCGAGGTCGGCGATCACCGCGAGCGCGTCGGTGAGGCGGTGGCTGGCGAAACCGTTGGTGCCGTAGCCGAATCGCAGGGTGCTCACGTGGGGCTCACCTTCCTCGCGAGGCGGCGGGCGAGCGGCAACGCCGTCGCCAGCGCGGCGGCGACCCTGGCCGCGCCGTACCGGGCGGTGAGTCCCGCCTGCAGGGGGACCATGCCGTGGATGCCGGCCATCGTGGCCGCGCGCACCCGTGGCGCGGACGGCCGCTCCGCGGCGCCGTACTGTGCCCTGCCGACCGTCGCCGCGTACCCGCCCGCGAAGCCGAGCGCGGCCAGCCGGTCGCGCCTGCTCCCCCGTCGCCCTGCCACGGCGAGCGCGGTGGCGACGGCCGTGCCCGCCAGCGCGGTTCGGGCCGTGCGGGCGGACCCTCCGTGGACCTCCCCCGCCGAGAGCGCGGTGACGCCGTGGGTGTGGACCCCGAGCGCGATGGCGGCCGGCGCGGCGTCCCGCCACCGGCCGCCCGCGCCCAGCAGCACGTCCAGCGCCCGGCACGCCGCCATGCCGCAGGGTCCCGCAGCCGTTCCTTTCAGCTTGGTGTCGTACGCCCAGATCGCGCCCGCGAGCGGGAGGGCGACCCGGAGAGAGCGCTGACCGCCGCCGAACCAGGCGATCCCCAGCCCGGCAGCGGTCAGCACACCCCCAGTGGCCAGGGCCGCGCCCGCACTCAGCCGACCGGAGGGAATCGGCCGCTCGGGGCGCTCGACGGCGTCGAGGTCCCGGTCGGCCCAGTCGTTGAGTGCCATCCCCGCCCAGTAGAGGGCCACCGACGCGAGCGGCAGGGTCCAGCGCCTGCCCCGCAACGGCGACCCCGAAGCCGCCGCACCCGCGACCGTGTCCCCCAGCACTGTCAAGGCCGCCGGCGCCCGCACGAGCTCGGCGACGGCCCCCAAGGCCACCTTAGGCGCGCTCAACGCAACAAAGGTGGCCTTGGGGGAAGGTGGAACCGTCGCGAACGGGGCCGTCACCGCGGTCATCGCGCCTCCGCCCACGCCGTCAGCGCGGCGAACTGCTCGGCGAGGCGGTGCTCCTCGGTGCCCATCGGGTCCTTGAAGAAGAAGCCGAGGGCGCCGATCGGGCCCGACTCACCGCGCCGGTGCGCGAGCGCCGCGAACCGCGCCAGGTCCAGCACCAGCGGCGCCGCCAGCGCCGAGTCGTAGCCGCTCCACGTGAACTGCAGGCTCATCCGCGCGCCGAGGAACCCCTCGAACGACACGTGGTCCCACGCGATCTTCTGCTCACCGAGATCGGGCACGTTGTCGATGTGCAGCGGCGAGGTGACGTCGCCGCCCAGCAGCGTCGCCAGCCCCCGGCCCTTCGACGCGAGCTTGCTGCCCGCGTGCTCGGCGTCGGCGAGCGTGAGCCCGTCGCCGCCGCCGAGCAGGTTCGTGCCCGACCACGACCGCACGTGCAACGCCCTCGCCGCGAACATCGGCGCGAGCGTGCTCCGCACGAGCGTCTCGCCGGTCTTGCCGTCGGAACCCGCGTACGGCAGCCCCTTCACCGCCGCCAGCTCCTCCAGCGCGGCCAGGCGGATACCCGTCGACGGCGTGAAGTCGACGAACGGGCAGCCCGCCCGCAGGGCCGCGTACGCAGCCACCGAGCTCGGCGGCAGCACGGTACGCCCTGGCACGGCCATCGCGGCCTCGAGCGCGGCCAGCGTGCCGTGCTCCGGCAGGGCAGGGAACACCGGCTCCGTCGACGACACGTTGACCACCACGACGCGCGCGAGCCCGTTCCGCGCGGCGAACTCGCCGATGTCGTCGGCGAGCCGCCGCGCGGCGTCGGCCTGGGAACCCGGGTTGGTGGCCGGGTGATAGCCCGGCCGCAGCTCGGAGTCCACTTCGGACAGCGCAGGGCGGACCGCCTCGAAGACCCGGTGCGGGATCACCCCGGCATCGGTCAGCAGCTCCGCACGCTTGTCCAGAGCGAGGTCCGCGATGTCGTGCCCGCCGACGTGGAGCTCTTCCCAGCCGGGCAGGCCCAGGTCGGAGAACCGGGGCAGCGCGCTGACGCAGCCCGTCGGTTCCACCACCCTGGCCCGCAGTGCGAGCAGTCCCGCGATCGCCGTGGTGGCGACCGAACCGCGTGCACCGATCAACCACAACCCTGTGGGTTCCATGGAGCTAGGCCCTTCTAACTCGCGGCGGCGAGTGGTGCGCCACCCTCGATGTGCCCGATGACTGCCTCCGCGTCACGCACGAGCGTGTCGCGAACTCCATTGTCCGGCACCGATTCCGCTCGGTCGACGAACTTTCGTAGCTCCTTGACCGCCTTTCCGTCGTTGCCGTTCGCCTCCGCCTTGCGGGCCTTGGACAATTGGGACGACAGGGCCACGTAGTCCGCCAGCGACAACCGGTTGGCCGCCCGGAACCGCTCGACGAGCTGGCCGATGTCCCGCAGCGAGGTCGTCGACGCGAACGTCACCGACCGCTCAGCCGTGTTGCCGGCCGTGTCGGTCGCCGTCACCGTCAGCGAGTGCACGCCGAGCGGCAGCTCGTGCAGCGGCACCGTGGCGCCCGAGGTCACCGGCCGCCCGTTGAGCGTGGCCGACTGGCTCGCCACGCCCGACGTCTCGTCGCCCGCCAGCCACGACACCACCAGATCGGTGGCGTCACCGTAGACCCGTCCGTCGGCGACCCCGGCCACCATCACCGTGGGCTTGGTCGCGTCGATGCTGATCGACGCGGCCTTGTCCGACTCGACGTTGCCCGCCGCGTCCACCGCCCGGTACAGCAGCGTGTGCTCGCCGTCGCCGGAGACCACCACGGGCTCCGAGTACGTCGTCCACTCGCCGCCGTCGAGGCTCCACTCGATGCGCTCGACCCCGGATCCGGTGTCGGTCGCCGACAGCGTCACGGCGACCTCACCCCGGTGCCAGCCCGCCGAACCCGGTTCGGCGAACGCCGCCTCGGTCACCGGCGCCGTGACGTCCAGCTCCTTGATCTGGATGTCACGGTAGAACACGTCGTCGCCGTTGCCGTGGTTCTGGATCCCGATGTAGCCCTGGGCCAGGTCCCTGGCGGGGTCGGTGCTCACGAAGTCGTTGATGAGGACATCGTTGAGGTAGACCTTGATGGTCTGGCCCTGCACCACGATCTCGTAGGAGTTCCACTCCCCCGGCGGGTTGAGCGCCTCATCGCGCGCGGCGAGGTCGGCGGACTGGAACGTGTAGATCGCGCCCGTCGTGCGGTCGTCGGCATCGGTGGCGTCGATCTGGATCTCGTAGCCCTGGTTCACGGCGATCCACGGGTCGTTGCCGGGATCGGGGAACCCGACGAAGACACCGGAGTTGTCGTCGCCCGCCATCTTCCAGTCCATTTTCAGGCTGTAGGCGGCGTACTCCTTCTCGTGCCACCACAGGCCCATGCCGCCCACCGACTTGATCGTGCAGTCGGACTGCAGCTCGAACGAACCGGGTCCGGCCTGGTTCCACGCCTCCATGCTCGCCGCGGTGCCGTCGAAGAGCATCGAGTAGCCCTCCTCCGGCTGCGCGGGCTCACACGCGGGCGGCGTGCCGGGCTCGGCCACGCCCGCTCCGGTGAACCGGACGTTGTCCACATCGAACAGACCGCCGACGCCCGTTCCCCTGAAAGCCAGGTAGAGCGGCTTGGTACCGCCCGGGTCGGTCACGGGGACCGGTGCTATGTCGGCGTAGTTGTCGAAGCCGCCGGTGTTGCTCACCGGAACGGTCTGCAGCAGCTCACCGTCCGGCGCGCCGGAGCGCACCTCGATCGTGCCGCCCGCGCCACCCGAGGACACGCGGTAGCCGATCGCCTCGATGCCCTTCAGGTTCGCCGGGTCGAAGGAGATCCAGTCACCGTCCTCGATGTAGCCGACCCGCTTGCCACCGCTGGCCCCGGCGGCGTCGACCACCTGGATGCCGTTGTGCTCGGTGAAGAACTCGGCCTGCTTCAGCTTGGGCTGCAGCACGACCTCGTCCGAGCCGGGCAGCGCGGGCACCTCGCCCGCACCGTTGTCGGTGTAGCTCGCGTTGATGACGCCGAACACGTTCGCGTCGAGCCCGTGGCCCTCGTCGGCGGGGGTCTCGAGCACGCCCTCACAACCAGTGGCCCGCGAAAGCGGGTGGCCGTGGTTGTCGTGGCCGAGGATGTATTCCACGGTCACGCGCGAGCAGTCGATCGGCCCGTCCTCGGGATCGGTGACGGTGACCTTGAACGGCACCGTGTCGCCGAAGCCGAAGAACCCGCCGTTCACCGGGGTCTCGAGCGTCACGGTCGGCGCCGTGTTGCCCACGGTCACCACCACGCTCGCGGCGCCCGTCAGCCCGGTCTCGTCGGTCACCGCCAGCTGCGCGGTGTACTGGCCGGGCTCGGTGTAGGTGTGTGTCACCGCGCCGGCCTCGGTGGAGTCGGTGGTGCCGTCACCGTCGAAGTCCCACGCATAGGCGAGCTCGCCCCCGTCGGGGTCGCTGGTGCCGGCCGGCTCGAAGGTCACCTCGAGCGGAGCCGGTCCCGACGTCCGGTCGGACGTCAGGCTCACCTGCGGGGTCCGGTTGCCCTTGGTGTAGTCGATCCGGTACACCGCCGAGTCGGCCGCGCCACCGAAGTAGCCGCTGCCGTAGTCGAGCACGTACAGCGAGCCGTCGGGGCCGAACTCGATGTTCATCGGCCTGGTCAGCTGCATCGATTCGAAGAACGGCTCGATCGCGCCGCGCTCGCCGTTCTCCCCGACCTCGATCGTCTTGATCCAGCCGCGGTCCCACTCGTAGGCGAAGTTCTTGCCGTCGTAGAACTCCGGGAACTTCGTCACGACGTCGAGCTCGGGATCGTAGTCGTACGTCGGGCCGCCCATCGGCGACTCGCCGCCCGTGCCGAACTCCGGCACCGAACCGCCGTCGTATGGGATCCACGCGGGCTGCGCCGGGGGCAGGTCGACGAGCCCGGTGTTGTGCGGGCTCTCGTTCTTCGGCGCCGCGCAGTCGAACGGCTCGCCGGAGGCGCCTGTGGCGAAGTCGTAGTCGACGAACGGCTGGTTGTCACCGACACAGTACGGCCATCCGTAGTTGCCGGGCTCCTTGATCAGGTTGAACTCGACCGTGCCGCCGGGGCCGCGCTCGGGGTTGGCCGAACCGGCGTCCGGGCCGTAGTCGCCGAGGTAGATCCAGCCGGTCTCCTTGTCGACAGCGAACCGGAACGGGTTGCGGAAGCCCATCGCGTAGATCTCGGGCTTCGTGCCCTCCGTACCCGGCGCGAACAGGTTGCCCTCCGGAACGGTGTAGCCGCCGTCCTCGCCGACCTTGATGCGCAGGATCTTGCCCCGCAGGTCGTTGGTGTTGGCGGAGGTGCGCTGCGCGTCGAAGACGGGGTTGCGGTCGGCCCGCTCGTCGATCGGCGTGTAGCCGTCCGAGGCGAACGGGTTGGAGTCGTCCCCTGTGGACAGCAGCAGGTTGCCGTCGGCGTCGAAGTCGATCTCGCCACCGGCGTGGCAGCAGATGCCGCGGTCGGCGGGCACCCGCAGGATCTGCTGCTCGCTGGCCAGGTCGAGGGTGCCCGTTTCGGTCAGCTTGTAGCGCGACAGCTGGTTGTGGCCCTTGAACGGCTCGAAGTCCGCCGCGGTCCCGTTCTCCGGCGCGTCGCCGGGCGGAGTGTCCAGCGGGGGCGCGTAGTAGAGGTAGACCCAGCTGTTGTTCTCGAAGTCCGGGTCCACCGCGATGCCCTGCAGCCCGTCCTCGTCGTGGTTGTAGACGGGGATCGTCGCGGCCACCGTGGTGGTCGCGTCGGGCGTGGTCAGGAAGACCCGGCCGTCGCGTGAGGTGTGCAGCACCCGGCGGTCCGGCAGCACGGCGAGCGCGATCGGCTCGCCGGTCACCGCCGCGCCCTGCGCGAGCGTGATCTGGTCGAAGTCCTCGTCGACCGGGGTCTCGCCGCCGGGTTCGGTCGCGCAGTTCCCCTCGGCCTGGCCCGTGGCGTAACGGATGCCGCCAAGCAGGTGCTGCCGGAACTCGGGCTCTGCGTAGGACTCGACGGTGTGG
The DNA here is from genome assembly GCF_003311655.1 of Prauserella sp. PE36. Taxonomy (NCBI): domain Bacteria; kingdom Bacillati; phylum Actinomycetota; class Actinomycetes; order Pseudonocardiales; family Pseudonocardiaceae; genus Prauserella; species Prauserella sp. PE36. The sequence continues at coordinate 13,433 of NZ_QEQT01000096.1, read as the reverse complement.
CCGCCGCCGGTGTACCAGGCCCGGCCGCCGCTGTTCTCGTGGCACCACGCGATCGGGTGGTCGTCGCCCATCGCGCCGGAGCCCGGGTCGTAGCTGGACTCGTCCAGCGTGGCCAGCACGTGGACGTCCTGCCTCGGGTTCTCGCGGTAGTTGTACCACTCGTCGGTGCGCGTCCACCGGTCCGGCAGGTCCACAGTGGAGGGATGCTCGTGGTCCTCGACGTCGATCGAGGCTTCCTGGATCTGCGGATGGGAATCGAAGTAGGCCCCGACGAGGTCGCCGTACCAGGGCCAGTCGTACTCGGTGTCGGACGCGGCGTGCACGCCCGCGTACCCGCCGCCGCCCTCCACGTAGCGCTCGAAGGCGCCCTGCTGTTCGTCGTTCAGCACGTCGCCCGTGGTCGACAGCCACACCACCGCGTCGAAGCGGGCGAGGTTGTCGTCGGTGAACGCCGCGGAGTCTTCGGTTGCCTCGACCGTGAAGCCGTTGGCAGCCCCCAGTTCTTGTATCGCGGCGATTCCCGTGGGGATCGAGTCGTGCCGGAAGCCTGCGGTCTTGGAGAAGACCAGGACGCTGGCGGTTTGCTGGGTCTCGGGTTGCGCGGTCTCGGCGGTCGCGCTGAACGCGAACCCGCCGAGACCGGTGCAGAAGGCCAATGCGGCGGCGCCGAAGCGCCACCAACTGCGAGGAGATCGTCTACGTTGCGTGGTACTACTGCTTCGTCGCACTTGTACCTTTCCTCTTGTTCGACCGGCGGGGACCGTGCCGTTGGTCGTCTATTCCTCCACTTGTTTCCAGCGCGAAGAGTCGGCCGCGCTGCTCTCCACCGCGTCCAGCACGCGTTGCACGCGCAGGCCGTCGGCGAAACCGGGTTCGGGGGACTGTCCGTCGCCGATCGCCCGCAGGAGGTCGGCGATCTCGTGGGTGAACGTGTGCTCGTAACCGAGGCCGTGGCCGGGCGGCCACCACGCGCTCACGTAAGGGTGTTCCGGCTCGGTGGCGATGATGCGGCGGAAGCCCGCGGTCTCCCCCGGCTCGTCGCCGTCGTAGAACCACAGCTCGTTCATGGCCTCGAAGTCGAAGGCCAGGCTGCCACGCGAGCCGTTGACCTCGATGCGCATGGCGTTCTTGCGGCCGAGCGCGTACCGGGTCGCCTCGAACGTCGCCACGGCGCCCGACGAGAGCCTGCCGTGGAACACCGCGCAGTCGTCGACCGTCACGGCCTCCTCGGCGCCGCCCGCGCCGGGCCTGCTGCGCACGAAGGTCTCCGTGAGGCCCGCGACACCGGTGATCACCTCACCGGTGACGAACTGCGTCGCGTCCACGATGTGCGCCCCGATGTCGCCGAGCGATCCGGAACCGGCCTGCTCCTTGCGCAGCCGCCACGTCATGGGCGAGGTGGCGTCGGAGAGCCAGTCCTGCAGGTACACCGCACGCACGTGCCGCAGCTCGCCCAGCCTGCCCTCGGCGACGAGCCTGCGCGCGAGCGACAGCGCGGGCACCCGGCGGTAGTTGAACGCGACCATCGACCGCACGCCGCGTGCGTCGGCGCGGGCCGCCGCCTCGGCCATGCGCTCGGCCTCGGCGACCGTGTTGGCGAGCGGCTTCTCGCACAGGACGTGCTTTCCCGCCTCCAGCGCGGCGATCGCGATCTCGGCGTGCGTGTCACCGGGCGTGCAGATGTCGACGAGGTCGACGTCCTCCCGCTCGATGATCGCCCGCCAGTCGGTCTCCACCGACTCCCAGCCGAAGCGGCCGGCGGCTTCCTTGGCCCGCTGCTCGTCGCGCCCGCCGAGCACCACGAGACGCGGGCTCAGCGGGACGTCGAAGAAGCGGTGGACGTTGCGCCACGCGTGCGAGTGGACGGCACCCATGAAGGCGTGCCCCACCATGGCGATGCCGAGCGACTGTGCACCATCCGTCACGAGTCGAACCCGACGTCCATGTAGTTGTCCACGTTCTCCCTCGTGACGACGGCCGAGTACGTCGTGATCTCCGAGGGGATCTCGTGCTCGGCGAGGTCGCCGAGGCCCTTGTTCTGCCCGAGCAGCCGGGCCATCGCGATCGCCGACGACGCCATCGACGGGCTGTAGAGCACCGTCGCCTTGACCGGGCCGGAGTCGGCCTTGATCAGGTTCATCATGTTCGTGGAACCCGCGCCGCCGACCATGAAGAAGTCGTTGCGGCCCGCGTTCTCGATCGCGGCCACCACGCCGACACCCTGGTCGTCGTCGTGGTTCCACAGCGCGTGCAGGGTCTGCGCGCCCTGCAGCAGGTTCGCCGTCTGCCGCTCGCCGGACTCCGGCGTGAACTCGGCCGAGACACGCGGGCCCACGCTGAGCCCGTGGCGCTGCAGGGCGTCGCGGAAGCCCTGGCTGCGTTCCTGGGTCAGTGGCAGGGAGTCGATGCCGGCGACCTCGCCGATCACGGGGTTGTTGACGTTCTCTCGCTGGAGCCGCTCGGCGATGTAGTTGCCGGCGTTGACGCCCATGCGGTAGTTGTCGCCGCCGATCCACGCGCGGTACGCGAGCGGGGTGTCGAAGACCCGGTCGACGTTGACGACGGGAATCCCGGCGTCCATGGCCTGACGGCCGACCTGCGTCAGCGCCTTGCCGTCGAAGGGCAGGATCACGAGCACGTCGACCCCGGCGTTGATGAGCGACTCGACCTGCGCGATCTGCTGGTTGACGTCGTTGGTGCCCTCGGTGGCGTTGAGGGTGACGTCGGAGAACTGCTCGGCGGCGGATCTCGCGTTGATCGTCATCGCCGCCATCCAGCCGTGGTCGGCGGCGGGCGCGGAGAATCCGATGGTCACCGGCTGCCCCGGCTGGGCGTTGTCACCCTGCGCGAGGTTCTGCTGCTGCGGGTTGTTCTGCTGCTCGGGCTCGTTCGACGTGCAGCCGGCCAGCACCGCGCCAGCGCCGAGTCCGGCCGCGCCGAAGAGGAATCCGCGTCGGGCTAAGTTGGTCTGGATCATGACTGGCTCCCGTTGGTGTTGGTCGGTTGCGGGTCGGGGTCCGTTCGAGCGGGGGGCTTTCGCTTGCGCCGCCTCGCCGTCGTGTGCTGCAGGAGCACGGCGCCGACGATGATCGCGCCCTTGGCGATGTTCTGGATGTCGGTGTCGAGGTTGTTCTGCGTGAAGATGCTGTTGAGCACGGTGAAGATCAGGACGCCGATCAGGGTGCCGATGAGGCTGCCCCGGCCGCCGGAAAGCAACGTGCCGCCGATGACCACCGCCGCGATCGCGTCGAGCTCGTAGAACAGGCCGTTAGTGGAGGCACCGGAGGTGGTCCGCGCGACCACCATGATCGCCGCGATGCCGCAGCACAGGCCACTGATTCCGTAGACGAGCGCGGTGTGCAGCTTCACGTTGATGCCGGAGAGGCGGGCCGCCTCGGCGTTGCCGCCGATGGCGTAGGTACGCCTGCCGAACGTGGTGCGGTTGAGCACGATCCAGCCGACCGCGAACACCAGCGCGAGCATGATCACGAGCACCGGAATGCCGAGGAACGACGCGCGGAAGAAGTCGGTGAACCCGGTCTCCGTCACGACCTGCGTCTGCCTGCCCGACAGCCGTTCGGCGAGACCGCGGGCCGAGGCCATCATCGCGAGCGTGGTGATGAAGGGGACGACCTTGCCGTAGGAGACCAGCGCCCCGTTGATCAGTCCGCAGCCGAGGCCGACCAGCAACGCGCACAGGACCATCACGACCGGTCCGTACGATTGCGTCGCGAGCGTCGTCATCCACACGCTGGAGAGCGCGACGATCGAGCCGACCGAGAGGTCGATACCTCCCGCGATGATCACGAACGTCATGCCGACGCTCACCACGCCGATCGCGGCGGCGAGCCGCAGCATCGTGGAGAGGTTGTCCTGCGTCAGGAACGTCTCCGGCCTGGTGATGAGCCCGATGACGCACAGCAGGACCAGCACACCGGCCAGGCCCACCAACCGCACGTCGAACCGCACCGAGCGGCGCAGTGCGCTCACGCCCGCGGAGCGCACCGGCGGTCTGTCGAGTGCCTTCGTCACGCTGCGCTTCCTTCCATGACCATGTCCAGCACGTCGCCTTCCGTCAGTTCGTTCGCGGGCCGGTCGGCCAGCACGTCGCCCTCCCGCAGCACGAGCACCCGGTCGGCGAGCCCGAGCACCTCGGGGATCTCGCTGGACACCAGCACGATGGCGACCCCGGTGGCCGCGAGCTCGTGGATGAGCCGGTACAGCTCGGCGCGGGCGCCGACGTCGACACCCCGCGTCGGCTCGTCGAGCAGCAGCACCCGGCAGCCGTGCACGAGCCAGCGGGCCACCACGGCCTTCTGCTGGTTGCCGCCGGAAAGCGTGCGCACGAGCCGCCACGGGTCGGCCGGCCGCAGGTCGAGCCGATCCAAAGTGGACGCCGAGTCCCTGGTCTCCCTGCCCCGCTGCGAGAAGCCGAGCCTGCTGTACTCGTCGAGACTCGCGAGTGTGACGTTGTGGGTCACCGACATGTCGAGCAGCAACGCCTGGCTCTTGCGCTCCTCGGGCGCGAGGCCCACCCCGGCCTTGACGGCCGACGCGACGCTGCCGGGTCGCAGCGTCCTGCCGTCGACCGACACGGTGCCCGCGTCGGCCTTGCGCGCCCCGAAGATCGTCTCCAGCACCTCGCTGCGGCCCGCGCCGACGAGCCCCGCCAGCCCGACGATCTCGCCCGCGCGCACGGAGAACGTGACGTCGCGGAACTCGCCGTCGCGGCTCAGCCCGCGCACGTCGAGCAGCACGTCGCCCAACTCGACCGTCGCCTCGCCCACCTCGCGGAACGCCGTCTGGACCTTGCGGCCCGCCATGAGGTCGACGAGGTCGGAGGTCGGCGACTCGCGCGCGTCGAGGTTGGCCGCGACCGTGCGCCCGTCCTTGATGACGGTGACGCGGTGGCCGATGCGGCGGATCTCCTCGAGCCGGTGGGAGATGTAGACCACCGCGACGCCCGAGGCGGTCAGCTCGGCGATGATGCGGAAGAGGTTGTCCACCTCGTCGCTGGCGAGCGCGGCCGTCGGCTCGTCGGCGACGATGAGCCGCGCGTCGTGCGCGAGTGCCCTCGCCATCGAGACCAGCTGCTGGCCCGCCGCGGAGAGCCTGCCGACCTCCTCGTCCGGCGAGATCTCGGCGTGGCCGAGCCGCTCCAGCAGCGCGGCCGTCTCGGCGCGGGCGGCGGCGGGCCTGGTGAAGCCGAACCGCGCCCGCTCGTGGCCGAGGAAGACGTTCTCCGCCACCGAGAGGCCCGGGATGAGGTCGAGCTCCTGGTACATCGTCGCGATGCCGCGCTTGAGGGCGGCCACCGGCGAGGGCAGGGTGATGGCCTCCCCGCGCCACACGATCTCGCCCGCGTCGGGCTGGTGCGCCCCGGCCAGCGTCTTGATGAGCGTCGACTTCCCCGCGCCGTTCTGGCCGAGCAGGCAGTGCACCTCGCCTGCGCGAACCTCGAGGTCGACGCCGTCGAGCGCACGGACCCCGGGGAAGAGCTTGACGATGCCGCGCATCGCCAGCAGTGGCTCGACGCCCTCGTCAGCGCTCGCCGCATGCAGACTTAAATCCACATCAGCCCCACTTCCTCCTGTGACATGCAAAAGTAGAGTGACCCACAACACCCGTCAAGGTGAAGTTGCGCGCTTGTGAACAACTACTTGGCGTAGTCGTCGGAGAAAAGCGGCTCTACCAGGTGAAAGACATGTGGCGGAGCCGCGGCCACAGCTCCGTCCACGGAGCCACGCGACCCTCGCAGAGCCAGATCGGCTCGCCCTGCGTGACGTTGTTGATCCGGTGGCCGTTGTCGACCTCGCCGAGCTTGCGCACGCCGGCGAAGTAGCCGAGCAGACGTTCACGCGTCGAGCCGACGAACACGACGTCCACGGCCTGCTCGGGCGGCGAACCGAAGTACCAGTAGCCCCTGCTTCCGCTGTACGGCTCCGGCAGCCCGGGAGCGAACTTCTCGATCGCGGCGGCCTGCCAGTAGGTCTCGGTGACCACCGTCGTGCGGGCCCGGTCGCCCGGCGGCAGCGACGTGTAGGCGGCGGCGACACTGCGCGCGACGCCCTCCCAGCCGAACTCCTCGAGCGCCATGTTCATCGGGCTGTACGGCTTGCCCGCGTAGTCCGAGACGGGCTTGACGGGCAGCCAGCTGACCGCGACCACGGCCGAAAGCGCGTAGGCGAGCAGCACGACCGGCCGCCAGCGCGGGACGAGCACACGGTCCAGCTCCACGGCGGCGACGGCGAAACACAGCGCGAACAGTCCGCCGACGTAGTAGGGCCGCCCCGCGGTGAACCAGAAGACGGTCGTGACCCCGAGCACCACGGGGCCGAGGAACCGGTACGGGCGCAACCGCGGCGAGCGCAGCAGCCACCACACACCGAGCACGAGCGCCAGCGCGCCGACGCCGATCCCGGCCTGCTCCAGCGCCATGGGCAGGAAGGTGGCTCGCCCGCCCGCGAACGCGACCTCACTCGCGACGATCGCGTTCATCTCCAGCTGCGGCCAGCCGTGCGCCGCCTGCCACGCGAGCGTCGGCACGCACGTGAGCACGGCGATCGCGCCACCGGCCAGCAGCAGCGGCCTGCGCGGCAGGTCCCTCGGCCCGAGCACGAGCGCGGACACCGCGAGCAGTGCCCAGAACACGGGGATGAGGAACTTCACCTGGAGGTCCACGGCGGTCACCAGCGCGGCGGCGAACAGCAGCCGGTCGTCGCGCACCCGCACCCACCGGACCACGAGCCAGCAGATCACCGTCCACAGGAACGCGTCGACCATGTGCGTGGCGAGGATGTGGCCCGCGCCGGCGAGCAGGAACGGCGAGCACGCGTAGGCACCGGCCGCCATGGCCTGCGCTCGCGCGCTGCCGCCGAGCTCGCGCGCGATGAGCGCGGCGATCGCCACGCCCGCACCGGTGAACAGGATCGCGGGCAGCCGGAAACCGGTCACCGAGCCGGGAAAGAGCGTGTCGGTGAGCAGCGCGAGCAGCGGCAGCATCGGCGGCTGGTCGGCGTAGCCCCAGTCGAGGTGCCGCCCGGCGGCGATGAAGTACAGCTCGTCGCCGTGGTAGCCGTAGCGGCCGCTGACGGCGAGCAGCACGGCCATCGCAGCGCCCGCGACGGCGAGCACCGGCAGGCGCGCGAAGGCGGGAACGGCGGCCTGCGCTCCCGCGCGCGGCGCGTGAGCCGTGCCCTGTCCCACCATGCCGCCGCACCCTAGGTGGCGGCCTCCCCCCGCTCGGCGAGGGGCTCGCCACCGGCGGCGTGGGCCACTCTCAGGGTGTGCAGGACGGCGGAGGCGGCTCCGTGGTGTCGGTGGGCTCCGTCGGCTCGGTGCTCGTGGGCGTCTCGGTGGGCTCCGTGCCGGCGGGCTGCTCGGCCGGCTCCGTCGTCTCGGTGGGCTCCGTGGGCTCCGTCGTGGTGGGCTCGGTCGGCTCTGTGGGCTCTGCGGGCTCGCACGTCGGCGGTGGCGTGGTGGGATCCGGCTCGTCCGTGGAGGGTGGCGGCGTGGTCGGCGTGGTGCGGTCCGGCTCGCTGGTGCCGGGCGGCGGTGTGGTGGTGCCGGGACCGCCCGTGGCCGGAGGGGCGCCCGTGGCAGGAGGCGCGTCCGTGGCCGGAGGGGCGCCCGTGGCGGGAGGCTTGCTGGGAGCGGGGCCGGGCCGCACGCTCGGCGCCGATGGCGGCGGCGCGCTCTGGCCCCTCGGCGAGCGGTGGAATCCGGGCACCGGCCCGCCGTCGGCGAGGACGATCGGGCCGGGCGCGCTCGCCGTCGGCGTCACGCCTCCCGCGTAGAGGCTCGCCCACAGCAGGACCGTGCGCACGTAGGAGTCCGATTGGTTGTAGCGGAAGACGGCCCGCGCGCGGTCCTGCGGGTTGCCGAGGTCGCCGCCGCCCGCGCACAGGTACTTGCCTGCCGCGACCGTGGCGTCGAAGACGTTGTGCGGGTCGGCGACCCCGTCGCCATTGCCGTCCGCGGCGTAGGCGCGCCACGTGCCGGGGATGAACTGCATGGGCCCGACCGCCCGGTCCCACACGCGGTCGCCGTCGAGCGCGCCGCCGTCGGTGTCGGCGATCGCGGCGAACGCGCCCGCACCGTTGAGCTGGGGGCCGAGGATCGGCGAGAGCGTGCGGCCGTCGCCGTCGACGTGCCCGCCGCTCGCGTGCCCTGACTCGATTCGGCCGATGGCGGCCAGCAGGCTCCAGTCGAGGTTGCAGCCGGGGCTGAGCGAGGCGAGTGAGCGCTCGGCGTCGTGGTAGGCCTTCAGCACGGCGCCGGGGATGCCGAGCGAGCCGGTCGCCGACGAGCCCGAGACGCCGGTGCCGTCCGCGAGCTCGGGAATCGGCACGCCCAGCGGCGCCCCGCCCCTCGCCAGCGCCAGCGGATCACCCGCGTCGGCAAGGACCCGGGGGCTGAGCTGTTGCTGTGCGGGCAGCTCGCCGGTGGCGCCGAAGGGTTGCTGGAGTCCGGTTCCGGCCAGTGGCAGCGATCCGGCGCCACCACCCACGAACGGCACGAAGGCCAATGACACGGCGGCCAGCGAGGCCACCCGGGCTCTTCTCGCGTTCGCACGCCTGCGACGAGCGAGGGCCCTGCGGTGGGATCGGTGCATGCTGTTCTCCCCTTGAACGTCGTCGCCCGCCGGAACCGTCACCAGCGCCGGTAAAGGATTGTCGCCCCAGCAGCCGCCACGATGAATCCGCCGAATGCCAGAGCCAGCCTGCACCATGCACCCCGGCTTTGGCTACGCCCGCGCGCGAGTCGCCCGCTCCCGCCCGCGAATCGCCCGCTCCCGCCCGCGAGTCGCCCGCTTCCGCCCGCGAGTCGCCCGCTCAGGACAACGAATTGCGCGTTCCGGACGCCGTCACTGCACGGGATGCCCTTCCTCGGCGAACTCGCGACGGCAGAAGTCGGCGAGCGCACGGACCTTCGCCGTCGGAACGCTGCCGTGCGGTAGCCGAGCACCACGGCGTTGTCGGGCACGGGCCTGCCATCAGCACCGAGTAGCCGAGCCCCCTCCCGACCATCGACCGGATGGTCTCCACGTTCGCGATGCGCCAGGCCACGTTCGGCGTGAAGCCGGTCTTGCGCAGGATTTCCTCCACCAGGTCCCGCGCGGGCCGCACCGCGAGCAGCACCGCGGGCTCGTCGCCGAGCTCGCGGAACGCCACCTCGTCGCGATCCGCGAGCTGGTGCTCGGCGGGCAGCACGAGCTGGACCGGCACGATCTCCTCGTGGTCGAGCCGGGTGCGGATGTGCTGGGCGCACATCAGGCAGACGTCGAGGTCCCCGTCCTGAAGGCGCTGCTGCAACCCATCGGACGAGGTTTCCAGCACCTCGACCCGCACACCGGGGAGCCGGTGCGCGAAATGGGCGATGATGCGCGGCAGGAGCCAGGGCGAGAGGGTGGTGAAGCAGCCGATCCGCAGGGTGCCGGAGAGCTCACCGCGCAGGACCTGGCTGATGCTGTGCAGCTCGTCGGACTCCCTGAGCACGGCCCTCGCCTGCTCCGCCGCCAGCAGGCCCGCGCGCGTGAGCTCGCGTTCCGCGCGAGTCCCCCGCTCCCGCCCGCGAGTCCCCCGCTCAGGACGCCGAGTTGCGCACTCAGGCCAGCGAGTTGCGCACTCAGGCCGCCGAGTTGCGCGTTCCCGACGGTGAGCCGGCCGCTCGCCGTCACCAGAGAGGGTTTCTTACTCGCCATCCGGTCCGGCCGGACCGCGGAACGCACAACTCGGCGTCCGGAAGGCGAGACTCGCGGGCCCGAACGGGCAACTCGCGGGCCCGAGCGGGCAACTCGCGGGCCTGAGCGGGGGACTCGCGGGCCCGAGCGGGCAACTCGCGGGCCTGAGCGGGGGACTCGCGGGCCTGAGCGGGGGACTCGCGAAACGGTCACATGTTGATCTTTTCTCCGCCGGTCTGGACCCGACCTGGACGCTGATCCGGCGCATGGCGGCTGACCAGCGCGGACGTCTGCCACCAGTTCTCGACTTCTCTCACGCCTACCCGGCCTCCCACGGCCTGGAGACGGCCTGAGATCGACGCGCCCACTCCCTCCCTCCACCCCGATACGAAGCCCAGGACGCGGCCGGTGGCGTCGGGTCAAGGCCCGCTTTCCCGCCTTGACGCGGCGCTACCGGCCGTTGTCACGATCAGGCTTCGGGTGGAGCCGAACCGGCAACCGGCGGTAACGACTCGTGCGATCGCAGCGACGGACGGGCAACAAACCTGCCAGGGAGGGTCAGGACGTGGGCTCTATCTATAAGCGCGCCGCTGGCGGCTGCCGCAGCCCGGCCGCGCGTTCGGTGGCCGCGCCGACCGGCCGCCGGGCGGAGCGGAGCGGAAGCCCGGGCGTGCCGGGGATGGATGCGGCCGCCGCGCGCGGCCGGACTCGCGAGGCGACCGGCGCGCCGCCGACGGCGGCGCGCCCTTGATCCCATAGAGCCAAGTTCGGCAGAATGCACGATTCCGCTCGACGACTGATAACGGCAGAATGACCCCACGGAGCAATCCAAACATGAAGGATTTCGGCCTGAACGACGAAGCCGGTTTGGCCTTATGGCAAGAAGAGACATACGGTGACTGGTATCGAGATCCGTGGGATTGGCCCGAGTACTGGTGGCTGAGAAAGAATATTGGCGAGATCGACTTTGAAGAGTACTATGACCCGTCAACTCGACGACTTCGCCTTGCACCTGTTTTCCACTTGATGGACGTGCCAAAGACGCACTTAGGCGTCCGGCCTGCCGTAATTCAGGACCCGATTTCGAGGTTTCTTTACCTCACAGCCACAGCGTCAGCAATGCCGCGCATACATTCAGATCTACCCGACTTTGTTTTCGGCTGGCGCCACCGTCAAGAAGAGTCCTCCACGGACGCATTAACTGATGAATCAGATGAGGCACAAGAGGAATGGGACCGCTACATATCGCACGTTCGACGTGGCGATTCCAGCCCGTCAGGCCTCCAGGCAGATTTGACATCGTTCTTTGCATCAATCGAAACAGATAACCTGATCGTGAGACTAAGGGAAAGGCTGGGGGCCAGCGCGGCTTATTCGATAATTTCTCACGTAATCGAAGAACACAATAAGAGCTCACGTCGCTCGGGTCTGTCGCAACGGAGTTTCGCGTCTGCCGCTCTTGCAAATTTTTTCTTGCAACGACTCGACCAAACTCTCGCATCTCACCTCAGATTGGGACGCGTGGATCGAGTTGCAAGGTGGATGGATGACATTGTTGCCTTTGGGCACGAGGAAGAACTCTATAGCCTGTACGTCGAGATCCAGGAAGTCGTACGCACCCTCAGCCTTGAATTGAACTCGTCGAAAGGAAGACTCGGAACGGCCCAGGAGGCCATCAACGCAATCGTACTCGAGCAAATTGACGACATCAAAGTTCGCTCAAAGGTGGTTCAGAACGAGTACACGGGCAGAGAATCCAAAGTGCTCGATGTCGAGGACATGGAATTGCTGAACTCACTCGAAGAGTTCGCTTTAACGCAGGGTCCGAACGGAACCCGACCATGGATTCGCGCCGCGCTTTCATCGCTGACAGTGAATGAATCCTTCGCACGACAAGAAGCGTGGCGCGATAATGCAAAGAACATTCCCCACGTTGCGGATAGCCTCGGTAGGTACTTGCGTGGCGCCGCGAAAGCGGAGGAGAAAAAGGGGTCGAAACCCATCCTTCGCCCCTTAGGAGAGAACCCGTTAACCTGGGAAGGCCTTTGTGAATGGCTGGTCGCTCACCTAAAGTCCCCTTGGTGTCGAATTGACTGGGTGAAGGCCCAGCTGTCGCTAGCCGTGCCGTCTCGTAAGACCTGCCCAGAACTGGCCGAATTATACAGGGATTGGTTTGCGAACAGTAATAGTGCACAGCTTCTAGCTGTGTCGGGTCAGCGCTTAGCAAGAATTGATCCGACATTCTGCTGGGAGACAGTCCGGTCGCGATTCGATGACGTTCGCGACCCTCTGATCGAGCGAGTATTTTCATTGGTCACACTGGACACTGGCTTAGACATGCCACTAGCCAAGCAAATCGCGCGGAAGAGCGAGGTTAACAAGTTACTTGTACGAGCACTCGACGACATGGACTGGAAGAGTCCGAAGATATCGCGCGACTTCGATGACAGATCCAGTCGCTCGTAGGTCACGAGAAGAAAGGCACATTTCCCTGCTTAAGCGCGTGATCGATCCGCAGCCCGATGGACGGGTGGAGTCTTAGGCCGTCAAGCTTTTCTGGCGTGACCCAATGAACCTCTTTGCTTTCGCTGCTCGTCCGTAACTGACCGCCGAACGGCTTCGCACGGAAGCAGATCGAGAACTCCTGACGGACCTCGCCGTCGTCGTAGGCGATGACGTGGTTCGGGTTGGAGTAAATGCCGATCAGGCCCGTGACCTCGCACTCGATACCGGTCTCCTCGCGGACCTCGCGCACGGCAGCCTGGGTCAGCGTCTCGCCTAGGTCGTGTCTCCTTATTGCCGAAGCCATAGGGTGATCGCGCGGAGGACGATGCCTCCTCGGTAGACGGCGGCGAGCTTGTCGTAGCGAGTGGCGATGCCGCGCCATTGCTTGTGGTCGTTGAAGGACCGTTCGATCACGTTGCGCCGCTTGTAGGTCAGGGCGTCGAACTCGGGTGGGCGGCCTCCGGCGGCGCCACGCCGTCTGCGGTGAGCAATCTGGTCTGCGGGCTGTGGGATCACGGTCTTGATGCCCCGGGCTCGCAGTCTGGCTCGAATCGCTCGGGATGAGTAGGCCTTGTCGCCGATCAAGGCCTCGGGGCGAGTGCGCGGCCGACCTGGACCGAGCCGTTTGACGGCCAGGTGGGACAGCAGCGGCGCGAGCATGGGGGAGTCACCGGCCTGGCCGGGTGTGAGTGCGATGACCAGCGGGCGGCCGCGGCCGTCGACGAGCTGGTGGATCTTGGTCGACATCCCGCCCCGCGAGCGTCCCAGCGCATGATCAAGCGGCTCGGCGCGTAGATCCTTGTAGTTCGGCTCAGCCCCCTGTGGGCCGCCGACCTGCGGGATGTTCGACCCGTCGCAGGGTGACCGCGTGCTGGTGGGCGCGGTTGATGGTGGAGTCGACCGACACCGTCCAGTCCACCCCGCCGGCGGCGTCAGCCTCAGCGACCAGCCGAGCGTGGATCTTATCCCAGGTCCCATCGGTCGAGAACCGCTTGTGCCGCTTCCACAGCGTCTGCCACGGTCCGAACGACTCAGGCAGGTCCCGCCACGCGATCCCGGTCCGGAATCGGTAGACGATCCCCTCGACCACCTGCCGGTGATCCCTAAACGGCCTGCCTCGCTGGCCATCCGAGGACGGCATCAGCGGCTCAATCCGAGCCCATTGAGCGTCAGTAAGCACCGCAAACCGTGACATGCGATCAACAATCCCAGCTCACACCGCAGATCTTTAGGAGACACGCCCTAG
>NZ_QEQT01000095.1:0-5008 GCF_003311655.1 Prauserella sp. PE36 | reverse complement strand
CGGGACTGTGTCGTGAGCGGTGTTTCCGGCCCGACACGCCGGGGGTGAAATCCGGCGGGATGGGTACGGACAGTGATGGCATCCGATGCTGTGAGCGCGGATCAGAGGAAGATGAGGAAGTCGGAGCGGGAGCGGTCGGCCGAGCAGGCTGCCGCGGCGGCGATGGTGGCGCAGGCGCGGGAACGTGGCCTGTCGCTCACTGGGCCGGACGGGCTGTTGAAGCTGTTCACTAAGAACGTTCTGGAAGCGGCGCTGAACGAGGAGATGACCGAGCATCTCGGGCACGCGAAGAATCGTGCCGATTCGAATCGTGATTCGGCGAATGTGCGGAATGGGGCCCGGGGGAAGACGGTGGTTTCGGACGCGGCTGGAGAGGTGAACATCGTGGTTCCCCGGGATCGGGAATCGACTTTCGAGCCGAAGATCGTGAAGAAACGTCAGCGTCGACTGACTGACGTGGATGAGATCGTGTTGTCGTTGTATGCGAAGGGGTTGACCACGGGCGAAATTTCGGCGCATTTCGCCGAGATTTACGGCGCGTCGGTGTCGAAGGAGACGGTGTCTCGGATTACCGACAAGGTGATCGAGGAGATGCAGGACTGGGCAAGCCGTCCACTGGAGCCGGTCTACGCCGCGGTGTTCGTGGACGCGATCGTGGTCAAGGTGCGGGACGGCCAGGTCGCCAACCGGCCGTTCTACGCCGCGATCGGCGTCACCACCGACGGCCGCAAGGACGTGCTCGGATTGTGGGCCGGTACCGGCGGCGAGGGCGCCAAGTTCTGGATGAGTGTGCTGGTGGATCTCAAGAACCGCGGCGTTAAGGACGTGTTCTTCCTGGTTTGTGACGGCCTCAAGGGGTTACCGGAGGTGGTGGAGCAGGTGTGGCCACAAACGATCGTCCAGACGTGCGTTCTGCATTTAATTCGTAATTCGTTTCGGCTGACTTCCCGGAAATACACGGACGCGTTGAAACGCGACCTGAAAGAAATCCACACGGCACCCAACGCCGACGCCGCCGCAACGGCACTGGACGAACTGGACGAGAAATGGTCGAAGAAATACCCAGCCATGGTTCGACTCTGGCGTAACGCCTGGACCGAATTCGTTCCTTTTCTGGACTACGATATCGAGATCAGGAGGATGATCTGCTCGACGAACGCGATCGAGTCGTTGAACGCACGCTACCGGCGCGCGATCCGGGCACGTGGGCACTTCACCACCGAGCAAGCGGCGATGAAGTGCTTGTATCTTGTGACCCGCAGCCTCGACCCCACAGGGACCGGGGCGGCACGATGGATGATGCGTTGGAAGCCAGTGATCAACGCGTTCTCCATCACCTTCGGTGACCGCTGGCCGGTGACCGAGACCTACTAATCGACACCGCCGGAAACACCGTTCGCGTTACGGACCCAGATCAACAGCGGATCCAGATTGAACGCAGTGAAGGTGGCCTTCACTGCGGACGGAAGCAGGAGGAGAGGCTGCCCCCAAGGCCACCTTTGTTGCGTTCAACGCAGCAAAGGTGGCCTTGGGGGGCAGTTATTGCACGTGTGCGGTCAGCCGGTGACGGCGCGGAGGGAGCCGGGGCGACGGCCGGTGAGTTGGTCGAGCGCGGCGCCCGTGGCCTCGTCGGCCGGCAGGTAGACCAGCAGGCGCTGGTCGTCGTCGGGCAGGGCCAGTGTCTCGTACGCCAGCAGCAGTCCGCCCACCTCGGGATGCACCAGCCGCAGCTCCCCGGTGTCCGGTACCGGCGAGGGCGGACACCGCAGCCGGTCGGCGAACGGGGCGCCCGCGGTGACGGTCAGCTCGTCGGTCAGCGCGGCGAGATGCGGGTCGTCGCCGGGAGGGCCGAGCTTGAGGTTCGCGACGTGCTCGTCGGCGACGCGCTCCCAGTCGGCGAAGACGGTGTGCGCGCGGGCGTCGGTGAACAGGAACCGCACCAGGTTCGGCGCTTCGGCGTCGAGCAGCCCCGCCGGCCCGGCGAGCCGCTCGTAGGCGGGGGTGTACGCGAGCACGTCGCTCAGCCGGTTCAGCAGCAGCGCGGGAGCGGGTTCGAGCCGGTCGAGCAGCGCGCGCACGGTCGGCCGCACCGTGCGCGCCGGCGGCATGCCTGCCGGGCAGAGCGCGGCGCCGGCCAGCGACTTGGCGGTGTGGGCCAGCAGCTGGCGGTCGGTGAGCGACAGGCGCAGCGCGTCGGCGATCGCGCCGAGCACCTGAGCCGAGGGGTGCCGGTCGCGGCCCTGTTCCAGCCGCGTCAGGTACTCGACGCTGATCCCGGCCAGTGTCGCCAGCTCGGACCGGCGCAGGCCGGGCGTACGGCGGCGCGGCCCGCTCGGCAGGCCCACCCGCTCGGGCGTGACCGCCTCGCGGCGGGCGCGCAGTAACGTCCCCAGCTCGTTGTCGCTCACTCCCGAAACGCTACCCGCGGCGGGTACCTCGAAGGGTGGCCCTCGTGGGGCCAGTCTCAGCGCGGCCTCCCCGGCGACCCGGAAGCGCGCGAGGCTCGCCGTCATGACGACAGAGAACGTGACCACCACCGGCCTCCCGCTCACGCCCGGCGCGTGGACGCTCGACCCCTTCCACTCCGCGGTCAACTTCACCATCCGCCACCTCGGCATCTCCAAGGTGCGGGGCCGTTTCGCCGAGTTCGACGCCGCGCTGACGGTCGGCGAGACGCCGGCCGACTCGTCGGTGACCGCCACCGTCGCGCTCGCCTCGATCGACACCGGCAACGCCGACCGCGACGCGCACGTCCGCGCGCCCGACCTGCTCGACGTCGCCACGCGGCCGACGATGCGGTTCGTCTCGACGCGGCTGGACGGCGAGGGCGAGGACTGGACGATGGATGGCGAGCTGACCATCGGCGACGTGACGCGGCCGGTCACCTTCGCCGTCGAGTTCGGTGGTGTGGACAGGATGGCCGAGGACGCGCCGAGGCACGCCGGGTTCGAGGCGACCGGCGAGATCCGGCGCGGCGACTTCGGCCTCAGGTTCGCGCCCGGCATCCTGGGCGAGGTCGTGAAGATCCAGCTCGACGTCCAGTTCGTCGAACGGGCCTGAGGGGAGCTCATCGATGCGCTACCGCCCGCACGGTCAGACCGGACTGCGAGTCTCCGAGCTGTTCCTCGGCACGATGGCGTTCGGCGCGCCCGTGCCCGAGAGCGACTGCCGGGAGATGCTCGACGCCTTCGCCGACGCGGGTGGTAACGCCATCGACACCGCCGTCGTCTACCGCGGCGGCGAGAGCGAGAGGATCCTGGGCGAGCTGCTTCGGGGCCGCCGGGACCGGTTCGTGCTCGGCACGAAGTACGCGCTGAGCCGGGACGCCACGGACCCCAACGCCTCTGGCAACCATCGCAAGAACCTGCGCCTTTCGCTCGAGACGAGTCTGCGCAGGCTGCGCACCGACTACCTCGACCTGTACTGGGTGCACGTGTGGGATCTCCGCACGCCCGCCGAGGAGATCCTGCGGGCGCTGGACGACGCCGTGCGCACGGGGAAGGTCCTGCACGTCGGCATCTCCGACACCCCGGCGTGGTGGGTCAGCCGTGCGAACCAGCTCGCCGAGTCGCGGGGCTGGACGCCGTTCTCCGCGGTGCAGGTGCCGTACAACCTGCTGTGGCGTGATGTCGAGCGCGAGCTGCTGCCGATGGCGGAGGCGCTGGGGCTCAGCGTCACCACGTGGAACCCGCTGGCGGGCGGCGTGCTGTCCGGCCGATATCTCGACGGCGGAACCGGTGGCGGCAGGCGGGATCCCGCGACGCTGACCGAGCGCGACCACGCCGCGGCGCGCGTGGTGCGCGACGTCGCCGGGGAGCTGGGCGCGACGCCGTCGCAGGTGGCGATCGCGTGGCTGCTGGCCCGCTCGCCGTCGGTGCTGCCGATCCTCGGGCCGCGCACGCCCGCCCAGCTGAAGGACGCACTGGGCGCGGCCGGCCTCGAGTTGCCCGGGGAGGCCATCGAGCGGCTCACCGGTGCGGTGCCGTTCGAGCGCGGGTTCCCCGCCGACTTCCTCGAGGGTCTCGACATCTAGGGCTAGGTCGTGTCTCCTTATTGCCGAAGCCATAGGGTGATCGCGCGGAGGACGATGCCTCCTCGGTAGACGGCGGCGAGCTTGTCGTAGCGAGTGGCGATGCCGCGCCATTGCTTGTGGTCGTTGAAGGACCGTTCGATCACGTTGCGCCGCTTGTAGGTCAGGGCGTCGAACTCGGGTGGGCGGCCTCCGGCGGCGCCACGCCGTCTGCGGTGAGCAATCTGGTCTGCGGGCTGTGGGATCACGGTCTTGATGCCCCGGGCTCGCAGTCTGGCTCGAATCGCTCGGGATGAGTAGGCCTTGTCGCCGATCAAGGCCTCGGGGCGAGTGCGCGGCCGACCTGGACCGAGCCGTTTGACGGCCAGGTGGGACAGCAGCGGCGCGAGCATGGGGGAGTCACCGGCCTGGCCGGGTGTGAGTGCGATGACCAGCGGGCGGCCGCGGCCGTCGACGAGCTGGTGGATCTTGGTCGACATCCCGCCCCGCGAGCGTCCCAGCGCATGATCAAGCGGCTCGGCGCGTAGATCCTTGTAGTTCGGCTCAGCCCCCTGTGGGCCGCCGACCTGCGGGATGTTCGACCCGTCGCAGGGTGACCGCGTGCTGGTGGGCGCGGTTGATGGTGGAGTCGACCGACACCGTCCAGTCCACCCCGCCGGCGGCGTCAGCCTCAGCGACCAGCCGAGCGTGGATCTTATCCCAGGTCCCATCGGTCGAGAACCGCTTGTGCCGCTTCCACAGCGTCTGCCACGGTCCGAACGACTCAGGCAGGTCCCGCCACGCGATCCCGGTCCGGAATCGGTAGACGATCCCCTCGACCACCTGCCGGTGATCCCTAAACGGCCTGCCTCGCTGGCCATCCGAGGACGGCATCAGCGGCTCAATCCGAGCCCATTGAGCGTCAGTAAGCACCGCAAACCGTGACATGCGATCAACAATCCCAGCTCACACCGCAGATCTTTAGGAGACACGCCCTAG
>NZ_QEQT01000094.1:0-39282 GCF_003311655.1 Prauserella sp. PE36 | reverse complement strand
CTGACGCCGAGGACGAGCCCGCTCGAGTGAGTGAGCGGGCCCGCCCTCGTGCGGGTTCACGCCGCGGGTTTGACGCCCGCAGCCAGCAGGGCGTCGCCGACCCCGCTGGGCAGGTCCACCACCGTAGCTCCCGCAGAGGTCAGAGCGTCCACCTTGGAGGTCCCGCTGCCCTTGCCGGCGCTGACGATGGCGCCCGCGTGGCCCATGCGGCGGTCGGGCGGGGCCGAGCGGCCCGCGATGAAGGCCACGACCGGCTTGCGCATCGCCGCGATGTAGTCCGCCGCGTCCTCCTCCATCGAGCCGCCGATCTCGCCGACGAGCACGATCGCCTCGGTGCGCTCGTCCTCGTCCAGCTCACGCACGGCGTCGAGCGTCGTCGTGCCGAGGATCGGGTCGCCGCCGATGCCGATGAACGCCGACTGCCCGTAGCCGGCACTGACGAGGTTGAGGGCCACGAGCGTGCCGAGGCTGCCGCTGCGGGAGATCACGCCGATCGAGCCGGGCCGGAAGATGTTGTCCGCGAACCCTGGCATGATGCCAACCGACGCCACACCGGGCACCACGAGCCCCGCGGTGTTGGGGCCCAGCACCCTGGCGCCGTGGTCCCTGGCTTCGGCGAGCACGTGCATGATGTCCTGGTAGGGCACGTGCTCGGTCAGCAGCACGATCTTGCGCACCCCGGCCGCGACGGCGTCACCCGCGGCCTTGCGCACGGCGAGCGGCGGCACGAACAGCACGGACACGTCCAGCTGGTGCTCCCGCGCGGCGTCGGCCACCGAGTCGTACACCGGTACGCCGCCGACCTCCCTGCCACCCTTGCCAGGGCTCGCGCCCGCGACGATGCGCGTGCCGCACTCCGCCATCCGCTCGGCCCAGAAGGAACCCTGCCTGCCGGTGAGTCCCTGCACGACCACGTTGTCCTGCGCGGAAACCAGCATCAGCCCGCCACCTTTCCCTCGACGGGTCCTGCCGCGGCGGCGACCGCCGCCTTGACCGCGTCGTCCATCGTGTCGTAGGGCTCGACGCCGAGCCGCTCTCTGACCAGCCGGATCGCCTTCTCCTCGCCGGTTCCGTGGATGGAGAAGAAGATCGGCAGCTCCGGCCGCAGCTCCTCGATCGCGGCGAGCACGCCCTCGGTCATCACGTCGGTGCGGGCGAAGGCCCCGCAGAAGTTCACCACGAGGCTGCGCACGCGCGGGTTGTCCAGCACGAGCCGCAGCGCGGGCGTCGCCTTGGTGTAGGCGTCGCCGCCGATCTCGAGGAAGTTCGCGGGCTTGCCGCCGTAGTGGGTCACCGCGTCGAGCGTCGTCATGGTCAGGCCCGCGCCGTTGGCCAGCACGCCGACCTCGCCGTCGAGCTCCAGGTACTGCAGACCGAGCTCGCGCCCGCGCCGTTCGAGCTCCGTCCCGGTGTCGTCGCGCGCGGGAACGAGGTCGGCGAGCAGTTCGGCGTGCCTCCCGAGCGCTCCGGGGTCGAGCGAGATCTTGCTGTCGAGCGCCACCACCTCGCCCGCGCCGGTCACCACGAGCGGGTTGACCTCGACGAGCTCGGCCTCGACCGTGCGGTAGAGGCGGTACATCGTGAGCAGCGCCGTGGTCACCTGGTCCTCCACGTGCTCGCCCAAGCCGAGGCCGGTGACGAGCGAGCGCGCGGCGTCAGCGGTGAGGCCGGTGCGGATGTCCACGCCGAGCCTGCGGATCGACTCCGGGTCACGGGCGCTCAGCTCCTCGATGTCCATGCCGCCGGAGGGGCAGAACAGCACGAGCGGGCCCTTGCCGGCCGGGTCGTTGAGCACCGACGCGTACAGCTCCTTCGCGATGTCGGCGGCCTCCTCGACGAGCACCGCGTCCACGTGCGAACCCGCCAGCTCGCTGCCGAGCAGGCGCGCCGCCGAGCCCGCCGCGTCCTCGGGAGTGTCGGCGAAGCCGATACCGCCCGCCTTGCCCCGCTTGCCGGCGGGCACCTGTGCCTTGAGGGCGACCCGGCAGCCCAGCACCGCGGCCGCCTGCTGCGCGGCCTCGGGCGTGGTCACCACCCGGCCCCTCGGCACGGGCACGCCCGCCTGCGCGAGGAGCTGCTTTCCCTGGTGTTCCAGCAGTTTCATGCTCACCGCCCGTAGGTCTCGTGGTAGCGGCCCCACAGCTGTTCCTCGGTGGGAACCCTGGGCGGGATGACCCGGGCGAGCCGGGTGATGTTGAGGAAATGCTTGTAGGACAGGTTGTCGCTGATGCTGTTGCCCGCCCAGGTACCGGCGCCCATAGTGAGCGTGAACCCGAGGCCGTTGTCGAACCCGCCGCCCGTGCCGAAGCAGTGCGCCTGGTTGACGAGCACGCGGGCCACGCGCAGCCGCTCGGCGACCATCGTGGCGTGTTCCTCGGTGGCCGTGTGGATGCCGCAGGAGTGGCCCGCGCCCTGGAAGTCCAGCAGCCGCTGGATGCGGTCGATCGCGGCGCCGAGGTCGTCGAAGCGGTAAACCGTGAGCACGACGGAGAGTTTCTCGCCGCTGAAAGGGAAATCGGGACCGACGCCGTCCTCCTCGACGAGGAAGAAGCTCGCCGACCGGGCCTCCGGGGAGTCCAAACCGGCCAGTGCGGCGATCTTGCCCGGCGGCTGCGCGGTGACGGCGGAGCTCAGCTTGCCGTCCGGCCACATCACGGCGGCGAGCCGCTCCTTCTCCTCCGGTGTGAGCAGGTAGCCGCCCTGCTCGGCCAGTGCGCGCAGCGTCGCGTCGTAGACCGCCGAGTGAATGTGGACGGAGTTCTCCGACGAGCAGCTCGTGGCGTAGTCGAAGGTCTTGCTGCGCTTGATCTTCTCCGCCGCGCCCGCGATGTCGGCGTCGGCGTCGACGATGACGGGCGCGTTGCCGGCGCCGACCCCGATCGCGGGGGTTCCGCTGCTGTAGGCCTGGCGGACGTTGCGCTGCGAGCCGGTGACCACCACGAGGTCCGCCTGCCCCATCAGCTCGTTGGTCAGCGCCTTGCTCGGTTCGGCGATGAACTGCACGAGGTCCCGTGGTGCGCCGACCTTGTCCAGCTCGGCGTGGATGTACTCGACGAGCAGGCGGCAGGTCGAGGCGCCCTTGGGCGAGGGCGACAGGATAACGGCGTTGCCGCCCTTGAGCGCCATCATGGTCTTGTTCGCCGGGGTGGCGGCGGGGTTGGTGGAAGGGCACACGGCGGCGACCACGCCGACGGGTTTCGCGTACTCGGTGATGCCGCTGTCCGGGTCCTCACTGAGGACACCGACCGATTTCGCGCCCGTCAGGTCGCGCAACGTGCCGAGCGTCTTGCGCTGGTTCTTGGCGACCTTGTCCTCGACGTTGCCGAGGCCGGTGTCCCGCACGGCGAGCTCCGCCAGCGCCCTGGCCCGGTCGGGGCGGTAGATCGCCCACGCGACGCCGGCCACGACGTCGTCCACCCGTTGCTGGTCGTAGTCGGCGAAGATCGCCTGCGCGGCTCTGGCCCTCGTCACCAGCGCGGCGACCGTGTCCGCTGCGGAGGTGTCCTGTGTCTGCATGGCCTCGCGTCCCTTCTGACGTGGCCGCGCGTCGTCGCGACGCTGCGACTGACTCACACATGACCGGCAGGGTTCCCGGCGTAGGCCTACCAGGAATTTCACAATATGGTAGGCAATTCCAAAGCTACGAGGGAGGCACTACGGAGTCAACGGTCACGGCTGCGCGGCCGATGTGCGCTGGGTCACGCACGCCCATTGCAGTGAAGGCCACCTTGCCTGCGTTGAACGCAGGCAAGGTGGCCTTCACTGCAGACGGCTGCCATCAGAAGGTGTGGCCTGGCGGCAGCAGTGCCGAGATCTCCTTGGCCGCCCGCATCGCGACCGGGCCGAGCTCGTCGAAACGCTCGTCCGGCACCCGCACCGCCGGAGCTTGGATGGCGATCGCGGCGCGCGCGATTCCCGCACCGTCGCAGATCGGCGCGCCGACGCAGCGCACGCCCTGCGTCAGCTCCTCGTTGTCGATGCTCCAGCCCCTGGCCCGGGTGCGTTCCAGCTCCGAGCGGAGCTCCTTGGGGGTACCGAAGGTGTTCGGCGTCAGCTGCTCGAGCCGCTTGACGCCGCGGAGCATGCGCTGCTCCGTCTCGGCGTTGAACGCGAGCAGCACCTTGCCCATGGAGGACGCGTGCAGGGGCACGCGCGTGCCGGGCGGCTGCGTGAACCGCAGCGGCTTCGCCGACTCGATGCGTTCCACCACCACCGCCGTGTCGCCGGACAGCACGCCGAGGTTGACGGATTCGCCGGTGCTCGCCGCGACCTGCTGCAGCACCGGGTACACGACGTCGAGTCCGAAGTTGCGGTGCGCCGCCTGCCCGAGCAGCAGCGCGCCGGTGCCCAGGTAGTACCGCTCGCTGTCCTCGTTCTGCGCGAGGTATCCCTCGCTGACCAGAGCGCGCACGATGCGGTGCGTGGTGCTCACGTTGAGCCCGAGTTCCTTCGAGATCATCCCGACGCCCAGATCGCCGCGGTGCTCCCGGAACAGGCGCAGCACGGCGAACGCACGCGAGATGGTCTGCGCGCCGACCACCG
Source organism: Prauserella sp. PE36 (assembly GCF_003311655.1). Taxonomy (NCBI): domain Bacteria; kingdom Bacillati; phylum Actinomycetota; class Actinomycetes; order Pseudonocardiales; family Pseudonocardiaceae; genus Prauserella; species Prauserella sp. PE36. Next base: position 34,740 of record NZ_QEQT01000094.1, on the reverse strand, counting down.
GGCCGCCACCAGGCCGCCCCTCACGATCCTCGGCCGACATGGCACCTCCTGTCACATGTTGGAATCAGCGTACCCCGCCGCGTTGACAGCCGCCCTCAACCTCACTTAACGTCCGAACTTGGAATCCTATGTCATATGTTGAAATACCTGGCGGCTGGAGAGGTGGGCGCGATGAGCGGTGCGCAGGCGGTGCGAGCGGCCCCGGCCGAGAGCGAGCCCGTCCGTGAGCTGCTCGCCCGCTGGCGCGGCCGGCTCTCCGGACGGCCGACACGCGTGCTGCTCGCCGACGGCGAGGACCCGAGGGGGATCGAGGCGGCCGTCCGGCTGCGCGAGCAGGGCCTGCAGGGCGTGCGCCTGCTCGCCGACCCCGGGCGCGTGCCCGATCACGCCGCCGCGCTCGTGCTCGACCCCGGTGAGCTGGCGGACGACCCCCACGTCACGGACGCCCTCCACGCCGCATTCGAGAAGCAGCCGGCGCCGAGGTTCGAGAGCGCCCGCGAGGACTCCCTCTACCTGGCTGTGGCCGCGCTGCGCGCCGGGATGCTCGACGCCTGCGTCGCCGGGGCGACCCGGCCCACCGCCGACGTGCTGCGCGCCGGAATGCGCGTGCTCGGCCCCGCCCCCGGGGTCCGGCACGTCAGCAGCGCCTTCCTGATGCTGCTGACCGACGGCCGGATGCTCGCCTTCGCCGACTGCGCCGTGCTGCCCGATCCGGACGCGCACCAGCTCGCCGACATCGCCGTCGCGGCGACCCACACCTACCGCGACCTCACCGCGCGCTCGCCGGTCGTCGCCATGCTGTCGTTCAGCACCCAGGGCAGCGCCAGCCACGAGTCGGTCGACAAGGTGCGCACGGCCACCCAGCTGGTGCGCGACCGGCTGCCGGACCTCCCCGTGGACGGTGAGCTGCAGCTCGACGCGGCACTGGTGTCGGCGGTGGGCCGGGCGAAGGCACCGGGCTCCGCCGTGGCGGGCAACGCGAACGTGCTCGTGTTCCCGAACCTCGACGCGGGCAACATCGGCTACAAGATCGCCGAGCGGCTGGGCGGCGCGATCGCGCTCGGCCCCATCGTCCAGGGTCTGCGCGCACCGCTCAACGACCTCTCCCGCGGCTGCGACAGCCGCGACATCGAGATCATGGCGATGATCAGCGGAGTGCAGGCCCTCGGCGCCCGGACCGGACACCGAGGGCCTGCCTGACATCCGGGTCACAGGACCACGAAGATCAGCCAGCTCAGCAGTGGCGCGAAGGCGATCACCACCACGGACCACACCAGCAGGCGCCGGAAGAACAGCCTCGGCTCCATGCTCTTCTGGTTGGCCACCAGCAGCGCGCCGTTCGTCGACAACGGACTCACGTCGACGACGCTGGAGGCGACGCCGATCGCGCTGATGGTGCCGAGCATCGGCAGCATGCCCTGCTCCAGCACCGGCACGGCGAGCGGAATCGACGCGCCGAGCACACCCGCCGTCGAGGCGAACGCCGAGATCACGCCGCCGATGTAGCACGCCGCCAGCGCCGTGAGCAGCGGGTTGCCACTCGAGGTGAGCAGGTCGCTCAGATAGTCGATCGTGCCGATCTCCGACAGCACACCGACGTAGGTCAGAACGCCGCACACCAGCAGGACCGCCGACCACGGCAGGTTCTTGATGCACTCGCCGTACCGGCCTGGCGAGAGCAGGGTGAGCGCCACACCGGCGGTCAGTGCCACGAAGCCGACGTCCAGTCCGAAGATCATGGTGCTGAGCACCAGACCGACGATGGCGATCAGTGTGGCCACCTGGTGGATGGTGTCCCGGCCCTTCGGGGCGGCCGGCTCGTCGCATTCGGACTCGGCGGAGTCGCCGGTGCCGCCGCCCGTGGTGGCCTCGGGCGGAGCAGCCATCGCACCCGGCCCGTCGCTGGCCCCGGCCATCGCGGGCACTCCGGACGCCACGCTGACGGTCTGCCGCCTGCGCACCAGTTGCAGGCCACCGAAGACGGCGAACACGAAACACGCCAGCACGACGTTGAACAGCAGGCTGTTGAGGAACAGTCCCATCGGCTCCCGGGGGAGCCCGTTGTCACCCAGCAGGCCGTTGGTGATGGCGCCGAAGGGGCTCAGCGGCGAGAAGGAGCCCGCCGTCGCGCCCTGCACAACCATGAGACCCATCAGCAGCGGGTTCACCTTGTGCTGGGCGGCGAAGCGCAGTGCGATGGGCGCGACGATGGCGACCGCCGCCGCGCTGAGCGCGCCCGCCGCCGCGACGAACGCCGCGAGCAGGAACATCAGCCACGGGATCGCGGCGACCCGGTTGCCCACCAGCCGCATGGACCCGTCGATGATCCGTTGCAGCGTGCCGTTCTCCTGCGCCAGCGCGAAGAGGAACGTCACGCCGACGATCAGGATGAACAGACTGCCAGGGAAGCCGCTGATGATCGTGTCAACGTCGAGGCCGCCGAACCCGGCGCCGATCACGAACGCGGCCACCAGCGCCAGGATGCCCAGGTTGATCGAGAGAAACGATGCCAGTACGAACATGCACACGAGTACCAGCAAGGAGAGGATTTGCACATTCACGATTCCACGACTCCGTCCTCATTGACCGGTCGGGTTTCTTCAACTGCCTGCCGTCTCCCCCTTTACCGCCCGCTGTCGCGGGTCAGCCTTGGCCGAGCGTCTCCACGCGACCCTCCCGAGGAACCAGCCGGAGCAGCTGGCCCGTCTCGATCGACGTCACTGGGTCGGGCTCCAGCTCGTGCATGATCGGGATGCCAGCGAACACCGCGCCCTGCACGAGCACCGGGTTCGTCGTCCGCAACACGAGCCCGGCCGGTGCCAGGCCTCGGCTCTGCAGGTCCAGCAGCCGCCAGCCCGTCGCGGTGCCGCCCTTCGCGGTGGGCACCACGAGAATCCTGCCCGCGATCGACTGCCCGCAGAGGTCGTGGGACTCGCGGCTGATCACGCCCGTGTCGTGGTCGAGGTCGTACCGTGCGCTGAACGCGTCCGTCGACACCAGTGCGGGTGCCTCCACCACGTCGCCGAAACCGACGGCGCCGATGAGCTGTGTCATGGTCCTCACCCCGCGATCCGGCCGGTGACGGCTGCGTCGACGCACATCTCGGTGGACCGGAAGACCGGGTTGTACCCGTAGCCCTCGATGATGTTGGCGAGCTTGGCCGAGTTGGTGACGAGCGTGCGGAACCCGTTGCTGCGCCCCAGCTCGCGCGCGGTCATCAGGTAGTAGCAGACGCCGCTCAGCAGCCGGACGCCCGCTGCGCGCAACGTCTCGGCGTAGCCGTACTCCTCCGCCGATCTCAGCACCGCGGCGCTCGTCGTCGCGTACACCGGGCAGGAGACCTCACGACCTTCGAAGAGGGCGGCCAGCTCCGCCAGCTCGAACACCGACAGCTGCGGCGTGCCGAACACGACGATGTCGGGGCTCTCCCGCTCCGGGGCGAAGCCGCGATACGCGCCGTCCAGCGCGGCTCGGTCGATGACCATGCGCTCGCGGGGTTCGTTGTCCCCGAACGCGTCCGCGCGGGTGCGTGCCTCCGGCGTCACGCCGACGAGGTGGAACATCGCGTGCGAGCCGTAGCTCGCCAGTGCCGCACCGAGCTGTTTCACCTCGTCCGGCGAAGGGCTCCGCTCGGCGCCGTCGATCACGGGCACCTCCCAGTAGCCCGGGAACCGGCGGCCAACCAGGCAGCCGACGGCGCCCCAGTCGGTGCTGTTCCTCGGCTGGTCGGCCAGCTCGACGAGCACGGTGCCACGCCTGCATTCGTCGAGGTGGAAGCCGTACGCGGGGACCCGCCCGGTGAGCGCGGCCGCGAGTGCCGCGGGGCCGCCCTCGAAGTTGCTCCGCGCGCCGGCGACGGCGTTGGCGTAGATCACGGTGCCGGTGTCGCCCCAGGCGAGGTGCTCGCCCCCGTGCGGGACGTCCACGGTCTGGTAGTTGATACAGGTGTTGGTGGTCAGCGCGCCCATGCGCGCCATCGCGGCGAGGATGCGCCTTTCGGTGTCCACAATGGATTGGCTCTGCCCGATGTCGAGCGCGCACGAGAAGTCGGTCGAGCGCGGGTCGAGGGTCAGCGGGATGCGGGCGCGGGCGCCCTGGTCGGCCAGTTGCTCCAGGAAGCGGACGCCGGGCTCGCCCAGCGCCTCGCCATCGCAGTGAGCGTGAGCGCTGCGCACCCGGACGAGCCGGCGCGCCCCGAAGAAGCCACCGACCGCCAGCTGGTAGTCCATCGCCCATTTCACGGCGGGACCGTCCGAGCCGGCGGCCATGGCCTCTTCGTCTGCAGTCAGGTACACGTGACCTCCACCGGCTTCGGTCGAGACTGTGGTTTCGGTCACCCAAGCTAGATTCGTTGAAACGGCATGTCAATATTTGAAATGAGAGAAAGGATCTCAGCCGAGCTTCCGGCGCCGGGTCTCCGGCAGCAGGAGCACCGACAACGCCGTGATCGCGGCGATCCCGACGATGTAGGCGACCACCGGCCAGTACACCCCGTCACCCGCGACCTCGAGCAGGGACACCACGATGATCGGCGCGAGCGAGCCGCCGAGCACGCCACCGAACTGCTGCCCGAGCGAGACACCGGAATAGCGGATGCTCGTCGGGAACAGCTCGGAGAAGTACGCCGCCTGCGGGCCGTACATGAGCGACATCGCGACGTAGGCGATGATCGTGCCAAGCCAGATCATCGGCGCGCTACCGGTCTTGACCAGCTCGAAGAAGATCAACCCGTCCACCGCCATCACCGCGGCCCCGGCCAGGTACACCGGTTTGCGGCCGATCCGGTCGGACAGCGTGGCGCAGGCGGGCAGCAGCGCCAGCGACAGCACGGCGCCGATGAGTGAGCCGGTGAGCACCACCGACTCCGGGTGCGGGATGTCGGTGAAACTGCCGATGAACGTGGCCGGGAAGGTCGCGAAGATGAACAGGTTGGCGCTCTCGGCGATCCTGGCGCCCACCACCTTCAGCGACGTGCCCCACCACTTCGTCACCACCTCGGCCATCGGCGCCCGCTGCTTCGCGGCCGAGTCCCGCGCCGCGCGGAAGAACCGCGTCTCGTGCAGTTGTGACCGGATGACCACGGCCGGGATGATGATCACTGCGCTGAGCAGGAACGGAACCCGCCACGCCCACGAGAGCAGCGCCTGCTCGTCAAGCGAGGTCACAACGGCCATCGCCGCCGAGGACAGGATGATGCCGGCGGGCACGCCGATCTGCACGAGACTGCCGTAGTACCCGCGGCGCCGGTCGGGCGCGTTCTCCACCACCATCAGCACGGCGCCGCCGTACTCGCCGCCGAGGCCGAGGCCCTGCGCCACGCGCAGCAGGATCAGCAGGATCGGCGCCGCCACGCCGATCGCGTCGTAGGTCGGCAGGCACCCAATCAGGAACGTGCCGCCGCCCATGATGCCCATCGTCCACACGAGCATGGACTTGCGGCCGACGCGGTCACCGAGGTTGCCGAACAGCAGCGCGCCGATCGGCCTGCTCACGAACCCGACGGCGTAGGTCGCGAGCGAGGCCAGCAGTCCGGTGGTGGGATCGAGGGAGGGGAAGAACAGCTTGTCGAACACGATCGACGCGGCCGCCGCGTAGAGGAAGAAGTCGTACCACTCCACGATCGCACCGGCGGAGCTGGTGAGCGCCACCTTGCGCAGGTAGCGGCGGCGGGGCGGGTCGTCGGCTACGGTCACGCCCTCGCCGGCAGGTTCCGTTCCGGCGGGAGCAGGGGTGTCGGGCATGTCGAGTCCTTTCTCCGTTGAAAGGGTCGGGCATGAGGTGCGATCACGCGAGCAGGTTCCGCATCCGGCGGACGATTCCGGCGGTGTCGAGCTCGTAGTGCTCGTACAGCCGGGTGGGCGGGCCGATCAGGGCGTACTCGTCGACGGGCAGGCCGAGACGGTGCAGCTTCACGCCGCCCACGCCGCCGTCCACCAGCGCGTCGGCGCAGGCCGAGGCGAGTCCGGTGTAGACGTTGTGCTCCTCGGCGACGAGGATCCTGGGCACGCGCGAAGCCAGCTCACACAATCCCTCGGCGTCGAACGGGCGCAGCGTGTGGGCGTCGACCACAGCCACCGACACGCCCTCGCGGGCCAGCTCCTCCGCTGCGCGCAGGGCGGGCGCGAGCGTCACACCGGTCGCGACGATCGCCGCGTCACCGCCCTCCCGCAGTGTCGTGAGCCTGCCGAACTCGAACTCGGCTCCGGTGCGGCCGTAGACGTCCTCGTCCCGGCCGCGGCCGATGCGGAAGTAGACCGGGCCTTCGAGGTCCACGGTCTGACGCAGCGCCTCGGTGAGCGACACGGCGTCGGCGGGTCCGATGACGGTGAGGTTGGCGATGGAGCGCGTGATGCCGATGTCCTCGGTGGCGTGATGGCTCGTGCCGTAGAAGCCGAGCGAGATGCCGGTGTGGTGGGCGATGACGCGCACCGGCAGGTTCGGGTAGGCGAGGTCGGTGCGGATCTGTTCCGCGCACAGCAGCCCGACGAACGACGCGAACGTGGCGACGTACGGGATGTAGCCGCAGGTGGCCATACCGGCGGCCATCGAGACCATGTTCTGTTCGCAGATTCCGGTGTTGACGAACCGGTCGGGATGGCGCAGCTCGAAGTCGCGGGTGCGGTTGGAGAACTTGAGGTCCGCGGTGAGCACGGCGATCCGGTCGTCGTGGTCCGCGAGGTCGGCGAGCACCTGACCGGCCACGAAGGACTCGCACAGCCGGTAGGAGGTGGCCAGGTCCCAGGACCCTTCCTGCTCGGGGGTCCAGGCGCGTTCGGTGATGTCGCTCGTCATGTCAGACCCTCTCGATCAGGCTCAGCGTCTTCTCGGCGTCGGCCGGCTCCAGGTAGCCGAGGTGCCAGGTGCGGGACAGGTCCATGTACGGCACGCCGCGCCCCTTGCGGGTGTTGGCGATGACGCATTTCGGCCTGCCCTCGGGTTCGCTGCCCACGGCGGCGAAGGCCGACAGCACTCCCCTCGCGTCGTGCCCGTCGATCTCGGTGACCTCCCAGCCGAAGCTCTCGAAGCGGCCCGCGACCGGCTCGACGCTCATCACCTCCTCCGTGGTGCCGTCCAGGCCCATCCGGTTGCGGTCGACGACGGCGACGAGGTTGCCCAGCCGGTAGTGGCTCGCCGCCTGCGCGGCCTCCCAGATCTGTCCCTCGTTGAGCTCCTGGTCGCCGGTCAGCACCCACACGCGGCTCTCGTCGCGGCCCGCCATGCGGTTGCCGAGCGCGATACCCGCGCCGATGGACAGGCCGTGGCCGAGCGAGCCGGAGGAGAAGTCCGTCCCGGGCACCCTGCGCATGTCGGGGTGATCGCCGAGCGGGCTGCCGACCCTGGTGTAGGTGTCGAGCCAGTCGTGCGGGAAGTAGCCGAGATTGGCCAGTACCGGGTAGAGACCGACGGCGCAGTGGCCCTTGGAGAGGATCAGCCGGTCGCGGTCGGGCCACGCCGGGTCCTCGCTCACGCGCAGGACGCCGGAGTAGAGCGCGGCGAGCAGCTCAGCGCACGAGAAGACGCTCGTGAAGTGGCCGCTCTTGGCGATGCCGATCAGGCGGACGGTCTCGCGCCGGATGAACAAGGCGAGGTCACGGACCTCCTCGACGAGGTCGGCCGGTTCCTCCGCCGCGGGTTTCCAGGCGTCCACTGTGGCTCGGATCAGCACGGGTTCTCCTTTCCTGCGAAGACGATCGTTTCCTTGAGATGGGTGCTCACGCCGCGAGCCAGTCGGTCGAAGACCTCGGCCACGTCGCCCACCGCGTTGCGGCGGATCAGCGACTCCGGCAGGCCGGAGAACAGGGGCTCGCCCGCGAGCAGCCGCATGGCCTCGGTGAAGTCGGCCAGGACGTAGAGCTGCACACCGAGCACGGCCCGCTCGCCGCGCTGGAGGGCCACGCCGTCCAGCGAGAACGCGCCGTGCTGCACGCCGACCAGCACCACGGTGCCGCCGGGACGCACGGCGCCGAGCGACTGACCCGCCAGCTCGGCCGAGCCGACGCAGTCGAGGACCACGTCCAGTTCGCCGTGCTCGCCGCCGAGAACCTCCGCGAGCGGGCGGCCGTCCCCGTGGCGCGCGATGCCGGTGTCGACGAGCGAGAGCTTGTGCCCGTCGGTGTCGATCCGGTGCACCGCCTCGGCACCGCGGTGCCGCAGCACGAGCGCGACGAGCGTGCCGATGGCGCCTGCGCCGAGTACCGCGCACCTGCGCCCCGCGACCGGCCCGGCCCTGTTCACGGCGTGCAGCGCGACGGCGAGCGGCTCGATGAGCACGCGCAGCCCCGGGGGCGTCGCGGGGTCGATCGGCAGCACGCTCGCGGCGGGCACGGTTACCACACCGGCGAGGGCCCCGGGGCGCTGTGCGCCGATGATGCCCATGTCCGGGCAGAGGTTCGTGGCTCCCCGCCGGCAGCTCGCGCATTCGCCGCAGCTCAGCGCGGGGAACACGGCTACGGCGTCGCCGGGCCGCGCACTGGTGCCCTCCCCCGCGCTGAGCAGCTCGCCGTGGAACTCGTGGCCGAGCGTCAGCGGCGGCCGGTTCACGGGGTGCCTGCCCAGGTACATCGTCACGTCCGAGCCGCAGAGCCCGGTCTCCGCGACCCGGACCAGCACGTCGCCGACACCGGGTCTCGGCGACTCGGCCGGGGTCGTGGAGAACGTCGCCGGCGCGGTCAGCACGGTGGCGCGGAACGACGGATCCGACTGCGTTGTCGTCATGGAGAGTGTGTCCTCACCGATAGTGGAACGGTTTCCTAGGGGACCGGTCCACTATGCGTGCGTACAATCGGTGAGTCAAGGGCGAGATGTCTGGAGGCCTTCGTGGCAAAGGATTCGGTCACCATCCGCGACGTGGCCGCGCGGGCGGGAGTGTCGAAGTCGACGGTGTCGAAGTACCTCACGTCCACCCCGTACGTCTCCGCCGACGCCAGGGAGCGCATCGAACGCGCCGTGGCAGAGCTCGGCTACCGGCCCAACGGCTCGGCGCGCGCGCTCGTCGGCGGCCGGTCCCGGTTCGTCGGCGTGCTGGTCCCCTCGATCGCCAACCCCTACCAGGCGGACCTCCTCGCGGGCATCGAGCGTGCCGCCGCCCCGCACCAGCTCGGGACACTGCTCGCCATCGCCGACAACGACGAGCCGCGTGAACGTGAGCTGTTGCAGGGCCTGCTGAAAAGCGGCGCCGACGGCGTGATCGTCACGAGCGCGCACGCCGAGGACGCCGAGGTGCAGGCGCTGCGCAGGGCCGGCATCCCCGTGGTGCTCGCCGGACGGCACATCGCCGCGCCGGAGATCGACTCCGTGGTGATCGACAACCGGCAGGGCGCACGGCTGGCGGTGGACCACCTCGTGAAGCTCGGGCACCGGCGGATCGCGCACATCCCCGGGCCGCTCACCGTGCTCGACTTCGCCCAGCGCGCGGAAGGGTACCGCGACGCGCTGCGCGCCCACGGGCTCGAACCGCTGCCGCTGCTGGGCGGCGACCGCCTACCCGACCCGGAACGTGGCCGGGAAGCCGTGCGGGCACTCATGGAGCTGCCCGAGGAGGAACGACCCACCGCGGTGTTCGCCGCCGTGGACTGGATCGCCGTCGGTGTGCTCGCCGAGGCGTCGAGGCGCGGCATCGAGGTGCCGGGCGAGCTGTCCGTGATCGGCTTCGACAACGTCTCGTTCTGCGAGCTCACCGCACCTTCGTTGTCCACAGTGGACGCTCATCCGGAGCGGATCGGGCAGCGGGCGGTGGACCGGCTGGCCGAGCGCATCGCGTCCGGTTACCGCGACGAGCCGGGGTCACGCGAGGTGCTGACGCCGACGCTCGTGGCGCGGTCGTCGACGGGTGAACCGAAATCCCACACCTGAACCGAGAGGACCTTCGCATGCCCCAGATCGCCCTGCACACGGAGCTGAAGCCGGGCGCGGAGCCCGACTACGAGGCCGTGCACGAGAGCATCCCCGCCGACGTGGCCGCGGCGCTGGCCGAGAACGGTGTCAAGGACTGGAGGATCTGGCGCGACGGGACGCACCTTTTCCACCTCATCGAGGTGGAGGACTACCAGGCGATGCGGCACGCACTCCGTGATCACCCCGCGAACGTGCGCTGGCAGGCGACGGTCGGACCGCTCCACGCGAAGCCGGACGACTACTCCGGCGACGACGACGGGCTGCCCCTGCTGTGGAGCCTTGCCGATCAGCTGAACGGCGACGCGTGAGGCGCTCAGCGGCTCACTTCGCGGGCAGCGCCCCGACCTGGTCGGCGGGTGGCTCCTCCACGGACACCGGCGCGCCCCAGTCGTAGTACTTCATCGAGAGGAGCGCGTCGCTCACGAACATCCCCGGCTCCTCCTCGCCGGCGACCCGCGCGATGGCGTCGCGCATGTCCATCTCGATCAGCAACGGCAGGTCCCTGCCGTCGATCCACACCGAGACCGGCACCCTGCCCAGCTCGACGCCCTCGGGGAGCAGGGCCGGGTCCGCGGCCATGCCCTGATGCTCCAGCAGCTGCTCGTAGTCGACGTCGATGACGTACTTGGTGGTGTCTCGCCCGTCCACCTTCTTGTTGTGCTCGACGTCGAGGATCTCACCCGAGCCGGCGAGCAGCTCCAGCTGCTTGGTGGGGTCGCTCGTCTCGAGCATCCGGTCCATGTCGAGCTGCAGCCCGACGAAGTCCTCGTACGAGGCCGAGACCCACGGCTTGTCCGTGGGCAGGCCCGCGGGACCTGCCAGCTCCGGTGGCATCCGCAGGTAGAGGGTCTCGCCGAGCATGCGCAGCTCGTAGGTGTACGACTCGCCACCCATGGACGTCAGGTCCATGGTGGCCACCATCTCCATGGCGATGTCCTTCCCGGCGAAGGTCCCCGAACCCTCGCCGGTCATGGACATCGCGCCCACGTCCATGTTCAGGAAGAACCTGGCCGACTCGAACTCGGCCGCGCTCTGCTCCGCCGCGCGGACCAGGCTCTGCACCCGGTCGTCGGCCCCACCGGCCGTGCCCCCGATCTCCTGAGCGCACCCGCTGACGGTCAACGCCATCGCCATGACACCGGCGGCGAACAGCCTTCTTCCCATGAACGCGCCCTTCGTTGGTCCCGTTCGCGCGGAGGCGCGACGACCCCATCCTTACGGGCGAACCGCACGAACCGGTCACGATCTTGTTGCGGGGTACCTCGCGGCGACATCGGCGGCCGTCCAGGCGAGCGCGATTGCTCCGTCGACAACGGCGCGGTCGGCCGCCGGGGTGACGCACGCGGCGGCGAACTCGGGCTGGTGGTTGACCGCGGGCAGGCAGTCGAGGCCCAGCATGGGATGGATCGCCGGGACGCGATGCGACACGTTGCCCAGGTCCGTCGCCGCACCCGCGAACGTGCCCTCGGCCGGGAAGCGGCGGCCCAGCGCCTCGGCGTTCGCCCGGTAGAGCGTCACCATGGCCTCGTCGTGCACGACCTCGGCGTAGTCGGGACAGGCGGGCTCGATCGTCAGCTCGCAGCCGGAGCCCACCGCGCCCGCCTCGAAGCAGGCGAGCACCCGTTCCTTGAGCGCGGCCAGCTCAGCGACGTTCCCCGAGCGGACGATCCAGTTGCCGGTGGTGTGCTCCGGGATCACGTTGGCCGCCGCACCGCCGTCGGTGACGATGCCGTGTACGCGGTCGCCGTCGCGCGTCTGCTGGCGCAGCAGGCCGATGGCGACCTGCGCGATGGTCATCGCGTCCGCGGCGTTGACCCCCTGTTCGGGATGGGCGCCCGCGTGCGCGGGACGCCCCCGGTAGGTCACGCCGAGCACCGAGACGGCCGATCCGCGCCACCGCGCCGCCTCCCGTGCGGCGGGGTGCACCATCATCACGGCGTCTGCCGTGTCGAACGCGCCGCGTTCGAGCATCAGCACCTTGCCCCCGCCGCCCTCCTCGGCGGGTGTGCCCAGCACGGTGACGGTGAGGCCCAGCTCGTCGGCCACCGGAGCGAGGCCGAGCCCCGCCCCGACCGCGGCGGCCGCGATGATGTTGTGGCCGCACGCGTGGCCCATCCCGGGCAGGGCGTCGTACTCGGCGCACACGACCACGTGACAGGGTCCGGATCCGGCTGTGGCGCGTACCGCCGTGGGCAGGCCGTAGCACCCGTGCTCGACCGTGAGACCACCGAGGGCCAACGCCTCGGCGACCCAACCGCTCGCGAGCGTCTCCTCGAACGCGAGCTCGGGGTGGGCGTGAATGCGGTGGGAGAGCGCGAGAAGACCTTCCTCCGCCGCCCGGATCCGCGCGGCGATGTCCCGCTTCGCGGCGCCCGGCACCGTCGGTGCGGTCACGGCGCCGCCACGTGGAGGGTCGCCGGGCGGGTCGCGGCGTCGTAGGCCGCGTGCGCACCGGTGGCCCCCATTCCGCTGTCGCGAGCGGGTTCGTAGACGCGCCCGGGACCGCCACCCTGCCATTCGTTCACCCACGTCACCGCGGCCGGGATCGCCGCGGCCTCGGCGACGTGCGCCGGGTCGCGCGTGTAGACGGTCGCCGCGAGCCCGAACGACGACCGGCTCGCCTTCTCCACCGCCTCCTCCCACGAGGCGACGACCTGAACCGGCGCGATCGGCCCGAACGTCTCCTCCCGGAGCACGAGCATGGAGTCGTCCACACCGGTGAGCACGGTCGCGGGGTAGAAGAACCCCGGTCCCGGAGGGACAGCGCCGCCGACGCGCACGGTCGCTCCGCGTTCGACCGCATCGGTCACCTGGCGGTGCACGATGTCCCGCTGGCGCCCGTCGACGAGCGGGCCGAGTACGGTCTTGGCATCGTGCCCGTCGCCGGTGGTGTAGGTGGCCGCCGCCTCGCAGAGGGCGGTCACGAACTCGTCGGCGACGTCCGCGTGCACGTAGATGCGTTCCATCGAGGTGCAGATCTGGCCGGAGTTGACGAACGCGCCGAACGCCACGGCCTGCGCGGTGGCGACCGGGTCCACGTCGGCGTCCACGACCACCGGGTCCTTGCCGCCCAGCTCCAGGATCGCCCGGTGCAGGCCCCGGCCCGCGGCCGCGCCGACCTCCTTGCCCGCCGCGACCGATCCGGTGAAGTGAACCAGCTCGACACCGGGGTGGGCGGCGAGCGGGGCGCCGGCGCGGCTGTCGCCGTGGACCAGGTTGAGCACGCCGTCCGGCAGGGTGAGCAGCTCCACGAGCCTGGTCACCGACAGCGGGCACCGCTCGGAAGGCTTGAGCACCACGGTGTTTCCCGCGGCGAGCAGCGGTCCGAGGGCGATCAGTACATTGAGGACCGGGAAGTTCCATGGCGTGATGAGCGCGGTGACGCCGAGCGGGTGGCGCAGAACCCTCGTGACGCTGCCGTCGTCGTGTTCGGTGGTGACGTCGAAGGAGTACGTGCGTGCCTCGGCGCACGCGCCCCGCAGGGCGGCGACCCCGGACTCGATGAACGTCGTGCCGAGGGCAACCGGTTTGCCCATCTCGCGGCACTGCAGCTCCGCGAGTTCTCCGGCGTGGTCGGCGACCGCGGCCGCCGCCCGCTCGAGCCTGCCGAGCCGCTCCTCGAGCGTGAGCGCGGCCCAGGCCGGCTGTGCGGCGGCGGCCGCCGCGACCGCGCGGTCGACGTCGGCGGCACAGCCTGCCGGCCAGTGCGCGATGACCTCGCCGGTCGCGGGGTTCACGAGGTCGCCGGCCGCGTCGGTGGCCGAGGGCTCCCACCGGCCGCCGATGTGGTTGCGCAGGATCGTCACGGGCTCATCTCCTTGGCAGCTGGGCGTTGTGGTGGTCATGCGCGCGCGATCCGGTCGGCCATCAGCTCGCCCGCCATGATCGCGGTGAGGTTGGTGTTGGCGCGCGGGACCGAAGGGAAGATCGACGCGTCGACGACCCGGAGCCCGTCCACGCCGAGGACGCGGCATTCCGGATCGACCACGGTCCTGGCGTCGTCCGGATCGCCCATGCGGCATGTGCTGGTTGCGTGCTGCGCGTCGGCGGCCGTGGCCAGGAGGTGGTCGTCGAGCCGGGCGTTGTCGTCGAGGACCGACAGAAGCGTGGTGTTGACGCGGTCGACCGGCCCGTCCGAGATCGCGGCCACCGCGTCGCCGCGCGCCAGCTCCACCAGCGCTCGGATGCCTTCGCGCAGCCGCGCGAGGTCGCGCTCGTCGGAGAGCATCGCCTCGCGCACCTCGGGTTGAGCCGTGCACTCGGCCGAGGTCAGGCTCACCGTTCCGCGCGAGAACGCCTGGTTGACCCACACCCCGAACGCACCGGCGCCGAATCGCAGGTCGGCTGTCTCCATGGACAGCACGTTCTGGTTGAGGGACACGAACATCATGTCCAGCGGATGCGCGTCCGGAGCGTCGCTGGTGTAGCGGACGCAGACGTTGGTGTGGCGGTCGTCCGCGGTACGGATGGCCGACTCCTCGTTCAGCGGGATCGCCACGCCCACCATGGGGTGGTCCTGCAGACCCCGCCCCACCGGGAGGTCCGCGACGACGTCGATGTCCAGTGAGCGCAGCTGGTCCGCCGGCCCGATGCCGGAGCGCAGCAGCACGGCCGGGGAGTGCACGGCACCCGCGCTGAGCACGACCAGGTCCGCCCGTTCCTCCACCGCGCCGTCCTCGGTCAGGTACCGCACCCCGACCGCCCGGCCGCCGCTGGTCAGCACGCGGTCGACGAGGGCGCCGCCCCGGACGGTCAGGTTCGCCAGTTCCCGCGCGGGCTCGAGGTAGCCGTCGTTGACGGTGACCCGCCTGCCCTCGCGTGAGTTGATCGGGTAGGGGGAGACGCCGACCGCGCCCGGCGCGTTGACGTCCTCGGCCCAGGCGTGACCGGCCGCGAGCGCGGCCCCGCGCAACGCGGTGTCGACCGACCCCCAGGATTCCCTTGGCATCCGGTGGATCGGCGTGGGCCCGCCCCGGCCGTGGTAGGGGGCGTCGCCGAACTGCTCGTCGTGCTCGGACCGGCTGAAGTACGGCAGCACGTCCTCCGGCGACCAGCCCTCGCAACCCCAGCTGACCCAGTCGGTGAAGTCCTCCATCGGCGGGCGGATCGCGATCTGACCGTTGATCGACGAGCTGCCACCGGTCCCCCGGCCCCGCCAGTAGAGCGCGGCGTCCTGCTTGTCCGTCCTCGTCGCCAGCAGATCGGGCCACACCAGCTTTTCGGTAGCCAGCGGGTCGAGCAGAGCGCGAACCGGGTTCGGCGAGCGCCACACCTTGGGCAGCTCGGCCGAGCGGCAGTCGGGCCCCGCCTCCAGCAACAGGACCCGCCGCCCGGTCGCCGCGAGCCTGCTGGCCAGCGGTGCTCCGGACGAGCCCGCGCCGACCACGATCACGTCCCAGCCGTTCTTCGTCATGCTGGACCTCCGGGAATTCTCAGCGGCAACCGGGATTCGGCCGCTGGTGTCCGGTACTATGACCCCGGCAACAACTCTCAGTCAATACTGAATTCTCAATCTGGACTGAAACGAGGCTCGCGTGTCCGACACCAGCACCCGCTCCGACGCCGCCGAGCTGCTGTCCGAGGACTTCGCCACCGTCATCGGGCAGACCATGGGCTGGCCTCCCATGGCCGGACGGACCGCGGCCGTACTGCTGCTCAGCGCGGAACCGATGACCGTCCAGCAACTGCAGGACGAGCTCAGCGCCAGCGCGGGGTCGGTGTCGGAGATGACGCGGCTGCTCATCACCAACGGCGTCGTCCGCCGGTTCAAGGCACCGGGAACGCGGCATTTCGTCTACGAATGGCGCCCGGACGCGTGGGCGGGCTGCCTGCAGCACCAGCTCCACCAGACCGAGCAGCTGCGCGAGCTCGCCCACCGCACGGAGCGGCAGGGCCGTGCGCTGAGCGAGCAGCAACAACGCAGGCTGAGGGACATGGCCGCCTACTACGACTTCATGGTCGCGCGGCTCGGCGCGTTGCTCGAGGACTACCGCTCCGGGCTCTGAGGCCCGCGGCTCACAGGTCTCCGAGCGCGGCCACGGGCGACTCGACGCAGTCGGCGACGAACCGCAGGAACCCGCCGGCCGTGCCCCCGTCGCACACGCGGTGGTCGAAGGCGAGGGTCAGCTGGCAGACCTTGCGGGGCACCACCTCTCCACCGGTCACCCACGGCCGCTCGATGATCCGGCCCATACCAAGGATCGCGGCCTCGGGGTGGTTGATGATGGCGGCCGAACCGTCCACCCCGAACACCCCGTAGTTGTTCACGGTGAAGGTGCCTCCGGTGAGCTCGGCCGGGCTCAGCGTGCCCTCCCTGGCGGCCGTGGTGCGCGCGCCGATCGCCTCGGCGAGCTCGCGCGTGCTCAGGCGATCGGCGTCGGGCACGACGGGCACCACGAGACCGCGTTCGGTCTGTGCCGCCAGCCCGAGGTGCACCGCGCCGAGCACGACGATCTCGTCGCCCTCGACGCGCGAGTTCAGCTCCGGGTAGCGGCGCAGGCCCGCGACCGTGAACCGGGCCAGCAGCGCCAGCAGGCTCACCGGCCGCCCGGGATCCTTCGCGTTGAGCACGGCCCTGGCGGCGAGCAGCTCCGTGGCGTCGGCATCCACCCAGACCGTCGCCTCCGGGATCTCCCGGCGCGAGGTGCTGAGCTTGTCGGCGACGGCCTTGCGCAGGCCCCGCAACGGGATCCGGCGCTCGTCCCCGTTCTCCCTCGGCACGGGCACCTCGGCCGCTCGCTCGTTGAGCACCGCCTCGACATCGGCCCTCCGGATGACGCCGGCGGGTCCGCTGCCGGTTACCGAGGCCAGGTCGATCCCGTTCTCCCGCGCGAGCCTGCGCACCAGCGGGGAGATCACGGCGGGCCGCCCCGCCGCAGGCCGGTCCAGCACCGCGGCGCCCCTCGCGCCACGCCGCCGTCGCGGCTGCGCGCTCGGCGTGCCGTAGCCGATCAGGACGTTTCCGCTGCCCTCCTCGGCGGTCACCACGCCGGGTTCGGCGAGCCCGGCGTGCTGGGGCTCCACCGTGATGAGCGGCGAACCCACGGCCAGCGTCTGGCCCTCCTCGCCGTGCCGGGCCGTGACCACGCCCGCGAACGGCGCCGGCACCTCCACGGCGGCCTTGGCGGTCTCCACCTCCACCACGGGCTGGTCGATGCCGATCTCCTCGCCGACGTCCACGAGCCAGCGCACGATCTCCGCCTCCGTCAGGCCCTCGCCGAGGTCCGGCAACAGGAAGTCAGGCATCGCGCACGCTCCCCTGGGCCGCGAGGGCGACCTGGTCGTCCCACTGCAACCGGTCGATGGCATCGAGGATCCGGTCGACATTCGGCAGGTGACTGGACTCGAGTTTCGGTGGCGCGTAAGGGATGTCGAACCCGGTTACCCGCAGCACCGGCGCCTCCAGGTGGTGGAAGCACTGCTCGCTCACCCTGGCGGCGATCTCCGCGCCGTAGCCGCAGAACCCAGCCGCCTCGTGCACCACCACGGCCCGGCCGGTGCGCCGCACCGACTCGGCGATCGTCTCGTCGTCCACAGGGGACAGCGTGCGCAGGTCGACCACCTCGACGTCCCTGCCCTCCTCGGCCGCGGCCTCGGCGGCCGCCAGCGCCGTGGCCACCATCGGGCCGTAGGCGATCAGCGTGATGTCGGTGCCCCGCCGCCGGATCGCCGCCCTGTCGAACGGGGTTCCGGTGCGGTCGAACGACACCGGTTCCCTTGCCCAGTACCGGCACTTCGGTTCGAGGAACACCACGGGATCCGGCGACTCGATCGCGTCGCGAAGCAGGTCGTAGGCATCCTGGGGCGTAGCCGGTGTGACCACCCTCAGGCCGGGCGTGTGCGTGTAGTACACCTCGCTGGAGTCGCAGTGGTGCTCCACCCCGCCGATCCCGCCCGCGTACGGGATGCGGATCACCATGGGCAGCTCGACCCGGCCACGGGTGCGGTTGCGCAGCTTCGCCACGTGCGAGGTGATCTGCTCGAACGCCGGGTAGGCGAACGCGTCGAACTGCATCTCCACCACCGGCCGGAAGCCGCCCATGGCCAGCCCGACCGCGTGCCCGACGATGCCGGACTCCGCGAGCGGCGTGTCGAAGCACCGGTCCTCGCCGAAGTCGCGGGTGAGCCCGTCGGTCACCCGGAACACCCCGCCGAGCGGGCCGACGTCCTCGCCGGACACCAGCACCCGGCCGTCGTCCTTGAGCGCGTCCCGCAGCGCGCTGTTGAGCGCCTGCGCCATCGTGAGCTGCTCCACGTCATCCCTCCTGCGCGGCGAGTTCGGCGCGCAACGTCTCGCGCTGCGCGGCCAGCTGGCGGGTCGGTTCGGCGTAGACGTGCGCGAACAGCCCGAGCGGATCGACCTCGGGCTCGGCGTTCATGCGGGCCCGGAACCCGGCCGCGAACTCCTCCGCGGCAGCCGCGTCGGCGGCGACGTCCTCCTCGGTCAGCACGCCGCGCTCCCGCAGGTGCGTTTCCAGGCGCCGCACCGGATCCGCAGCCCGCCAGCGCTCGACCTCGGCCGCATCGCGGTAGCGGGTCGCGTCGTCGGCGTTGGTGTGAGCGTCCATCCGGTAGGTGTGCGCCTCGACGAGGAACGGCCCGCCGCCGCACCGGGCGTGCGCGACCGCGTGGTCGAGCACCGACAGCACCGCGACGAGGTCGTTGCCGTCGACCTGTTCCGAGGCGACGCCGTAGCCGACGCCCTTGTAGGCGAGGGCGGGCGCCCTGGTCTGCTTGGCGAGCGGCACCGAGATCGCGAACCCGTTGTTCTGCACGAAGAACACCACCGGCACGTGGAAGACGGCGGCGAAGTTCAGCGCCTCGTGGAAGTCACCCTCGCTCGTGCCGCCGTCGCCGATGAGCGCCAGCACCACCCGTTCCTCCCCGCGTCGCCGGATGGCGTCGGCGAGTCCGGCCGCGTGCAGCGTCTGCGTGGCGAGCGGGGTGCACTGCGGTGCGGTGAAGGTGGCGTGCGGGTCGTAGCCGCAGTGCCAGGTGCCGCGCAGCAGTTCCATCAGCTGCACGGGGTCCAGGCCGCGGGCGACGAGCGCCATCGAGTCGCGGTAGGTCGGAAACAGCCAGTCGTCGTCGCGCAGTGCGAGCGCCGCGGCGATCTGGCACGCCTCCTGCCCCGCCGCCGACGGGTACACGGCCAGCCTGCCCTGCTTCGTCAGAGCCGTCGCCTGCGTGTCGAACCGCCTGCCCAGCACCATGCGCCGGTACGCCTCGCGCAGCCGCTCCGGCGACGGCTCGGTGTAGCCGGGCGGCGGCGGGCCCGCGGTACCGTCCTCGGCCACGAACCGGACCGGCTCCCCCGCGGGCAGCAGACCGGTGACGTTCTGGCGCTGAGCAGCCATCGCACACCGCCTTCCGTCGTTCTCGGTGTCGAGAATGCTGCCCACCGGCACACTGCATGTTCAACGATCTGCCAGAATCAGCGACAAACGGCCATCAACAGAGGGGCTTCCCGACCAGATGTCCAACACCAGTGCTCCCGAGGGCCTGCCCGCTGGACGAACGGCGGCCGCCCTCGACGCCGTCGACCGCGCCATGCTGGACGTGCTGGCCGACGACGCCCGTATCTCCGTGCGCTCGCTGGCCGAACGGCTGGCCATCTCGCGCGCCAACGCCTACTCACGACTGGACCGGCTGCTTCGCGACGGCGTGATCACCGGATTCGGCGCGCGGATCGATCCGCAGCTGGCCGGGCTCGGCACGAGCGCCTACGTGCTGGTCACCGTCGAGCAGACGGCGTGGCGGGCGCTGAAGGACACGCTGGGCGCGATCCCCTACGTCGAGCACATCGCGCTGGTGGGCGGCGACGTCGACGTGCTGCTGCTGGTCCGCACCCCCGACAACGCCACCCTGCGAGACGTCGTGCTCGGCCGGATCCAGGCCGTGGACGGTGTGCGGGCGACCCGGACGTGGCTGGTGTTCGACGAGTTCCCCGGCGCAGGCTCGCCGCTGAGCTGATGCTCCCCAAGGCCACCTTTGTTGCGTTGAACGCAACAAAGGTGGCCTTGGGGGCCGGCACCTCCGTCACCGCTCGCCGGCCGGGCGAACGGGCGGCACCTGGCTCTATACCGGCACGGCATGAGTGCCGCCCGGATCGGTCTTGAACGCGGTCACCGCACGTCGTGAGACTGACCTGGCACGACCAGGAAGATCGAGAGGACCACCCTTGCCCATCCAGTCCGCGCGCCGCCTCGCGGCGGCCGCCGCTCTCTCCCTGCTGGCACTCACCGCCTGCACCGCCAGTGGCGAGCCACCGGCTCGCCAGTCCTCGGCGTCGTCCGCCCCGGCCGAGGCGAGCACGGCCGCGGCGACGGCCGAGCGCGAGTTCGGTGAGCTGGAGCAGCGGTTCGACGCGCGGCTCGGCGTGTACGCCGTGGACACCGGCACCGGCCGGGAGATCAGCCACCGCGCCGACGCGCGCTTCGCCTACTGCTCGACGTTCAAGGCGCTCGCCACCGCGGCCCTGCTCAGCGAACGCACGATCGCCGAACTGGACGAGGTGGTGGTGCCCTATACCGTGGACGACCTGGTGACCTTCTCCCCCGTCACCGAAAAGCACGCCGGCGCGGGCCTTCCGCTGCGGGAGCTCATGGACGCCGCCGTGCGCTACAGCGACAACACGGCCGGCAATCTGCTGCTGCGTGAGCTCGGTGGGCCGAAGGGCCTGCAGGCCGCGCTGCGCGAGGTCGGCGACCAGACCACGCACGTCGACCGGTTCGAGCCCGAGCTCAACGAGGCCACACCCGGCGACATCCGCGACACGAGCACGCCCAGGGCACTGGCCACCACACTTCGTGCCTACGCACTCGGCGACACGCTGACCGCGGACAAGCGAGCGATCCTCATCGACATGCTCCGCCGCAACCTCACCGGCGACGAGCTGGTCCGTGCCGGGGTGCCGGATGGCTGGGTGGTCGGCGACAAGACCGGCACAGGTGGCTACGGGACCCGCAACGACATCGCCGTCGTGTGGCCGCCCGACCGCGCCCCGATCGTGATCGCGATCATGTCGAGCCGCGCGGAGCAGGAAGCCGAGCCGGACAACGCTCTCCTCGCTGAGGCCACGAAGACGGTGGTGGAAGCGCTGCGGAGCTGACGGGCGGGTGAGTGCGCGCGTGAGCGACACGGCCGGGGCCGCGTCGCCGCGGGGACCCGCTTCCGGCTGCGGCGACGGATGCCGGCCAAACCGCCCGGCGCGCGAAGCCGGTCGCGCGGGTCCGGTATCCGCGATCACGCGTCGTGGTCGCCGATGGCCAGCGTGATCAGCATCGCCAGCCGCTTGCCGGGATCCTCCAGCTCCAGGTTGACGATCTCGGCCATCTTGCGCATGCGGTAGCGAATGGTGTTCGGGTGCACGCCGAGTCGCGCCGCGGCGGTGTTGAGGTCGCCCTGCGCCTCCAGCCAGGCGCGCAGGGTCGTCAGGAACCGCGTCGCGTTCGCCTCGTCGTGCCGGGCGAGCTCGACCACGGGCCCTCGGGACGGGATGCGCCCCGAGGAGGCGGCCGTGCGCAGGCGCTGCAGCAGGATCTCGTCCCACGACTCGTCGTAGCAGACCGCCGGGGTGCCGGGCCGAGTGGTGTGCAGGGCCAGGCTCTCGTCGGCCTCCTGCCTGCTCGCCGGGATCTCGCCGGGCTCGGCGGGCGCGCCGATGCCCGCGGCCGGCGTGACGTGGGCGGGCAGGCCGTGCACGAGAGCGCGCAGCCAGTCGCGGGCGGCGCCGGGGTCCTCGTCACACGGCAGCAGCGTGTAGACGGTGTTGCCGAACAGCGTCGTCCGCCCCGGACGCGACCAGCCGAAGCCGGTGGTCGCGCGTTCGAACGCGAGCAGGATGGCGGCGTGCCGCTCGCCGCCGGTGTGTGCCTGCAGCGCGATCACCCGCAGCGGCCGAGGCGGCAGGCCGAGCTTGCCGAGCACGGCGGTCGCGTCCGGGGTGCCCTCCAGCAGCTGGATCACCAGCTCCGACTCGACCTGCCGTTCGAGGTCCGCGCTCACGCGCGAGCGGAGCAGGTGCAAGGCCACCGTGTGGGCTCCGTCGGCGAGCGCCCGTGCCCGCGCGGGATCGAGCGGCCCGTCGCACGTGACCCACAGCGAACCGAGCAGTTCCCGGCCCGCGCGGACGGCGACGACCGTGCGCCCGCGCATCCCGTGCTCGGGTGCTGCCTCCACGTAGCAGGGCTCGTCGGAGATCGCGAGGTGGGTGAACACGCCGCGCCGCTCGAACAGGGCGCGCACCGGCTCAGGCACCCGCCTGCCCAGGATCGTGTCGAGTCGCGCCGGGTCGGCGTCGTTCTGCACGCTGGAGTAGGCCATCACCCTGGAGAGCTGGTCCTCGATGGTGACCGGCCCTCCCACGGCCGCGGCGATGGTGTCGGCAAGGGCGAACAGGTCGCTCGGGCCCCGGCCGGACTCGGTCTCGCGACCCTCGAGCACGAGCCCGTAGACGACCCCGGCCACCTGGCTCCAGGACACCCGCGGGTCGACGAGCAGCAGGCAGAGCCCGTGGGCGTCGGCGGTGCCGAGCACGTCGCCGGGCGGCCGCTCGTCGGTGCGGACGAGCACCGCCCTCGCCTGCCCGCCGATCGCAAGCTCGACCGCGCGAGCGACGTCGGGGATGCCGACCGCCAGCAGGACGTCGCCCACCATGGGGTCGGCCGCGGTGGGGTCGTGCATGACGACGCTGTGCAGTTCGGTGTCGCGACCACGCCCGTGGCCGGCCACCCGGATGCCGTAGCCGCCCAGCACGTTGATCAGGTGATCCAGTCTGACCATCTACCGACCCGTCTCCACCGCGAAAGTTCCGACGAGCCTACCGCTGGCCGAAACGGACAACGAGCTTCGGCATATTTGTTCGTTCCGGACAACCATCGAACGGTCCCGGTCGCCCATCCTCGCGATGTGGAGTTCGCACGGATCCGGGAAGGTGCTCATGGGTGAGGTCGGTCGGAGCTCTGAGGGACCACGCACGGCACTCGTCGTCGGCGCCGGCGTGGTCGGGCTCTCCACCGCGTGGTTCCTTCAGGAGCGCGGTGTCGCCGTCACGGTGGTGGACCGGGCCGGGCCCGCGGCCGGCGCGTCCTGGGGCAACGCGGGCTGGCTGGCCCCGGGCCTGGCCCTGCCGCTGAACGAGCCGGGGGTGCTGCGCTTCGGGCTGCGGTCGCTGTTCGACCGCGCGGCCCCGCTGCACGTGCCCGCGTCGCCCGACCCACGGCTCTGGCGGTTCCTGCTGCGGTTCGCCGCGCACTGCAACTGGCGCGCCTGGGAACGGGTGGCGCAGGCCAACCTCGCGCTCAACGCCGAATGCCTGGAGGCCTTCGACACGCTCATCGCGGGCGGCGTGCGGGCAGCGACCCCGCAGGCGCCGGTCACGGCGGTCTTCGAGTCGGCCGGACATGCCGCGGGACTGCTCGCCGAGCTGGCCCGCCTCCGGGACATCGGCCAGGAGCTGTCCTACCGGGGACTCACCGAAGGCGAGCTGCGCGAATGGCTGCCGCAGGCGTCGGAGCGCACGGGAACCGGCGTTCGCGTGGACGGGCAGCGTTACGTCGACCCCGGTGAGTTCGTCGCGGCCCTCGCGGACTCGGTCCGGGAGCGCGGCGGCGTGATCCGCAGCGGTTTCGACGTCGTCGACATCCGGCCCCATCGCCACGCCGCGACGGTGCGCTCCGCGTCTGCCGGAACGCTGTCCGCCCAGGTCGTCGTGCTCGCCACGGGGGCGTGGCTGAACAAGCTGACGAGGCGCTTCGGGGTCCGGGTGCCCGTGCGCGCCGGCCGCGGCTACTCGTTCACCGTCGCGACCGACGAGCCGGTGCCCGGACCCGTCTACCTGCCCGAGGCCCGCGTCGCCTGCACGCCGTACCAGGGCGGCCTCCGGGTAGCCGGGACGATGGAGTTCCGCGGGCCGGACGCCGCTCTGGACCCGGCCCGGATCGACGCAATCGTCGCGTCGGCGCGGCCCTTCCTCACCGGTGTCCGGTGGGAGGAGAGGCGGGACGAGTGGGTCGGCCCTCGGCCCGTGACGCACGACAGCCTGCCGGTGATCGGCGCGACGGCGGCGCCGGGGGTGTACGTCGCGGGCGGACACGGCATGTGGGGCCTCACCCAGGGCCCGGTGACGGGACGGCTCCTCGCCGAGCAGATCACCGCGGGCAAACAGCCGGAGGCGCTGCGCGAGTTCGACCCGCTGCGCTGAACCGAGGAGCAGGTGATGACAAGCAACGAACCGATCGATGAGAGCGAACGCGCCGAACTGGAATGGCTCCGGGCCGAGAACGCGCTGCTGCGTACCCAGCGCGACGTACTCGAACGCGTCGCCACCGGCTTCGCAGAGGACGCCAACGCCACCCTGCTCAGGCGGCTCACCCGCACCGACCACCAACGCACGACCCGAGGACGCACAATGACCGCACACCAGCGCACCTGGCTCACCACCGACGCCTTCGAACGGCTGCGGGACGAGCTCGCCGAGCTCCGCCGTCACCGCCACTCCGCCCATCCGGACGAGGACGACACCCTCGGCGAACCGCGCAGGCAGGCCCGCATCCGCCAGCTGGAGGAGATTCTCCACAGCGCCGTCGTTGGCGAGGCGCCGCCCGACGACGGCGTGGCCGAACCCGGCATGGTGCTCACCGTCAGGTTCGACGACGACCCCGCCACAGAGACGTTCCTGCTGGGTGTGCGCGACGGCGGCGACGCCGACGGGCTCGAGGTGTACTCGCCGGAGTCGCCGCTCGGCCGCGCGCTGGCCGGGGCCAGGCAGGGCGAGTCGCGGACCTACCCGGTGCCCAGTGGGGCCACGGTGCGGGTGACCCTCGTGCGCGCTGTCCCTTATGGACAGCACACGGCGCGGTGAGGCGTCCCCACCGCGCCGCGGGCCGTCAGTGAGCCTGGGCCAGCACCCCGCTCAGCTCGTTCGGCGCCTCCTCCAGCTTCGCCGTGGCCGTCTTCTCGCCCGTGGCCAGGTCCACGGCGTGCAGCTGCCGCTCGCCGGGGTCGGACACGTACGCCGTACCGCCGCGCACGAAGATCGCCGGCCTCGGCTGCTGCCACTCCAGCGGTTCCTGCCACCTCCCGATCACCGGGATGGTGCGCACCACCTCGGCGCGCACCGGGTCGAGGACGTGGATGGCGCCGTCGGTGCCGAGGACCAGCGCCTCGCCCTGCGGTCCCCTGGCCAGCGAGCGGAAGGTGTAGCTCGTGCCGAGGTCGACCAGGCGCAGCTTCCCGGTCTCGGTGTCGATGAGCGAGACCTGCGTCGGGCGTTCCAGCTCGGCGTCCTCGTCCTGCTTGTAGTCACCGAGCACGATCGGCGACGCGTCCGTGCCGGACTGGTTGCCGATCCGGCCGTACTCGGTCGGGCTGTCGACCTTGGTGATCTCGCCGTCGCGGTACACGAGCACGCCGTCCTCGCAGCCGATCACCACGGCCTCGCCCCGCGCCGTGGCCTCGCCGTGCACGCCGGGGCACTGCTCGTTGCGGGCGATCTCCTCGCGCTGCGCGTCGAGGACCATGATTCCGGTGCGCTCCTCCTCGTTGCCGAGGGTCACCACGAGCTCACCGTTCTCCAGCTCGATCGCGACGCCGTGGTGCGGCTCCGCGGTGGTGTAGGACTCGGTCTGCGGCTTGCCGTCGCCCAACTGCGCGGGGTCGAAGCTGATGACCTCGCCGGTGCCGTCGGAGAAGAGCACCGTGCGCCCCGCGTGCCGGACGACGTGCCCGGGCTCGGGGCCGGGGAACGTGACGTCGGTCAGCTGCGCGCCCACCGCGTCCAGCACCTGGAAACCGTCCGAGGTGGACACCATCACGTGCCGGTCGTCACCCGCCGGGTTGAGGCGGTTGAAGCCCTCCAGCGGGAGCTCCGCCTTGACGTCGAGGGTCTTGCCGTCGAGCACGTAGATCCCGCCGTCGTAGGTCGCCACCACCGGATCGGCGACCGTGGTGGCGGGCTGTCCCTGGCGCGCGCCGCCGCCCTCCTGACCGGCCGGCCGCTCGTTCTCGGTGCCGCACGCGCCGAGCGCGAGCACCGCAGCGGCCACTGTGGACACTCCGGCGACCCGCCGATATCGCAGGCTGTTTCTCATCGTAACTCCCATTTCTCTTTTGCGATTGCTCAGTTCCGGCCGAGACCGTCGACGATCGTGTTCGTGTTGGCGCGCATCATGTCCAGATAGGTCGGTGCTCCCCCACCGGGCTCGCTGAGCGACTCGGAGAACAGCGGCAGCACGCGCACGTGCACCCCGGCCTGGTCGGCGAGGACGCGGGCGAGCCGATCGGGCTGCGAGGAGTCCGCGAAGATCGCACCGACCCCCGCGGAGCGGATAGTGGACGCGAGTTCGCTGAGGTCGGACGCGCTCGGCGAGGCCAGCGTGGTGCCGCTGGGCACCACGGCGCCCACGATCTCGAAGTCGTACCGCTGCGCCAGGTAGCCGAACACGTGGTGGTTGGTCACGAGCTTGCGCCGCTCGGGCGGGATCGCCGCGAACCGCTCCGTCATCCAGCGGTCGATCTCGTCCACGCGCTCGAGGTACGCTGCGGCGTTGGCCCTGACGGTCGCCTCGTCGATGCCGTCGACCTCCCGGACGAGCCGGTCGGTGATCACCTCCACCGCGGTGCGCACCCGGCGTGGATCCGTCCAGAAATGCGGGTCGGCCTTGCCGTCCTGCTCGTCACCGCGGTAGCGGATCGGTTCCACCTCCTCGCCGACCGCCAGTGCGGGCACTCCGGCGTCCACAGCGGCGTCGACGTTGCGCTGCACACCCTCCTCCAGGCCGAGTCCGTTGTGGATGATCAGATCGGCCTGTTCGAGGCGGGCGGCCTCCTGCGCCGAGATGGCGAAGGAGTGCGGGTCCGCGTTCGGTCGCATCAGGACGGTCACGGGCACCTCGTCGCCGGTGACGGCGCGCGTCAGGTCGCCGAGGATGTTGGTCGTCACCACCACGCCGCCGCCGTCGTCCCCGGCCGCGGAGCACCCGGAGAGCGCCAGCAGCAGCGTGACGGCGGCCGCACACAGCCGGGCCCTCACCGGCCCGTCTCCACCAGATGCGCGGGCTCGATGTCGAGCTCGAAGGTCCGGGCGACGCGCAGGTCGTCGTTGTAGTCCACTTCGTACACCCGCCGTCCAGCCGGATCGTTGACGTACGCGCGGCTGGTGTCGACCTGAATCACCGGCGTCGCACCGGCATCGATCGGTGCCGTCAGCAGCGACCTGCTCGCGATCTGCTCCCCCGTGGCGGAGTCGTAGGCGTGCAGCACGCCGTCGGCCGTGAGCGTCAGCAGCGGCCCGCCCTCGCCGACCGCGTTCGCGGCCACCACGGGTCCGGTCTCGATCCGGCTCCAGGACCGCTCCGACACGTCCAGCGACCAGACGCCGCGCTGGCCCGCGGCCGCCGCGAGGGTCGCGCTGCCCGGGCGGTGGGTGAACTCGGTGGCCCGCTCCGCGTCCGGCACGGACTGGGGATACGGGATCTTCGCGCCGGTGAACGCGCCATCGTCCTCGCTCACGAGCAGCGCACCGTCCGCGCAGCCGAACACGACCCCGCGCCGCGTCACCGCCGTGCCCTCCGGGTCGGGGCACGGCTCCCCGATCGCGCGGGCGCCCTCGCCGCGGCGCTCGCGGACGGTGACGCCGTCGTTGGTGGCGACGAGCAGCCGCTGCCCGTAGGGCACGGCGATGCCCTCGACCGGCTCCCGCGCGCGGACGTCCCCGTCCTCCAGCGCAGGGCGGTCCAGCAGCGCCGTCGTCCCGTCCTCGAGCGCAACGGCGGTGACGGCCGAGTCGGTGTTCGCGGCGACGGCGTTGCCGTCGATCCGGCCAGCGCCCCGGATGTCGGCGCGGTAGTAGTGCACGTGGTCGCCGTGGTCGACCATCCAGGCGCCGCTGTCGACGACGTGGGTCGACTCCCCTGCCGCAAGGTAGGCGAACCGGCCGTCGGTGCTGATGCCCTCCACGGCGGGTATGTCGTCGAGACGGGTGACCTCCTCGGTGATCAGATCCAGTACCCGTACCGCCCCGCCACGCGCGTCGGCGAGGACGAGCCGGGACTGTGCCTCCGCGGCCTCCTCGGCTCCCTCCACGTAGCCGTGCGGTGTGGCCTCGGCGTCCTGTCGCGGCTGTGGATCGCCGCCGCAGGCGGTCAGCAGCAGCCCTGCGGACAGCGCCAGTGCGGCGGCCTTGTTGTGTGCCCTCAAGATGACTGCGGGATCCCCTCTTCAGTAGTGGTGCGGCTCGCGCGCTCCCGCACGCGAGCGGCCAGTGCGGACAGGAAGAACAGGGCCACGGCGACCGCGGCGATCGTGGCTCCGGCCGCGGTGCCCCAGTGCCACGAGACGAGCAGCCCGGCCCCGGTCGCGACGCAGCCGAGCACCGCGGCGCCGAGCATGATCAGCGGGATGCGGCTCGCCCAGAGCATTGCCGCGGCGGGCGGCGCGATGAGCAGTCCGAAGACCAGCAGCGTGCCGACGACGTGGAACGACGCGACGATCGCGAGCGTGAGCAGACCCAGCAGCGCCGCGTGGGCGAGGCGCGGGTACAGCCCCAGCGTGTGCGCTCTGCGGGCGTCGAAGGTGAGCGCCACGAACGCGCGGTAACCGAGCGCGGACACCACCGCGGCGACGGCCAGCGCGGCGGCGAGGAAGCCGAGGTCCCGGTCCCGGACCGCCAGCACGTCGCCGAACAGGAAGCCCGTGAGGTCGACCGCGAAGGACTGCGAGTGCGACACGATGATCACGCCGGTCGCGAGCATGCCGACGAACAGCAGGCCGATCGCCGTGTCCTGCGAGAACCGGCGCGAGCGGCCAAGCGCCGTCACCCCGAGCGCCATGACCCCGGCGCTGAGCGCCGCGCCCAGCAGCAGGTTGCCGCCGGCCAGCGAACCGAGCGCGACGCCCGGCAGCATCCCGTGCGACATCGCGTCGCCGAGGAAGGCCATGCCGCGCAGCACCACCCACGTGCCGGCCAGTGCGCAGATGAGCGACACGAGAACCCCGCCCCACAGCGCCCGCTGCACGAAGGACACCTCGAACGGGGCCATCAACCACTCCACGGCGAGCGACTCTATAATGAAAACGATTGTCGTTTCAATTGAGGTGTCATGACACACAGTGATGGGCCGGGCGAGATCAGACTCGATGGGGTGACAGCCGGGTACGCGGGGAGGACAGTGCTGCACGCGATCACGGCGCGCCTTCCGTGCGCGGGCGTGACGGCGATCGTGGGCCCCAACGGCTCCGGGAAGTCGACGCTGCTGTCGGTCGTCGCGGGCGTCCTCCGCGCGAGCGCGGGCTCGGTGACGCTGCCGGGCGGCGTGCGGCCCGCCTTCGTCGTGCAGCGCAGCGCCGTGTCCGACAGCCTGCCGATCACTGTGCGCGAGACCGTCGCGATGGGCCGGTGGGCCCATCGCGGCCCGTGGCGGCGGCTGTCCGAAGAGGACCGGAGGATCGTCGCCGAGGAGCTGTGCCGCCTGGAGATCACCGGCCTCGCCCGGCGGCGGCTGGGTTCGTTGTCCGGAGGGCAGCGGCAGCGCGCGCTCGTCGCACAGGGCCTCGCCCAGCGGTCCGGGGTGCTGCTGCTCGACGAGCCGGCCACCGGCCTCGACGTGCCTGCCCGGCGGGCGATCGCCGCCGCGCTCACCGCCGCGGCCGCGGCCGGCACGGCCGTCGTCCACGTGACCCATGACCTCGCGGAGGCCGACCGCGCCGACCACTGCCTGCTGCTGCGCGACGGGCGCCTGCTCGCCGAGGGCCCACCGGCAGCCGTGCTCACGCAGGACGCACTCGACACGGCATGGGGACTCCGGCGCCCGGCCGTGACCGTTATGAACGAAACCTCCAGCGGGCGGTGACCGCTGCCTAGCATCTCAAGGCCCGGCGCAAGGGTGCGCCGGAGACCGAAGGAGGTCGTCGTGCACCGGAGCCAGTCACCACGCCGAGCGCTGGCGAGCGGACTCGTCGTCGCCCTCGCCGGCGGCCTGCTCGCCGGGAGCCCTCCGCGGGCGGTCGCCGCCGAATGCCCGGCCGAGCTCGCCGGGATGGCGACCTGCCGCACCGGACAGGACGGGAACGGGGCCTACTACGCCATCGCCATCCCCCACGACTGGAACGGCTCGCTGGTGCTGCACGCCCACGGCGGACCGGACCTCGGCGAAGGCTCCGACCCGGAACGCAGTGTGGAGGACCTCGCCCGCTGGTCGGTGATGGTGCGCGAGGGCTACGCCTGGGCGGGTTCGTCTTACCGGCGCGGCGGCTACGGGACGCGCATGGCCGCGGAGGACACCGAGAACCTGCGGCGGCTGTTCGTGGCCGAGTTCGGGCGGCCACGGCAGACGTTGGTGCACGGCCAGTCCTGGGGCGGCAACGTCGCCGCGAAGGTGGCCGAGATCTATGGCGACGGCCCGCGCGGCCCCTACGACGGCGCGCTGCTCACCAACGGGGTGCTCGCCGGCGGCTCCCGTGGCTACGACTACCGCGTCGATCTGCGCGTGGTCTACCAGTACTACTGCGGCAACCACCCGCGTCCCACCGAACCGCAGTATCCACTGTGGATGGGCCTGCCCGCGGACGCGACGATGACCTCGGCCGACCTGCGTTCCCGGCTGCAGGAGTGCACCGGCTACCGGTCCTCACCGGCCGACCGCACGCCTGAGCAACAGCGGAACCTCGACGACATCCTCGCGGTGACCGGCATTCCGGAACGCACGCTGGAGTCACACCTGCGCTTCGCGACGTTCACCTTCCGCGACATCGTCCACAACCGGCTCGGCGGGCGGAATCCCTTCGGCAACAAGCAGGTCCGCTACACCGGCTCGCACGACGACGCGGCACTCAACGCCGGGGTGCGGCGGTTCTCCCCCGACCCGTCGGCTGTGCGTGACCTGTCCTTCGACAGCGACCCGACGGGCGCCGTCTCGATTCCCGTGCTCACGCTGCACGCCATCGACGACCCCACCGCGTTCGTCGAGCACGAGTCGGCCTACCGCGCCAGCCTGGACGGTGCGCGCGCTGGACGGCTGCTGGTGCAGACCTTCACCACCGAGACCGAGCACAGCTCATTGAGCGACGCCGGGTACGCCACCGCGATGTCGGCCCTGTCGGCGTGGGTCCGGACGGGCCGCGCGCCCACTCCGGGCTCGGTGGCCCGCGCGTGCCCGGCGTTCGACGCCCGCTACGGCACGGGCTGCTTCTTCGAGCCCGCCTACGTTCCGGCCGACTACGAGTCGCGCGTGTACCCGCGGCGCGCGGGCCAGCGCTGGCCCGCCCTGAGCGCGGCCGAGGAGAACGCCCTTCGCCACGTACCAGGCGTCGGCATCGCCCCGTGAGCAACTGCTCCCCAAGGCCACCTTTGTTGCGTTGAACGCAACAAAGGTGGCCTTGGGGGACGAACAACACGCTTCGGCTCCATGCCGGGCAACGTGAGCCACAGCCCTGGGAATCAGGTGACGTCCCTTGCCGGAACGGTGGGGCACACCACCACCGGCGCCGCGTGGCCGGAACCGGTCACCGCGGCCGAACGCCCCCGCCGGAACCTTGCCGCGTGACCGCCCGCTGGGTACCGTCACGGCACCCGTTCGGATGAAACGTTTCATCGAACGTCACACCCGATCCAAGGAGGGACCGGTTCGTGACCGAGCAGCGCAGGCTTTCCCGCAGAACCGTCGTCAAGGGAGCCGCCGCCGTGGCCTCCGCGACGCTCATGTCCCGCGTGCTCCAGGCGGAGGCCGCCGCGGCCCCGCGCGGCGAAAGCCGTCCCGGCACGCGCATCGACCGTTTCGCGCTGGTGTCGCGGCACCGGGTGGTGCGCCACCGCAGCGATCTCGAACTGCCCGTCCAGGTCGGCAACGGCCGCTTCGCCTTCGGCGCCGACGTCACCGGCCTGCAGACCTTCGTGCCGTTCAACACCCTCTCCGACTGGGGCTGGCACGTCGACGCGTTGCCTCCCGGCAAGCAGATCTCGGACTACCGCGGCACGATCTGGGACACCTACGGCCGCGACGTGTACTACTGGACCGACGACGACAACGAGCCGGAACTGCACAACTGGCTGCGCGAGAACCCGCACCGGGCCAACCTCGGCCGGATCGGCCTGCGACTGCTCAAAGAGGACGGCAGCGAGGCGGTGGAGGCCGACCTCACCGACATCGTCCAGGAG
Source organism: Prauserella sp. PE36 (assembly GCF_003311655.1). NCBI lineage: Bacteria > Bacillati > Actinomycetota > Actinomycetes > Pseudonocardiales > Pseudonocardiaceae > Prauserella > Prauserella sp. PE36. The sequence continues at coordinate 2,693 of NZ_QEQT01000094.1, read as the reverse complement.
CTCGACCCGTGGACGGGCGTGCTGCGGAGCGCCTTCCGGCTGGAGGGCCACCGGGTCGCCGTCGAGACCGCGTGCCACCCCGGCGAGGACGTGGTGGCCGCGCGGATCAGCTCCGACCTCGTCCGGCTCGGCCGACTGACGGTGTTCCTGGAGTTCCCCTACGCCACGGCGGCTGGCCGGAACAAGTTCGAGGCGCCCTACGTCGGCTTCTACGACCGCCCGGAACTGCACTCCACCGAGCTCCGACGGCAAGGCCGGGCGGCGATCGTCACGCACACGATGGACGCCACGCGCTACCAGGTCGGGCTGAACCTCGCAGCGGGCGCGCGGGTCAGCCGTCCCGACCCGGCCCGGCACCGCTACGAGATCACCGGCGGCGGCGACCACCTCGACGTGGCCGCGCTCTTCGCCCCCGAGATCCGTGGCACCGTGCCCGTCGCGGCCGAGGTGGTGCGGCAGAGCGAGCACTGGTGGCCGCGGTACTGGCGCACCGGCGGCGCGGTCGACCTCTCGCGCAGCGGCGACCCGCGCTGGCGCGAGCTGGAACGCCGGATCGTGCTGAGCCAGTACCACCTGGCCGTCAACGACGCGGGAAACGACCCCGCCCAGGAGTCCGGGCTGGTCAACAACGGCTGGTACGGCAAGTTCCACATGGAGATGTACTGGTGGCACGCGTTCCAGTACGCCCTCTGGAACCGCTGGCCCCTGCTCGACCGCAGCACCGACGTCTACGAGCGGTTCCTGCCGAAGGCGCGGGAGCTGGCGAAGTCACAGGGCTTCCGCGGCGCGCGGTGGCCGAAGATGACGACGACGCACGGTGACGCCATCGGCCGGGAATCGCCGGGAACCCCGACCTGCCTGCTGATCTGGCAGCAGCCGCACCCGATCTTCCTCGCCGAACTGGACTACCAGGCCCATCCGGGCAGGCGCACCCTGCTGAAGTGGCGTGAGGTGGTCCACGAGAGCGCCGAGTTCATCGCCTCGTTCGCCAACCGCGAGGAGAGCGGCCGGTTCGTGATCGGCCCGCCGATCATGTGCTGCAACGAGCGCAACCCGTCCGCCGAGACGATGAACCCGGCATTCGAGCTCTCGTACTGGCGATTCGGCCTGCGCATCGCCCAGGCGTGGCGCGAACGGCTGGGCACGGGCCGCGAACCGTACTGGGACGAGGTGCTCGGCGGCCTCGCGCCGCTGCCCGTCGAGGACGGCGTCTACGTGCTCTACGAGGGCGTGCCGAACATGTGGACCGAGCGCAACACCAACCACCCCGACCCGATCGCGCCGTTCGGGATGCTGCCCGGTGACGGCGTCGACGTGGAGACCATGCGCGCCACGACGCGCAAGGTGTACGAGACGTGGCCGGTGACCGATCTCTACAGCTGGGACTTCCCGCTGCTGGCGATGAACGCCGCGCGGCTGGGCGATCCGGCGACCGCCGTGGACTACCTGCTGCACGAACGGCTCGGCTTCACCGATACCGGCCTGCCCGCCAGCGGCAAGAGCGGGGTGCCCTCGCCGTACTTCCCCTCCGCGGGCGGTCTGCTCTACGCCGTCGCGATGATGTGCGCGGGCTGGGGCGACTCCCCGGAGGGTCCCTCCGGGGAGGCCGGCAGGCCAGGGCCGGACGGCACGGCGCCCGGGTTCCCGGACCAGGGGTGGGTGGTGCACTGGGAGGACCTCGCCCCGGCGCTGTGAGGGCCAGTGCCCCCGGCGGAGAGCACTAGGTCGTGTCTCCTTATTGCCGAAGCCATAGGGTGATCGCGCGGAGGACGATGCCTCCTCGGTAGACGGCGGCGAGCTTGTCGTAGCGAGTGGCGATGCCGCGCCATTGCTTGTGGTCGTTGAAGGACCGTTCGATCACGTTGCGCCGCTTGTAGGTCAGGGCGTCGAACTCGGGTGGGCGGCCTCCGGCGGCGCCACGCCGTCTGCGGTGAGCAATCTGGTCTGCGGGCTGTGGGATCACGGTCTTGATGCCCCGGGCTCGCAGTCTGGCTCGAATCGCTCGGGATGAGTAGGCCTTGTCGCCGATCAAGGCCTCGGGGCGAGTGCGCGGCCGACCTGGACCGAGCCGTTTGACGGCCAGGTGGGACAGCAGCGGCGCGAGCATGGGGGAGTCACCGGCCTGGCCGGGTGTGAGTGCGATGACCAGCGGGCGGCCGCGGCCGTCGACGAGCTGGTGGATCTTGGTCGACATCCCGCCCCGCGAGCGTCCCAGCGCATGATCAAGCGGCTCGGCGCGTAGATCCTTGTAGTTCGGCTCAGCCCCCTGTGGGCCGCCGACCTGCGGGATGTTCGACCCGTCGCAGGGTGACCGCGTGCTGGTGGGCGCGGTTGATGGTGGAGTCGACCGACACCGTCCAGTCCACCCCGCCGGCGGCGTCAGCCTCAGCGACCAGCCGAGCGTGGATCTTATCCCAGGTCCCATCGGTCGAGAACCGCTTGTGCCGCTTCCACAGCGTCTGCCACGGTCCGAACGACTCAGGCAGGTCCCGCCACGCGATCCCGGTCCGGAATCGGTAGACGATCCCCTCGACCACCTGCCGGTGATCCCTAAACGGCCTGCCTCGCTGGCCATCCGAGGACGGCATCAGCGGCTCAATCCGAGCCCATTGAGCGTCAGTAAGCACCGCAAACCGTGACATGCGATCAACAATCCCAGCTCACACCGCAGATCTTTAGGAGACACGCCCTAG
>NZ_QEQT01000093.1:0-16836 GCF_003311655.1 Prauserella sp. PE36 | reverse complement strand
CTGTTGGGTCCTGAGGCAGCACGGTGGTGTTGCTTTTGGTGTGGTGTTTGAGAATTGTAGAGTGAGTGCGAGCATCTTTGTGGTCAAGTTGTGTAGGGCACATGGTGGATGTCTGGGCACTAGGGGCCGATGAAGGACGTGGGAGGCTGCGATAAGCCTCGGGGAGCTGTCAACCGAGCTGTGATCCGAGGGTGTCCGAATGGGGTAACCCGGCACCTGTTATGAGGTGTCACCCGCACCTGAATGTATAGGGTGTGTGGAGGGAACGCGGGGAAGTGAAACATCTCAGTACCCGTAGGAAGAGAAAACAAGTGTGATTCCGTGAGTAGTGGCGAGCGAAAGCGGAGGAGGCTAAACCGTGCGCATGTCAAGCTGTCAGGTGTTGTGTGTGCGGGGTTGTGGGACCTGTTTGCCAGGGGCTGACACTCCTGGGGATGCGTTGTGTGGTTAGCGGAACGCTTTGGGATGAGCGGCCGGAGTGGGTGAGAGTCCCGTACGTGAAAACTGCATGGGCGTGTCTGGAATGGTGTTCCCGAGTAGCAGCGAGCTCGTGGAATTTGCTGTGAATCTGCCGGGACCACCCGGTAAGCCTAAATACTTCCTGGTGACCGATAGCGGACGAGTACCGTGAGGGAAAGATGAAAAGTACCCCGGGAGGGGAGTGAAAGAGTACCTGAAACCGTGTGCCTGCAAGCCGTCAGAGCAATGCTGGTCGTTGTGATGGCGTGCCTTTTGAAGAATGAGCCTGCGAGTTCGTGCTGCGTGGCGAGGTTAACCCGTGTGGGGTAGCCGTAGCGAAAGCGAGTCTGAAGAGGGCGTGTGAGTTGCGTGGTCGAGACCCGAAGCGGAGTGATCTACCCATGGCCAGGCTGAAGCGCCGGTAAGACGGTGTGGAGGGCCGAACCCACCAGGGTTGAAAACCTGGGGGATGAGTTGTGGGTAGGGGTGAAAGGCCAATCAAACTCCGTGATAGCTGGTTCTCCCCGAAATGCATTTAGGTGCAGCGTCGTATGTTTCACACCTGGGGTAGAGCTACTGGGTGGCCTAGGGGCCTTACCGGGTTACCGAAGTCAACCAAACTCCGAATACGGGTGTGTGAGAGTGCGGCAGTGAGACGGCGGGGGATAAGCTTCGTCGTCGAGAGGGAAACAGCCCAGAACGCCAGCTAAGGCCCCTAAGTGTGTGCTCAGTGGGAAAGGATGTGGAGTCGCTGAGACAACCAGGAGGTTGGCTTAGAAGCAGCCATCCTTGAAAGAGTGCGTAATAGCTCACTGGTCAAGTGGTTCTGCGCCGACAATGTAGCGGGGCTTAAGCACACCGCCGAAGCTGTGTCACTCACACATTGATCGGTGTTCCTCTTTGGGAGGGGCATCTAGTCGTGTGGGTGGGTAGGGGAGCGTCCTGCATCCAGAGAAGCGGCCGCGTGAGCGAGTTGTGGAGGGTGTGGGAGTGAGAATGCAGGCATGAGTAGCGAATGCAGAGTGAGAATCTCTGCCGCCGGATGACCAAGGGTTCCTGGGCCAGGTTGTTCCGCCCAGGGTAAGTCGGGACCTAAGGCGAGGCCGACAGGCGTAGTCGATGGACAACGGGTTGATATTCCCGTACCCGCGTGTGTGCGTCCCTGGCGAGGCAGGGGATACTAACCACCCGAGCCGCATTGCCGCTCTTCGGAGTGGTGGTGTTGGTGAGCGTGGGGCCTGATCCTGTAGTAGTCAAGCGATGGGGTGACGCAGGAAGGTAGCCCCGCCAGTCAGTGGTGATACTGGTGTAAGCGTGTGGCCCGCAGGATAGGGAAATCCGTTCTGCTGTCTTGGATGACGAGGGTGAGGCGTGATGCGTAGCCGTTTGTGGTGAAGTAGGGTGATCCTCTGCTGCCGAGAAAAGCCTCTAGCGAGTGCATGTGTGGCCCGTACCCCAAACCGACACAGGTGGTCAGGTAGAGAATACTAAGGCGATCGGGTGAACTGTGGTTAAGGAACTCGGCAAATTGCCCCCGTAACTTCGGGAGAAGGGGGGCCAAGCCTGCTGAAGCCTTGTTCGGGCTAGGTGGGAGTGGCCGCAGAGACCAGCGGAAAGCGACTGTTTACTAAAAACACAGGTCCATGCGAAGACGCAAGTCGATGTATATGGACTGACGCCTGCCCGGTGCTGGAACGTTAAGAGGACCGGTTAACCCCTTTTGTGGGGTGAAGCTGAGAATTTAAGCGCCAGTAAACGGCGGTGGTAACTATAACCATCCTAAGGTAGCGAAATTCCTTGTCGGGTAAGTTCCGACCTGCACGAATGGCGTAACGACTTTCCGGCTGTCTCAACCACAGGCCCGGCGAAATTGCACTACGAGTAAAGATGCTCGTTTCGCGCGGCAGGACGGAAAGACCCCGGGACCTTTACTATAGCTTGGTATTGGTTTTCGGTTCGGCTTGTGTAGGATAGGTGGGAGACTGTGAAGCTGACACGCTAGTGTTGGTGGAGTCGTTGTTGAAATACCACTCTGGTCGTGCTGGGAATCTAACTTCGGACCGTGATCCGGTTCAGGGACAGTGCCTGGTGGGTAGTTTAACTGGGGCGGTTGCCTCCTAAAGGGTAACGGAGGCGCCCAAAGGTTCCCTCAGCCTGGTTGGCAATCAGGTGTTGAGTGTAAGTGCACAAGGGAGCTTGACTGTGAGACTGACGGGTCGAGCAGGTGCGAAAGCAGGGACTAGTGATCCGGCACCTCCTGGTGGAAGGGGTGTCGCTCAACGGATAAAAGGTACCCCGGGGATAACAGGCTGATCTTGCCCAAGAGTCCATATCGACGGCATGGTTTGGCACCTCGATGTCGGCTCGTCGCATCCTGGGGCCGGAGTAGGTCCCAAGGGTTGGGCTGTTCGCCCATTAAAGCGGCACGCGAGCTGGGTTTAGAACGTCGTGAGACAGTTCGGTCCCTATCCGCCGCGCGCGTAGGAGACTTGCGGAAGGCTGTCCCTAGTACGAGAGGACCGGGACGGACGAACCTCTGGTATGCCAGTTGTCACGCCAGTGGCATGGCTGGTTGGCTACGTTCGGAAGGGATAACCGCTGAAGGCATCTAAGCGGGAAGCCTGTTCCTAGATGAGGTCTCCCACCCCTTGTGGGTTAAGGCTCCCAGTAGACCACTGGGTTGATAGGCCAGACATGGACGCACGGTAACGTGTTTTTGAGTGGACTGGTACTAATCGGCCGAGGACTTGCCCACAAAGCTGCTACGCACTCACTCTACGATTCTGAAACACCACACGCCCTGATAAGTGAAGAGAGTGTGGTTGTTTCACCAGTGTTTCGGTGGTTATAGCGGTGGGGTCACGCCCGGTCCCATTCCGAACCCGGAAGCTAAGCCCACCAGCGCCGATGGTACTGCACCCGTGGGGGTGTGGGAGAGTAGGACACCGCCGAACTCAACTTATGGAGGCCCGTTAGGGTTGGTCTGCTGGCCACCCTAACGGGCCTTCAGCATGTCTACGTTCATAGTGCAGTAGCAGTTCAGTAGGAGGACAAGTGTCCGAGTTCGGTCGACGCGGCTCACGGGACGACGGCGAGTCCGCTCGACCGCAGCGCCGGAATGAGGGCAACCGGGGTTCGTACCGCAACGACCGAGAAGGACGCCCGAACCGTGGCGGAGGCCGGTACGAGGATCGGCGCGGAGGATCCAGGGGAGGGGATTTCCGGCGCGACGACCGCCCTCGCGGGGACCGCGACGACCGGCCCAACCGAGACGACCGGCCCCGGGGCAAGGGCTCGTTCCGCGGGGACCGCCCGTACCGGGATCGCGACGACCGGGGCCGCGGCGAGCGGCCCTACCGCGATCGGAACGACCGCCCCTATCGCGACCGGGATGACCGGCCCCGCCGGGACGATCGTCCTCGCGGCGGCGACCGGCCCTTCCGCGACCGCGACGATCGTTCGCGTGGCGACCGGCCCTACCGGGGCCGCGATGATCGCGGGCGTGGCGGTGACCGGCCCTACCGGGGCCGGGATGACCGGCCCCGCGGCGGCGACCGGCCCTACCGGGACCGCGACGATCGTTCGCGTGGCGACCGGCCGTTCCGGGACCGGGATGACCGTCCTCGTGGTGGCGACCGGCCGTTCCGCGACCGGGACGACCGTCCGCGCCGGGACCGGGATGACCGTCCTCGTGGTGGCGACCGGCCCTTCCGCGACCGGGATGATCGTCCTCGTGGCAAGAACGACCGGCCCTACCGCGACGACCGGTCGGCGCGAACGGAGCGTCCGCGCCGCGATGACCGGCCACGGCGGGACGACCGGCCCGCCGCCGAGCCTGCTGCGCGCGTGGAGCCCAGTGACGAGGCCGTGGCGCGCGAACTGCTCGAGGCTCCCGAGCTGCCCGAGGGCATCGACTACGCCGACCTCGACCCCGAGGCTCGCCGGGAGCTGCGCTCGTTGCCCAAGGAGCTCGCCGAGCGGATCGGCAGGCATCTCGTGGCGGCCGGGACGCTGATCGACGAGGACCCCGAGGTCGCGCTCGCGCACGCGAAGTACGCCAAGTCGAAGGTCTCCCGGATCCCCGTGGTGCGGGAGGCCGTCGGGCTCGCCGCCTACCACGCCGGCAAGTGGTCGGAGGCGCTGTCGGAGCTGCGCGCCGTGCGGCGGATGACGCGCACCGACGCCCACGTCGCCGTGATCGCCGATGCCGAACGCGCCATGGGGCGTCCCGAACGGGCGCTCGACATCGCCAAGGAAACCGACACCGCGAGCCTGCCGAAGGACGTCGCCATCGAGCTGAAGATCGTCGCGGCCGGTGCCCGGCGCGACCTCGGTCAGCTCGACGCGGCCGTCGTGGCGCTCCAGGGCGACGATCTCGACCCGAAGCAGAGGCAGCCGTGGAGCGCGCGCCTCTTCTACGCCTACGCGGACAACCTCGCCGCGGCCGGCCGCGCCGAGGAGGCCGTTCGCTGGTTCCTCCACGCCGCCGACGCCGACTCCGAGGAGGAGACCGACGCGGCCGAGCGAGCGGCGGAGCTGGCCGGTGACTGACGGCGCCCTGCTCGACCGCCACGACGCCGTCCTGCTCGACCTCGACGGCACCGTCTATCACGGTGTCCGGCCGATCCCGCACGCCGCCGACGCGATCGGCCGGGCCCGTGACCGGGGAACACCGGTCCGGTTCGTCACGAACAACGCCTCCAAGGCGCCCGAGGCGGTGGCCGAGCACCTGCGGTCGCTCGGCGTGCCGGCCGATCCCGCCGAGGTCCTCACGAGCGCGCAGGCCGCGGCGCGGATCCTCCGTGAGCGCCTGCCCGAGGGCGTGGCCGTGCTCGTGGTGGGCGCCGGTTCGCTCGCGGCCGAGGTCGACGGCGGAGGGCTGCGCTCGGTCCGCAAAGCCGACGCCGGCGTAGCCGCCGTGGTGCAGGGCCACTCACCGAAGACCGGCTGGGCCGACCTCGCCGAGGCCTGCGTCGCCATCCGCGAGGGCGCCCTGTGGGTCGCCTGCAACGCCGACGCCACCCTGCCCACGGAACGCGGGCTGCTGCCCGGCAACGGCGCCATGGTCGCCGCGCTGAAGGCGGCGACGGACCGCGAGCCGATCGTCGCGGGCAAGCCCCAGCCGCCGCTGTTCCGCACGGCCGCCGAATCGGCGGACGCGACCAGCCCGCTGGTGGTCGGCGACCGGCTCGACACCGACATCGCGGGCGCCGTGGCCGCGGGCGTCGACTCGCTCGTGGTGCTCACCGGGGTCGCCACCCCGGCGAGCGTGCTCGCCGCGATCCCCGCAGAGCGGCCGCGTTACCTGGCCGCCGACCTCACGGGACTCGACGGCAAGGCCGACGAGCTGGAGATCGGCCCCCGGCCCGGCTGGCGCGTCGAGGCCCGCGACGGCGAGCTGGTGGTCGCGAGCGACGGCGGCCAGGACGGCCTCGACCTGCTGCGGGCGCTGTGCGACGCTGCGTGGCGCCATGGCGTGACCACCGTGCGTGCCGCCGACGGCCAGGCCGCCACCGCGCTGGGAGACCTCGCACTGGGCTGAACTGCTCCGTACGCCTCCGCCGTCGCGCCGCCGGATCGGATAGCGTTGAGGCGTGCAGGAACACACGAACCCCGTACCGCGCCCGGTCCCGGGGCCGCCGCCCGGCATGGGACCGGCGCCGCAGGAGACCGACCCCAGGGCCGGCATCGAGGAGGCCATCGCCGGGCTCGACGAACTCGACGACCTGCCCCCGGCCGAGCACGTCGAACGCTTCGACGCGGTGCACACGGAGCTGGCCGTGGCGCTGTCCAGCATCGACAAGGTCTAGCGGTGCCTCGCAGGGCCCGCCTGGACGCCGAGCTCGTCCGCCGAGGGCTCGCCCGGTCCAGGGAACACGCCAGCTCCCTCATCGGTGAGGGCAAGGTGACCGTTCGCGGCATGATCGCCCGCAAGCCGGCCACCGGCGTCGAGGCCGACGCCGCGATCGTCGTGCGCACCGCCGACGACCCCGGCTGGGCCTCCCGCGGCGCCCACAAGCTGCTCGGCGCGCTCGGCAGGTTCGAGCCCGCGGGGCTGACCGTCGCCGGCAAGCGCTGTCTCGACGCGGGAGCCTCCACCGGCGGGTTCACCGACGTGCTGCTGCGCAGGGGCGCGCGCACGGTGGTCGCCGCCGACGTGGGGCGTGGCCTGCTCGACTGGCGGCTGCAGACCGATGACCGCGTGGTCGTGCTGGACAAGACCAACGTCCGCAACCTCACGCCGGAGCAGATCGGCGGCCGCGTCGACGTCGTGGTCGCCGACCTCTCGTTCATCTCGCTCAAGCTCGTGCTTCCCGCGCTCGCGGCCTGTGCGGGCGAGGGCGCCGACCTGCTGCCCATGGTCAAACCGCAGTTCGAGGTCGGCAAGGAACGCCTCGGCAGCGGCGGGGTCGTCCGAGACCCCGAGCTGAGGGCCGAGGCCGTGCTGGGTGTGCTCACCGAGGCGGAGCGCCTCGGCCTGAGTGCGCGCGGCGTGGTCGCGAGCCCGCTGCCCGGCCCGTCCGGCAACGTGGAGTACTTCGCGTGGCTGCGGCGAGCCGACCCCGGGGAGGACGCTGGAGACCCCGGCGAACTGGTCCGCACCGCCGTCCGGGAAGGCCCGTCGTGACCGAAGCGTGCGAAACGCGCGAAGTGCTCCTGGTCGTGCACCCCGACCGGGAGGCGACGAGAAGCGCCGCCAGGGCGGTCGCCGTCCGGCTCGCCGAGGCCGGAATGTGGCTGCGGGTGATCGACGAGGAGGTGCTGCGGCTCGTCGAACCCGAGGACCACGACATGCCGTGCACCGTCGTGGCTCCCGAGGACAACCCGGCCAAGGGCGTCGAGCTGGTACTCGTGCTGGGCGGCGACGGAACCCTGCTGCGGGCCGCCGAGCTCGCCAGGCCGGCCGGGGTGCCCGTGCTCGGGGTGAACCTGGGCCGGGTCGGCTTCCTCACCGAGGCCGAGTCCGACGCGGTCGCCGCCACCGTCGACCGCGTCGTCACGGGCCGGTACCGCATCGAGGAGCGCATGACGATCGACGTCACCGTGACCCTCGGCGGGAAGGTCGTCGCCGAGACGTGGGCGCTCAACGAGGCCAGCGTGGAGAAGGCCTCGCGCGAACGCGTCCTCGACGCGCTCATCGAGGTCGACGGCAGGCCCGTGTCGTCGTTCGGCTGTGACGGCGTGCTGTGCTCCACCCCGACCGGCTCCACCGCGTACGCGTTCTCCGCGGGCGGCCCGGTGGTGTGGCCGGACGTCGAGGCCCTGCTGGTGGTGCCGAGCAACGCGCACGCGATGTTCTCCCGGCCGCTCGTGGTCTCGCGGTCGTCGGTGATCACCGTGCAGGTCGACCCCGACGGCTCCCCCGCGGTGCTGACCTGCGACGGGCTGCGGCACGTCGAGCTGGAGCCGGGTGCGCGCGTGCAGGTGGTCGCGGGATCGGTGCCGGTCCGGCTGGTGCACCTGTGGGACGGCCCGTTCACCGACCGGCTCGTGCACAAGTTCGCGCTGCCGGTCAAGAGCTGGCGCGAGCGGCACGACCGCAGGGGCAGCCGCGGCTCCGACCCTTCCTGACCGAGTCACCCGGATGTCGGTGGTGGCCGCTACGGTGGTGGCGTGCTGGCCGAGATGCGTATCCAGGGCCTCGGAGTCATCGAGGACGCCCTGCTCGAACTGCACCCGGGATTCACCGTGGTCACCGGGGAGACCGGCGCGGGCAAGACCATGGTCGTCACCGGGCTCCACCTGCTCTCGGGTGGTCGCGCGGAGGCGTCCAAGGTCCGGACCGGCACCGGGAAGGCCACCGTCGAGGGCCGTTTCGAGAACGTGACCGCGGAGCAGGCGACGAAGATCGTCACGGACGCGGGGGCCGACGTCGACGAGGACGGCAGTGTCATCGCACTGCGGTCGGTGAGCGCCGACGGGCGCTCCCGCGCGCACCTTGGCGGGCGGTCCGTGCCGGTCGGCGTGCTCGCCGACCTCTCCGAACAGCTGCTCGCCGTGCACGGGCAGAACGACCAGCTGCGGTTGCTGCGCCCCGCCGAGCAGCGCGCCGTGATCGACCGCTTCGCGGGCGACTCGGTCGCCGCCCCGCTCGGGAAGTACCGGCGCGTGCGGGACGAATGGATCGCCGTCGCCACGGAGCTGAGGGAACGCTCCAGCCGCTCGCGCGAACTGGCCCAGCAGGCCGACATGCTCCGGCACGGGCTCACCGAGATCGAGGCCGTCGACCCCGCGCCCGGCGAGGACGCCGAGCTCACCGAGCAGGTCAAGCGGCTCGCCGCGATCGACGAGCTTCGGGAGGCGGCGAGCGCGGCGAGCGTCGCGGTGTCCGGCTCCGCCGAGGGCGATCCCGACGTGCCAGGGGCGCTCGGATTGCTGGCCGAGGCCCGGCGCAGGCTCTCCGCGACGGAGGATGCCGCGCTGTCCGACCTCGAGCCCCGGCTCGCCGAGGCGTCCGTGCTGCTCGGCGACGTCGGCGCCGAGCTCACCGCCTATCTGGAGACGCTGGACGCCGATCCCGAACGGCTCGAACAGATCCTGGCCAGGCAGTCCGAGCTGAAGAAGCTGACCCGCAAGTACGCGGCCGACGTCGACGGCGTGCTGGCGTGGGCGGACGACGCCCGCGCCCGCCTGGAGACCATGGACACCTCCGGCGAGGCGCTCGCGCAACTCGCCGCGCGCCGGGACGAGCTGGCCGTCGAGCTGGCCCGGCACGCCGAGGACGTGTCGGCCGCCCGCGACGCGGCCGCGCGGGAACTGGCCGGTGAGATCACCGCGGAGCTGGCCGGGCTCGCGATGGGGCAAGCGGAGATCGAGATCACCGTCAGTGCCAGGCAGGCCGAGACCGGTGACCCGCACGAGCTGAAGGTCGGCGGTCAGGTCGTGCACGCGGGCCCGGACGGCGTCGACGAGGTGGAGCTGCTGCTCAAGGCGCACAACGGCGCGCCGCCGCTGCCGGTGCACAAGGCCGCCTCCGGTGGGGAGCTGTCGCGGGTCATGCTCGCGATCGAGGTGGTGCTCGCCCACGCGGACACCGTCGGGACGCTCGTTTTCGACGAGGTGGACGCCGGTGTCGGCGGGCGGGCCGCCGTGGAGATCGGCAGGCGGCTCGCGAAGCTCGCGCGCAGTCACCAGGTACTCGTGGTCACCCACCTGCCCCAGGTCGCCGCGTTCGCCGACCGGCACCTGGTGGTCGACAAGGGCACCTCGGGCGGCGTCACGCGCAGCGGGGTCACCGTGCTCGCGCAGTCCGATCGCGTTGCGGAACTGGCGCGAATGCTCGCGGGCCTCGATGGCACCGAAACGGGTCGCGCACACGCCGAGGAACTACTCAACGCTGCCGAGAATTTCAAGAAGACACCCGAACCGGTGAAGGCATCGCGTTCGGCCAAGGGGGCCAAGAAGAAGGCGGGGAGCAGAAAGAACTCCTGATCGTCCGCTGTGGAGCACGACACAGTGCCCGGTAATTGACGGCTTCCGCCCGGTGTGTCGGCGGAGTTTTCGCGCGCCCGTTTGTCACTATCGCCTCATGAAACTCACCGGTCTGCTCGCACGAACCAAGGAGGCGCTGCCCGGCGTGAGTGGAGTCGCCCGGGTCGATCGGCGCACCCGGGATCTGCTGCGCAGGCTGGGACCCGGTGAGATCGCGGTGCTGGACCAGGTCGACCTCGACCGGGCCACCGCGGACGCGCTCGTGGAGGCAGGCGTCGCCGCCGTCGTCAACGCGGCACCGTCCATTTCGGGCAGGTTTCCCAACCTCGGGCCGGAAATACTTGTCGCGGAGGGCATCCCGCTGATCGACAACGTCGGCGGCGAGGTGCTCCGGCGCATCAAGGACGGCAGCCGCGTGCGGATCCACGAGGGCGTGGTCTACTCCGGCGAGCGCAGGGTCGCCTCGGGCACCGTGCAGACCAGCGAGAGCGTCGCCGACCAGATGATCGAGGCCAAGGCCGGCATGTCCACCCAGCTGGAGGCGTTCTCGGCCAACACCATCGAGTTCCTGCGCAGGGAACGCACGCTCATCCTCGACGGCGTCGGCGTCCCCGAGCTGCGGATCCCGTTGCGTGACCGGCACGTCGTGGTGATCGCCCCTGGCAACGGGCACGCCGAGGACCTGCGCGGGCTGAAGAAGTACATCGCCGAGCACCGGCCGGTGCTGATCGGCGTCGACTCGGCGGCCGACACGCTGCGCGCCCACGGGTACACGCCCGACGTGATCGTCGGCGACCCGAGCGGGATCGAGGCCGCCACGCTCAAGGCGGGCGGCGAGGTCGTGGTCCCCGCGCAGCCGGACGGGCACGCGCCCGGTGTCGAGCGCATCCAGGACCTCGGCATCGGCGCGGTGACGTTCCCCGCGTCGGGCAACGCCGAGGACCTCGCCCTCCTGTTGGCCGACACCCACGACGCGGACCTGGTGGTGACGGTCGGTTTCCAGGCCACGCTGCGGGAGTTCCTCGACCACGGCCGCTCCGGCTCGAACCCGTCAACGTTCCTCACCCGGCTCAAGCTCGGCACCAAGCTGGTGGACGGCAAGGCCGTCGCGACGCTGCACCGCAGCCGCGTGTCGGTCGGCGCCGTCGTGCTGCTCGTGCTCGCCGCGCTGGTGGTGGTGCTCGCCGCGCTGCTGGTGTCCGACGTCGGCGACGTCTACCTCGACTGGGTTCGCGACACCTGGAATTCCTTCACTAGCTGGGTCAAGGGGCTCTTCACGTGATTTCTCTGCGGTACCACATCGTCTCGATCGCGGCGGCCTTTCTCGCGCTCGCGATCGGTGTCGTGCTCGGTTCGACCGCGCTGAACGGGTCGCTGCTGTCCGGGCTCAACGACGAGAAGGGTGACCTGGCCACGCAGGTCAGCGACCTGGAGGCCGAGCGCAACGCGCTCAACGCGCGGCTGGCCGACGCGGACGCGTTCGCGGGCTCCGTCGGCGGGAAGGTGGTGTCCGGCTCGCTCGACAAGCGCTCGGTGGTGCTCGTGACCACCGCTGACGCCCGGCCCGCCGACCGCGACGCGCTCAAGGACCTGGTGGGCAAGGCGGGCGCGTCGGTGACCGGCGAGGTGCAGCTCACCGACTCCTTCGCCGACCCGGCCAAGGCCGACCAGCTGCGCGAGGTCGTGACGCGGCTGCAGCCTGCCGGCGCGCAGTTCCCGACCGCGGGCGACCCCGGCACGCTGGCCGGTGCGCTGCTCGGCTCGGTGCTGCTGCTGGACAAGGACTCCGCCGAGCCCCAGTCGTCCGACGCGGAGCTGGCCGCCGCGCTGGCGGGGCTCACCGACGGCGGCTTCGTGAAGCCGAGCCAGAACGTGCGCCCTGCACAGCTCGCCGTCGTGCTCACCGGTGGCAAGGCCGCTGGCGACGGCGCCGGTGACCGGGCCGCCACGCTCGCGCGCTTCGCCGCCCAGCTCGACCGCTCCGGCGCGGGCACGGTGCTCACGGGCGACCCGTCCTCAGCGGAGGGCACCGGCGCCGTCGGCGTCGCCCGCGCCGACACGTCCATGACCTCGGTTCTGTCTACTGTGGACAACGTGAACACGGCGGCCGGTCGCGTGGCGACCATCCTGGCGCTGCGCGAGCAGCTCGAGGGCAACGCGGGCCGCTACGGTGTCGCAGGCAACGCGCAGGGCCCCGCTCCCGGCGTCAACCAGCAGGGGCAGTAGCCCTCACGCGGGGTTCAGCAGTCCGCCCCACGCCTCGACGAACCCGGGGAACGTCTTGCCGACGGTCGCCGGGTTCTCCACCTCGACGCCCGCGATGCGCAGGCCCAGCACGGCGCCCGCCATCACGAGCCGGTGGTCGTCGTAGGTGTGGAAGACGCCGCCGTGCAGCGGCGCCGGGCGGATGCGCAGGCCGTCCTCGGTCTCGGTGACGTCGCCGCCTAGCGCCGTCAGCTCCGTGGCGAGCGCGGCCAGCCGGTCGGTCTCGTGCCCGCGCAGGTGGGCGACGCCGGAGATGACCGACGGCCCGTCGGCGAAGCACAGCAGCGCCGCGATCACCGGGGTCAGCTCGCCGACCTCGTGGAGGTCCAGCGTCGCGCCCGGCAGCCTGCCCTGGCCCGTGACCGTCAGCCCGCCGTCGTCGAGCGTCACGTCGGCGCCCAGCTCGCGGACGAGGCTGCGCAGCCAGTCTCCGGGCTGGGTCGTCTCGGCGGGCCAACCCGCGACTCGGACCGTGCCGCCCGTCACGAGCGGCGCCACCACGAACGGCGCCGCCGTCGACAGGTCCGGCTCCACTGTGTAGTCATCCAGTGACAGCGAGGTGGCGGGCACGTGGAACTCGTCGAGGTGCCGCTCCGGAGCCGCGCCGAAGCGGCGCAGCATGTCCAGCGTCATCGCGATGTGCGGCTCGCTCGGCGGCTTGCCGATCAGCCGCACCGTGACCCCTGACTCGAACGCGGGGGCCGCGAGCAGCAGCGCGGACAGGAACTGGCTCGACGCGGAGGAGTCCAGCTCGACGGCACCGCCCGGCAGGCCGTCGCGCCCGCGCACGGTGAACGGCGGGGCGCCCCTGCCCTCGTCGTCGAGGTCGGCTCCGAGTGCGCGCAGGGCCGTCAGCAGCGGCGAGAGGGGACGGCGGCGGATCGCGGGGTCACCGTCGAAGCGCACCGTGCGGGCCCCGAGCGCGGCCAGCGGCGGGGTGAAACGCGCCACCGTGCCCGCGTTGCCCAGGTCGATCGACACCTCGCCCTCGCCCGGCGTGAGCGGCTGCACCCGCACACCCTCCGGCGTGTGCTCCGAGGTGGCCCCCAGCCGGCTCAGCGCGGCGAGCATGAGCCGGGCGTCGCGCGAGTCGAGCGGCGCGCGCACCAGCGTGGGCCGGGTCGACAGGGCGGCGAGCACATAGGCGCGATTGGTGATCGACTTCGAACCCGGGACGCGGATCGTGGCGTCGACCTTGTCCTCGGCAACCGGCGCTGTCCAGGAGTTTCGCACGGGCACGCCACCACTGTGGCACAGCGCCCGCCACGCGGTGCGGGTGAGGCTTGCGGCGCGATCCCGGCGAGGTGCGATAAGGTGGAAGCCCGTGGGACTTCAGCCGCGGACAACCAAGTACGTATTCGTCACGGGAGGCGTCGCCTCCTCTCTGGGTAAGGGGCTCACGGCGTCCAGCCTGGGTCAGCTCCTCACCGCTCGTGGTCTCCGGGTCACGATGCAGAAGCTCGACCCCTACCTGAACGTCGACCCCGGGACGATGAACCCGTTCCAGCACGGCGAGGTCTTCGTCACCGAGGACGGCGCCGAGACCGACCTCGACATCGGTCACTACGAGCGGTTCCTCGACCGTGACCTGTCCGGTTCGGCGAACGTGACCACCGGCCAGGTGTACTCGACGGTGATCGCCAAGGAGCGCAGGGGCGAGTACCTCGGCGACACCGTGCAGGTGATCCCGCACATCACCGACGAGATCAAGACGCGCATCATGGCCGTCGCCGAGTCGGACGGCACCGGGCTGCGTCCCGACGTGGTGATCACGGAGGTCGGCGGCACGGTGGGCGACATCGAGTCGCTGCCGTTCCTCGAGGCCTGCCGTCAGGTCCGCCACGACGTCGGCAGGGACAACTGCTTCTTCCTGCACGTGTCGCTCGTGCCCTACCTCGCGCCGTCCGGCGAGCTGAAGACCAAGCCCACGCAGCACTCCGTCGCGGCCCTGCGCAACATCGGCATCCAGCCCGACGCGCTCGTCTGCCGCGCCGACCGCGACCTGTCCGAGGACCTCAAGCGCAAGATCGGCCTGATGTGCGATGTGGACACCGAGGCCGTGATCGCCTGCCCCGACGCCCGCTCGATCTACGACATCCCCAAGGTGCTGCACGGCGAGGCGCTCGACGCCTACGTGGTGCGGCGGCTCGGGCTGCCGTTCCGGGACGTCGACTGGACGGTGTGGGGTGACCTGCTCGACCGCGTGCACAACCCCACGGAGACCGTTCGGATCGCCCTCGTCGGCAAGTACATCGACCTGCCGGACGCCTACCTGTCGGTGACCGAGGCGCTGCGCGCGGGCGGGTTCGCCCACCGCGCCAAGGTGGAGATCGTCTGGGTGCCCTCCGACGAGGCGACCACCCCCGCCGGTGCCGCGGCCGCGCTGTCCGGTGTGGACGGTGTGCTGATCCCCGGCGGGTTCGGCGTGCGCGGCATCGAGGGCAAGATCGGCGCCATCCAGTACGCGCGCACGCGCAAGATCCCGGTGCTGGGCCTGTGCCTCGGGCTGCAGTGCATGGTGATCGAGACCGCGCGGCACCTCGCCGGCATCGCCGACGCCAACTCGGCGGAGTTCGACGAGACCACCGCCAACCCGGTGATCTCGACGATGGCCGACCAGAAGGACGTCGTGTCGGGCGACCGCGACATGGGCGGCACGATGCGCCTTGGCGCCTACCCGGCGAAGCTGCTGCCGGGCTCGCAGGTGGCCGAGGCCTACGGCACGCGCGAGGTCTCCGAACGGCACCGCCACCGCTACGAGGTCAACAACGCCTACCGCAAGCGGCTCTCCGACGCAGGCCTGGTGTTCTCCGGGCTCTCGCCCGACGACCGGCTCGTGGAGTTCGTGGAGCTGCCCAAGGAGGAGCACCCGTTCTTCGTCGGCACGCAGGCGCACCCCGAGCTCAAGAGCAGGCCGACCCGGCCCCACCCGCTGTTCGACGCGTTCGTGCGCGCGGTCGTGGAGTACCGCACCGCCGAGCGGCTTCCCGTGGAGCTGCCCGAGACCTCGTCCGTGGGCGCGCGATGAGCGAGCCCGGCTCGCACGAGTTCACCGTGGTGTCCTCTGAGGACATCCACATCGGACGCGTCGTGGGCCTGCGAATCGACGAGCTCGTGATGCCCGGTGGTGGCACGGCACGCAGGGAGGTCGTCGAGCACCTCGGGGCCGTCGCCGTGTGCGCGGTGGACGACGACGGCGCAGTGACGCTGGTCCACCAGTACCGGCACCCGCTACGCGACCGGCTGTGGGAGCTGCCAGCCGGCCTGCTCGACAAGGACGGCGAGGACCCGCTCGACACGGCGGCCCGCGAGCTCGTGGAGGAGGCCGGTCTCGCCGCGCGGCGCTGGGACACCCTCGTGGACGTGGCCGCCTCGCCCGGCTTCACCGACGAGGTCGTGCGCGTTTACCTCGCGCGCGACCTCACCGCCGTGGAGCGCGAGGTGCACGGCGAGGAGGAGGCCGACCTGGTGATCACCACGGTCCCGCTCGCGCAAGCCGTGCGGATGGTGCTCGCGGGCGACATCGTCAACGGAGCGACGGTGGCGGGTGTGCTCGCGGCGCACGCGGTGCTCACCGGGGTGGAACAGGCGCGCCCGGCGCGGACGCCGTGGCGGGACCGCCCGACGTCGTTCGCGGCCCGGCTGCGTTAGGTCGTGTCTGACAATTCTCTGCCGTGCGAGCGGGCAACCGGATCGGCAGACACGACCTAGGGCGTGTCTCCTAAAGATCTGCGGTGTGAGCTGGGATTGTTGATCGCATGTCACGGTTTGCGGTGCTTACTGACGCTCAATGGGCTCGGATTGAGCCGCTGATGCCGTCCTCGGATGGCCAGCGAGGCAGGCCGTTTAGGGATCACCGGCAGGTGGTCGAGGGGATCGTCTACCGATTCCGGACCGGGATCGCGTGGCGGGACCTGCCTGAGTCGTTCGGACCGTGGCAGACGCTGTGGAAGCGGCACAAGCGGTTCTCGACCGATGGGACCTGGGATAAGATCCACGCTCGGCTGGTCGCTGAGGCTGACGCCGCCGGCGGGGTGGACTGGACGGTGTCGGTCGACTCCACCATCAACCGCGCCCACCAGCACGCGGTCACCCTGCGACGGGTCGAACATCCCGCAGGTCGGCGGCCCACAGGGGGCTGAGCCGAACTACAAGGATCTACGCGCCGAGCCGCTTGATCATGCGCTGGGACGCTCGCGGGGCGGGATGTCGACCAAGATCCACCAGCTCGTCGACGGCCGCGGCCGCCCGCTGGTCATCGCACTCACACCCGGCCAGGCCGGTGACTCCCCCATGCTCGCGCCGCTGCTGTCCCACCTGGCCGTCAAACGGCTCGGTCCAGGTCGGCCGCGCACTCGCCCCGAGGCCTTGATCGGCGACAAGGCCTACTCATCCCGAGCGATTCGAGCCAGACTGCGAGCCCGGGGCATCAAGACCGTGATCCCACAGCCCGCAGACCAGATTGCTCACCGCAGACGGCGTGGCGCCGCCGGAGGCCGCCCACCCGAGTTCGACGCCCTGACCTACAAGCGGCGCAACGTGATCGAACGGTCCTTCAACGACCACAAGCAATGGCGCGGCATCGCCACTCGCTACGACAAGCTCGCCGCCGTCTACCGAGGAGGCATCGTCCTCCGCGCGATCACCCTATGGCTTCGGCAATAAGGAGACACGACCTAG
>NZ_QEQT01000092.1:181041-238817 GCF_003311655.1 Prauserella sp. PE36 | reverse complement strand
GCAGCCCACGTAGCAGACGTTGGAGAAGTTGATGTTGCGGTTGACCACGTAGGTGACGTCGTCGCCCACCACGTCGGCGCGCACGTCGTCGGCCAGCCGCGCGAGTGCCTCCAGCGCCGGGCCGTCGGCGAGCAGCAGGTCCGTGGCCTCGGCCTCGCACGCGGGATCGAGCAGCGCGGACGGCCGCGCCTCGGCGAGCGCGAGCGCCGCCTTGACGTCGCCGTCGAGCCGGGCCGGTGCGCCGCGGCCGGGAGCACGCTCGCGCAGCGCGTCCCAGTCGCCGTAGACGCTGTCGAAGTCTCCCCTGCGGTCGGAGCTCCTGCCCGCGGTGTCCACTGTGGTGTGCAGATCCGCCCTGCCGGTGGTGCCGATCTCCCCGCCGTCGGGCTCCTGCCACGGACGCCCCTCGGGGGTCGCCGACTCGTCGGCCAGCCCGGTGGCGGGGTCGGCCAGCGCGGCGACGTGGGCGTGCAGCCTGGCGTCGATCCACGGCGAGCCCGCGAGGACGTAGGGCGGGTACACGGTCAGGCGCTCGCGCAGGGTGAAACCCGCCGCCTCGGAGTGCGCCGCCAGCTCGTCGATCCGGGGCCACGGGTGCCCGGGGTTGACGTGGTCGGGTGTCACCGGGGACACCCCGCCCCAGTCGTCGATGCCGGCGCGCAGCAGCAACGCGTGCTCCCCGCCGACGAGGTTGGGCGGAGCCTGCACCCGCATGGTGGGTCCGAGCACGAGCCTGGCGACGGCCACGGTGGCGGCCAGCGCGGTCAGCCCGGCGTCGGGCGTCGCCCGCATCGCGGTGTCCGGTTTGGACCGGAAGTTCTGGACGATCACCTCCTGCACATGGCCGTACTCGCGGGCGACGGCCCGGATGGCGAAGAGCGACTCGGCCCGCTCGGCGAGGGTCTCCCCGATGCCGATCAGGATTCCGGTGGTGAACGGCACGCCGACCCGGCCCGCGTCGGCGAGGACCCGCAACCGCACGGCGGGTTCCTTGTCGGGACTGCCGAAATGCGGGCCGCCCTTCTCCGACCACAGGCGGCGCGCCGTCGTCTCCAGCATCATCCCCATGCTCGGCGCCACCGGCTTGAGCCGGTGCAGCTCCTGCCAGCTCAGCACGCCGGGGTTGAGGTGCGGGAGCAGGCCGGTCTCCTCCAGCACGGCGACGGCGCACGACCTGAGGTAGTCCACTGTGGATTCGTAGCCGCGTTCGGCGAGCCAGTGCCTGGCCTGCGGCCAGCGGTCCTCGGGCCGGTCGCCCAGCGTGAACAACGCCTCGCGGCAACCGGCCGCGGCGCCGGCCCGCGCGATCTCGAGCACCTCGTCACGTTCGAGATAGGGCGAGTCGACCCTGCCAGGGACCGTTGCGAACGTGCAGTACCCACAACGGTCCCGGCACAGGCGGGTCAACGGCACGAACACCTTGCGCGAGTACGTGACGACCCCGGTCCGTCCCTCGGCCGCCAGTCCCGCGTCCCGCACCCGCGAGGCGGCTGCGAGCAGCGCGTCGAGGTCCTTGCCTTCGGCGGCAAGCAGCACGGCGGCCTCGGTGACGTCCAGCGGCGCGCCGTCCCGCGCGCGCCGCAACGCCCTGCGGATCGCGGTGGGGGAGGGCGCGGGCGGTGTGCTCACGCGAGGCCGCCTTTCGGTGGAGGGACGGGGACGGGTCAGCGGGTGGCGCCGCAGAGGGCGAACGCCACAACGAACGGCTCGGTGCCGTCGTTGAACCAGGCGTGTGGGGTGCCGTTCTGGATCAGGCAGTCGCCCTGGGACAGCCGCACCTCGACGTCGTCGAAGCGCAGGACGCCGTCGCCCGAGAGCACGACGATGTAGTCGACGGTCTGGGTGACGTGTGCGCCCGGCTTGTCGGGGAACGCGAACGTGGCTGCCGCGCCCGGCAGGCGTTCCTCCATCTCCGCCGCCGCGGCCGCAAGGTCCGCACCCGGCTCCGGGACGTAGGTGATACCCGGCGGAACCGTGAGGAAGCCGAACCGCACACCGGGGTTGGCGGGGAAGAACGTGGACTTCGGGGCACCGGCGGACGCGTCGGTGACCGGCACCGACACCGAGTCCAGCTCCCATACGCGGTGGATCTCGACCCCGGGCAGCAACGTGGCCGTGGTCGGCTCGACGGTGCCGTCGTCGAGAACCGTCGTCGTGCCGTTGCCGTCGTCGCCCATGACAACCCTGCGGACCTTCATAGTGTCGCTCGCCTCCCGAGATGTGTACCGGTGTGAGTCACTGATCGTTAACGTGACCGAATCCACTTGACGGCGGAAGTATGGGGGTAAAGCCGCGACAACGTCAAGTAAGTACATCAACGTTCACGTGTTAGGCTCCGTGATGTCCGATGAAGGGGGACGGGATGACGAGCGTGAGCGGCCCGGCGAGGGCGCGCAGGCCCAGTGACCGGCGGGAGCAGATCTCCGTCCACGCGCGGGCGCTGTTCGCCGAGCGCGGCTTCCATTCGGTGCGCATGAGCGACATCGCCGACGCCACCGGGATCACCCCCCGCGCCCTGTACCGGCACTACGCGAACAAACAGGCGCTGCTGTCCCACGTGCTGTTCGAGGCGCAGGGCGCGTTCCTGTCCGCGCTGCCGGAGCTCACACCCGGATACGACCCGGCTCGGCTACCCGATGACCTGCACGCGATGGCCAGGGCCTCGCTGGCCGTCCCGTACATGGCCCGGCTGTGGAAGCGGGAGGCCCGGCACCTCGATCCCGAGGGCTCCCGCGCGCTGCGGGCCAGGCTGAACGACATGGCGTCCGGACTCGCGCGCGCGATCCGCCTGCGGCGGCCGGACCTGGAGCCCGTCGAGGTCACGGTGCGGGCGTGGGCGACCATCGCGGTGCTCAACAGCCACGGCGAGGCCCCGCTGGGCTCGGGCGACGCGGAGCAGACGGCCGCGTTGCTCAGCGCTGCCGCGCTGGCCGTGGTGGATCACGACATCCGCGCCGGGGAGCCCGGGGCCTGGCCGGAGCCCGGCGGCCGGGCGCCGGTGTCCCGGCGGGAGCAGCTGATCGCCATCGCCGCCGACACGTTCCAGCGGAGCGGTTTCGACGGCGCGAGCGTCGACGGCATCGCGGCCGAGGCGGGCCTGGCCGGACCCGCCATCTACCGCTACTTTGACAGCAAGACGGCCATGCTCGTGGCCATCGCCGACCGGTTCGGCGAATGGGTGTCGCTGGAGACGATCAGGGCTCTGCGCACGGCCACGAGCGACGCCGCTGCGCCGGCGGCGATGGTCGCCGGTTACGTCCGGCTCGCCGCGGAGGCGGTGAACCTGCTGGGGGTGACGGTGACCGAAGCGCACCACCTGCCGCCCGACGCCGCCGAGCGCCTCGCCAGGGCCCGTGGTGAGCACCTTCAGGAGTGGGCTCACTGGACCCGTGCCGCGCGTCCGGAACGGTCCGATTCGGCCACGCAGATGCTTGCCCACACGGCCCGGGTTCTCGTCGACGACACGGTTCGGACGCCGCGGGTGATGCACACCGACGGTGCGGTGGACGCGGTCGCCGGCGCGGCCACGGCCGTGCTGGAGGCGCCGGTGAACCGTCCACTCAGGACCGCCGGGTCGGCGGTCCGGGAGGGGTGAGCCCATGACCGGAGTGGCCGTGCGCGAGCTCGACCGGATGCTGCCGCACCGCGTGCACGCGCTGCGCCGGGAGTGCGCGGTCGACCTGACCTTCGGGGGACCGCTCGATGCCGGGGGCGGCTCGGTAACGATCCGGCACCTCGACGGCAACCTCGGGCAGACGCTTCGCCACGTGCGGGTGCGCCGGGGATCCGGGCTCGGGGGCAAGGCGCTGGCGCAGCGCAGGCCGGTGGTCGTGCGCGACTATCTCAGCACGCCGCACATCGTGCACGCCTACGACCACGCCGTCGCGCCCGAGCGGGTGGGAGCGGTTCTGGCTCTGCCGGTGCGCCTGGACGGCGACGTGGCGGGGCTGGTGTACCTGGCGCGGCGGGACAGTCTCCCGCTCGGCGATCGCACCGCGGCCCGTGCGGCCGCCGCGGTCCGCTCGCTCGAACGCGACCTGGCGATCGAGCTGGAGGTCCGGCGGAGGCTGGCCGAGGGCTCCTCGGCGGCCCTGCGCGACACCCGGGCACTCGGCGACGTGCTGAGCGAGCTGGAAGCGGCGATCGAGCTCGTGGCGGACCAGTCCGCGCGGCAACGCCTGCACCAGGTCTGCGAGGGCTTGCTGAACTTCGTCACCGGCAGCGGACGGCCCCGCGAGCCGGGTGCGCGCGGACCGCTGTCAAAGCGCGAGGTCGAGGTGCTGGAACACGTCGCCGCCGGCGCGTCGAACAACGACATCGCCGCCGAGCTGGGCCTGATGCCGAACACGGTGAAGGCCTACCTCCGCAGCGTCATGCGCAAGCTCGGCGCCGAGAACCGCACCCACGCCGTGTGGCTCGCGCGCACGAGCCGGCTGATCGACTGAGGTCCCGGAGCGGCGCGGGCGACCCGCTTCGGCTGCCCGGAGCTCTGGGTATTCTGCTCGCGCCGCCGGTGATCACGCCGTAGCGTGCCCGGCTCGTCGGAGCACCGCGTGGTACGCGGCGTGCGGCGGAGGGAGCGCGATGGCGTCCGGCAAGGTGGATCGCGGGCGGGGACCCGTGGATACCGGGAAGTTCGAGAAGACCGTCACCAGGATCTGTGTGGGGCTCGTCATCGCGGGCCCCGTGCTCGGCATCGGCGCCGGTGCGCTGGGTGCGGCCGAGATCTATCCGTCGGACTACATGCTGCCCGTCGCGATGGGCGTGATGCTGGGGCTGATCGGACTCGGCCTGCTGATCGCCGCGTGCGCCGGGCTGTACCTCCTGGGCGGCTGGAGGGCGACCCCGTTCGGCGTCGCCTTCGTCGGCGGTTTCGCCGTGCTGGCCTACGGGCTCGCCGAGGCGGACAACGCGTGGCGCGACGTGGGCGTCGTGCTGCTGATGATCTCGTGCGCGGCGTTCTGGGTCGCTCCGGCGCTGTCCCCCCGGTCGAAGGCGAGACCGCGCAAGCGCGCCCCGGTCAACCCGGGCAGGACCACCGCGGTCGGCGGGGTCTTCGGCGTGGGTGCTGGAATCGCGATCGTCGGACACGTCATCGACGTGTGGTGGCTGCTGTTGTTCGGCGCGATGGCGGTGGGCACGGCCGCTGGCGCCGGGATCGCGATGTGGCTGGAGAGCCGCGCGCGGGAGCGGGCGAGCCAGGGGGCGTCGGTGAAGCCCGACCGCACGCGGCCCGGAGCTGAGTTGCGCGATCCGGACGAGGCCGGGTAACCGGCAGGCGATGTCTTCCGCTGTTGCGCCGACGCCGACGCCGAGTCCGGCCACCGCCGCGAACGCACGCAGGTCGGCGCAAAGGCCGTGTGCCGGGCCGGCCGCCCGACGCCCCGCCAGGACGTCCTGGCCAGCGCATTCCCCGCCGGGGCCGGAGGGGCCCTTGTGAGTGCAGCCACGGCGAGGTAGATTCATTTCACCAAACGATTGGTAGATGCGACGGGAGCATAGCGTTGGCCAAGCTGAATTTCGCGGACGGTCCCGACGTTCGCCGGACGTTCTGCACGTTGTGTCCGCAGCACTGCGGCATGCTGTTCCACGTCGACGGCGACGGGCATCCGCTGGCGTTCGACGGAGACCGCGAGAATCCGGTGGCCAACGGCAAGCTGTGCATCAAGGGCACGACGGCGATCGAGATCCACCACCACGACGACCGGCTGAACTACCCGCTCAAGCGCGTGGGCAAGCGCGGTGAGGGCAAGTGGGAGCGGATCTCCTGGGAGCAGGCGATGGACGAGATCGCCGGGAAGCTCCGGGAACTCCGGGAGAAGGACGGCCCCGAGTCGGTTGCGACCCTCGGCGGCACCCACAAGACGCCGGGCGACTGGGCGAGCTGGCGCTGGGCGGCCGACTTCGGCACCCCCAACTTCGTGAGCCAGGGCCGCAACTGCGGTGTCGGTGAGTACATCGCGGAGGTCTCGGTCTACGGCTGGGACACCGTCTACCAGAGCTACTACCCCGGCAAGACCAAGTGCATCGTCATCTGGGGCTCCAACCCCGCGGAGTCCTCGCCGCCCTCGTTCGAACGGCTGCGCCAGTGTCAGGCCCAGGGCGCCAAGCTCATCGTCGTCGACCCTCGCAGGACCAAGACGGCCGAGCGGGCGGACCTGCATCTCCAGGTGCGCCCCCGCACCGACGGCGCGCTCGCGCTGGGGCTCATCCACGTGATGATCCGCGACGACATCTACGACAGGGAGTTCGTCGAACAGTGGTGCACCGGCTTCGACGAGGTCGAGGCCGAGGCCGCGAAGTGGACTCCCGAACGCACCGAGGAGATCACCGGCGTTCCCGCGGCCGACGTGGTGAAGGCCGCGCACATGTACGCCACACTGGGACCCGCCCGCCTGTCGTTCGGCGTCGCCGCCACGCAGCTCGGAGAGGGCGCCTCCCGCTCGGCGGTGCTCGGGCGGGCGATCCTGCGGGCCATCTCCGGCAACCTGGACCGCCCCGGCGGGGAGCCGCTCGGCAACCCCTACGACGCCGGCACCTTCGCGTGGCTGCCGAACATCAACTTCGAGAAGCTGGTCGACCATCCCCTGCGCACGAGGGAAAGCGTCAACGCCCACGAAACGCCGATCACGTCGATCTCCGGGTACCAGGCGTTCCGCGAGGCCACCGGGAAGGTCTACCCGCAGGGGCACACCGGCACCGCCTACGTGCTGTTCGCGAGCCAGCCCGCGATCTACCGCGCCGTCACGAGGCAGGACCCGTACCCGGTGAAGGCGATCATCGTGCAGTGCGGGGAGCCGCTGTTGTCGATGGGTGCGGGCAGGGACGCCTACGAGGCGTTCACGAGCGAGAACCTCGAGCTGCTCGTCACGATGGACATGTGGATGACACCGACGGCACAGCTCTCCGACTACGTGCTGCCAGCGGCGGACTTCATGGAGCGCGCCGACCTCAGCGCCCACTGGGGGATCGGCAACTTCTTCGTGGTGGGCCAGCAGGTCGCCACCACCATCGGGGAGCGGAGGAACGACTACGACCTCTGGGCCGAGCTGGGCCGCAGGCTCTCCGACGATCCCGGCTACTGGCCGGATACCGTGGAGGGGATGTTCGACCGGTTCCTCGCGCCGTCCGGCAAGTCCTATCGCGAGTGGGCCGACGGCGAGGTAAACCACCGCTTCACCAAGCCCGTGTTCTACAAGTACCGGGAGCGCGGGTTCGCCACTCCCTCGGGCAAGGTGGAGCTGGTGCCGAGCATGTTCGAGCGCTTCGGCATCGAGGCGCGGCCGGTCTACACCGGACCGCCCTACTCGATCCCGGACGCCCCGGAGGAGGAGTACCCTCTGCAGATGATCCCCGGCAGCCGGGTGCGTGAGCTGACGGCCTCGAACCTCCGCCAGAGCGCGCGCCTGCGCCGGATCCATCCCGAGCCGCTGTGTGACATCCACCCCGACACCGCCGCGAAGTACGGTGTCGTCGATGGCGAGTGGATGATCATCGAACGTCCCGAGGGCGCGATCAGGCAGCGGGCCCGCTTCGACGCCTCCCTGCGGCGCGACACGGTGAACCCCGACGGCTACTGGTGGAACCCCGAGCAGCAACAGTACGAGCCGCACCTGTCCGGCGTGTGGGTCTCCAACGCCAATGCCATCACCCCGGGCGCGCCCGAGTTGTCGAGCTTCGCGGGCGACCAGCCGTTGCGCGGAGCGCGCTGCCGGGTCCGGGCCGGTGACGCGCCGGAGGTGCCCGCGGCGGTGTCCGGCTGATGTCAACGGACGCGTTCGGCGGCCGGGCCGGCGGGTGCCTTGTCGTCGGCGGCAGCGGCGCCATCGGCCGGGCGGTGGCGATCCGGCTGGCCGAGCTCGGCGCCGACGTCACCGTCACCTACGCCGGCAACGCGGCCGCCGCCGAGGAAACCGCGGCGCTGGTGAGGAAGTCCGGTGTGGACGGTGTGGCGGTCCGGCTCGACCTCGGCGACCCCGGAGGAGTCCGGAGCGTGGTCGAGGAGGTGGCGGGCAGACACGGCGGGCTCCACACCGTGGTGCTGGCCGCGTCGCCGACGAACTTCCAGTCCTGGGTCAGCGCGCTGCCGCCCGAGCAGTACGCCGAGCAGCTGCGGATCGACGCGGGCGGTACGTTCGCGGTGATCAGCGCGGCACTGCCCGCGCTGCGCGAGACGCGGGGGTCGGTGGTGGTGGTCTCGACGGTCGCCAACCGCCGCTTCGTCCTGCGGGACGTGCTCTCCAGCGGGCCGAAGGCGGCCAACGAGGCGGTGGTGAAGGCGGTAGCGGCCGAGGAGGGGCGCTACGGCGTCCGCGCCAACGCCGTGGGCGTGGGCATCCTCGACGAGGGCATGACCCAGGCCCTGCTGGACCGCGGTGACATCCTCCCCGAACACCTCCAGGTCGCACTTGGACGGATCCCGCTGGCGTCGTTCGGCAAGGCCCGCGACATCGCCGCCGCCGTGGGATTCCTGGCGAGCGACGAGGCTCGGTACGTCACGGGCCAGTGGATCGACGTCGACGGGGGCTATTCGCTCTGACAACGGTGACGGTGCAGCGACACGGCGTCACCGTGTGAGTCAAGTCACAACGTCCACTTTCGAGTGTGCTTGACACCACAGATACTGTCGGTCTTAATTGACCAACCGGTTGGTCGAATGAATCCGACCGGCCTCGGTTTTCGAGACACGCACATCCAGAGGAGGGCGCAATGATGCGCACCACCAGGACCAGCCGGGTCACCCGGCTCCTCGCCGGACTCGCCGGTCTCGCCTTGGTCGCGAGCGGCTGCGCGGGTGCCGCGTCCCAGGCCGGTGGACCCGTCCAGGTCCGGGCCGCGCAGGTCTTGCCGCCTGGCGGATCGCAGTCCGACCTCATCCAGTGGTTCATGGACGAACTGGAGAAGCGCACGGACGGGCAGGTCAAGACGGAGGTCACCTACGGAGGCGGGCTGCTGTCCGGCACCGACACGCTCCCCGGGCTCAAGCAGGGGCGTGCCGAGGCCGGCAATGTCGTCCCGGCGTACTTCCCGGCCGAGCTCCCGCTCAACAACATCAACATGGTGCCGATCGCGCACGCCGACCAGGCGGCGCGGCTGCGGGCGCTGCAGGACCTCGTCAACGGCGTGGACGCCTTCGCCGACGAGCTCGCCAAGCAGGACCTCGTGCTCATCGGCTTCCTGCCCAACAATGCCTCTGCGGTCGCGTTCAAGCCCGAGGTCAAGTCACTGGCCGATGTGGACGGACTCAAGATCCGCATTCCGGCCCAGCCCTCCTCGGTGGTGTGGCGGGAACTCGGTGCGGAGCCGACGTTCCAGGCATCGGAGGAGGTCTACGAGTCCGTCGAGCGCGGCATCGTCGACGGCGTGACCTACCCGATGGACACGCAGGTCGCCAACGGCATCACGGACGTCGCGAAGTACATGGCGCCCGACGTCGGCGAGAACGGCGGCTCCATCTTCGCGATCAGCAAGAACGCCTACGACCGGATGTCCGACGACGCCAAGGCCGTGATCGAGGAGCTCAAGGGCGAGTGGTACGCCAAGGCCGACGAGCTGATGACCAGGTACGACAAGCAGGCCTGCGAGAAGTTCCTCGACTCCGGCGGCACGATCGTCCGCTGGAACGAGGCCGACCAGGCCACGATCGCCGACGCCGTGGAGCGGCTCGCACCGAAGGTCTGGAAGGACGAGGCGGCCAAGTCCACCGACTCCGGCACGGTCGAGAAGGTCTGGCAGGCCTACACCGAGGCGGTCGACGAGCACACCGGCGAGTCGGGCTACGTCGAGGGCCTCACCACGTGCGGTCAGAAGTAACCCAGTGACGTTGCCGGCCTCCACTGTGGACGGCCGGGTCGACGAAAGGGCCTGCACCCGATGGGAACCACTGAGCTCTTCCTGGTGGTCATCGCGATCCTCGCCGTGTCACTGCTCTCGGGAATGCGCATCGCGCTGGCGCTGACGTTCGCGGGATTCGCCGGCTACTACCTGCTGGACGGCTGGGACGTCGGGATGTCGACGCTGGGCGCGCTGCCGATCAGCAGTGCCTCGAAGTTCACCTTGCTCGTGATTCCCATGTTCGTCCTGCTGGGAAACGCGGCGGAGCGGGCGAACCTCGCCGAGGGCGCCTACCGCGTGCTGGGCTGGCTGCTGCGAAGCCTGCCCGGCGGCCTCGCGGTCGCGACACTCACGGCGTGCGCCTGCTTCGCCGCGGTCAGCGGGTCGAGCATCGCCACGGTGATCTCGATCGGCAACCTCGCGATCACGGAGATGCGCAAGGCCGGCTATGCCATGCACGTGGCCGCCGGGGTGGTCGGTGCCGCGGGAACGCTGGGCGTGCTCATCCCGCCCAGCGTTCCGCTGGTGATCTACGGCGTGCTGACCGGCGAGTCCATCGGCGCACTGCTCATGGCGGGTATCGGGCCGGGCGTGGTCACCGCCACCGTTTACGGCATCAGCATCATGATCCGCGCCAAGCGCAAGCCCGAGCTGTTCGGCAAGGGCGCCGAGGACGTGCTGCCGCTCAGCAACCGGCCGGCCCTGCTCTCCGGCGCCTACAGCCTGTTCCGAATCGGACTGCTGTTCGTGATCATCATCGGCGGCATGTACTCCGGCTTCTTCACGGCGGTGGAAGCCTCCGCGGTCGGGGCGTTCGTCGCCCTGCTGATGGTGGTGATCGAGCACCTGCGCAAGCCGAAGGAGATGGGCAGGAGCCTGTGGAACTCGCTGTCCGCCGCGGTCAGTCTCAACGGGATGGTCTTCTCGCTGCTCATCGGCGGCGCGATCTTCTCCTCGTTCATGGTGGCCGCCGGAGCGCCGCAGCTGATCGCGGACGGCCTCACCGGCCTGCCCGTGCCGGCGTGGCTGATCGTCGCGCTCCTCCTGCTCGTACTCGTCCCGTTGGGGATGTTCCTCGATCCCACGTCGATCCTGCTCATCATGGTGCCGCTGACGTATCCGGTGATCACCGAGCTCGGCATTAACGGGATCTGGTTCGGGCTGCTGTTCGTCAAGCTGATCGAGATCGGGCTGCTCACGCCACCCTTGGGGCTCAACGCGTTCGTCGTCGCCGGGATCCGCAAGGACGTGGAGCTGAGCACCGCGTTCAAGGGTGTGCTCTGGTACGTGAGGCTGGACATCGTCATCGTGATCCTGATGTTCGTCTTCCCGGCCATCGTCACCTTCATCCCGAGCCAGATGGGACTGACCGAATGACCGAGACAACGAACGGGACCGGCCGTGGACTCGCCGGTGCGGTCGGCCGGGGTTTCGCCGCGACGGTCCACGCCCTCTCGCGCGCGCTGGCCGTGGTGTCGATCGTCGGCATGGTGTTCATCATGCTGCTCATCGTCTACAACGTGGTCCTGCGGGAGCTGGGCAAGCAGGAGGTGACCGGGACCGTCGAGTACGTCGAGCTGGCGATGGCGCTGACCGCGTTCTTCGCGCTGGGCGAGGCGGAACGGCGGCGGCAGCACGTCTCGATGTCGTCCCTTGTGGACCGGCTGAAGGGGCCGGCCTACCGGATCGTGCGCCTGGCCGGCGGAATCGGCGCGGCGCTTGTCGCCATCCTGCTCGCGTGGGCCTCCTGGAGCGTCCTGAGCGCCGCCTTCGAGACCGGGGAGTACAAACTCGGCCTCGTCCGGCTGCCGATGTGGCCTGCCCGGCTGGCGGTGTTCGCCGGGTTCCTCATCCTCGCGCTCGAGCAGATCGTGACCGCTGTCGAAGACGTGCGGGCCCGCCCGAAGGCGGAAAGGTTGACCGCTGCCGGGATCTGAGGGTCCTCATGGCCACGAGCCGAGCAGGTCCCGCAGCTGGGAGAGAAGGGCGAGGGGTTGGTCGAGCATCACGTGGTGGGCCGCATCCGGGACGAAGCGCAGCGGTGTGCCCGGCCGGTCCGCGAGTGCCGCCCGTGCGCCCGGCGCGAGGTAGGACCGCTCGCCCATCACCACCGCGAAGGGGCACCCGGCCCGGTCCAGACTGCCCTCGAACCGCGTGATCCGGTGGTCGCCCGTGGGATTGGCGAAGATCCTCGGGTCGAAGCGCCACTGCCAGCCGGACGGCGCGACCGGGCGGAGGCTGTGCCAGGCGATGTGCCCGACGTACCAGTCGTTGTCGCACGGCTGTGGTGGCACGAGCCGGAACCGGCCGAGGGCCTCGGCGGCGCTCGCGTAGGTGCGGTGGGGCCGGATCTCCCGGTCGGCCAGCGGCTGCTCCGGCGCGGCCGCGTCGGGCCAGACGGGCGCGTCGACGAGGACCGCCCTGCGGAACCGGCCGGCGAGGTCGGCGCGTGTCATGGCGCAGGACGTCACGATGCCGCCGAGCGAGTGCGCGACCACGGTGGCCGGGTCCGGCGACACGGCCTCCGCGACGGCGGCGATCTCCTCGGCCCAGTGCTCGACCGCGTAGACCGGCCGGTGTCCGCTGCACCCGTGGCCGGACAGGTCGAGTGCGACGACGTAGGAGTCCGGGTCGAGCCGCGCGGCGATCGGCGCCCACCACATGGCGTGTGCCGCGCCGCCGTGGACCAGGATCGTGGCGGGACTGCCGGGTTCGCCCCAGGCCAGAAACCGGATCGGGACGCCGCCGACGTCCACCTCGCCGGTGTGGCGCTCGCGGCGCAGCGCGGCGGAGAACCACGCGGGTGGGGTGCCGCGTCCGGCGGGCGGCTCCGGGCTGCCGTACTCCGGAACGACCTCTGTGCCGGCGTTCATGCAGCTGTCCTCCCGGTGGGCTGGTTGCTCGGCGACCCGATCGCGCATAACCTACCAAACGAACGGTTGCCGAAAGTCTCGGCCGGGGAGGAGCACCAGTGATGGAGCAGCGCAGCGGTGCCGGCCCCCTGCTCGACCGCCTCGGCCGTCCGCTCACCGACCTGCGGATCTCGGTCACGGACCGGTGCAACTTCCGCTGCCGGTACTGCATGCCGCGCGAGCTCTTCGGCGCCGACCACGCCTTTCTCGCGCGTTCCGAGCTGCTGACCTTCGAGGAGATCGCCCGGCTGGCGGGGGTCTTCCGGCGCGGCGGTGTCCGCAAGCTCCGGCTGACCGGCGGCGAGCCGCTGCTGCGCGGCGGCCTGCCGGACCTCGTCGCGATGCTCGCCGCGGTGGGCGGGATCGAGGATCTCGCCATGACGTCCAACGGCGTCCTGCTGCCGAAGTTCGCCGAAGTGCTCGCCCGGAACGGACTGCACCGGGTCACCGTCAGCCTGGACGCGCTCGACGAGCAGACCTTCCGCGCGATGGCCGACACCCCGCTGCCGCTCTCGGCCGTCCTGGACGGCATCGCCGCCGCCCGGCAGGCCGGTCTCGGGGTCAAGGTCAACACCGTGGTCCAGCGCGGCGTCAACGACCACCAGATCGAGGATCTCGCCGCGTGGGCGCGGGGGGAGGGCGTCGCGCTGCGCTTCATCGAGTACATGGACGTCGGCACCACCAACGGCTGGGTGCGTGACAAGGTCGTCCCCGCCGACGAGGTGCGGGCGCGGATCGACGCGCTGTGGCCGCTGGAGGAGGTCCCGCCCGGCGTGGTGGGCGAGGTCGCGACGCGATTCCGTTACCGCGATGGTGGCGGCGAGATCGGCATCATCGCCTCGGTGACGAAGCCGTTCTGCCGGACGTGCACGCGGGCCCGGATCTCGGCCACCGGTGAACTTTTCACCTGTCTCTTCGCGGCCACGGGTCACGACCTGCGCGCGCTGGTCCGTGGCGGCCGGACCGACGAGGAGCTGCACGCGGCGCTCGCCCGGCATTGGGGCGGGCGGGCCGACCGCGCGTCCGAGCTCCGCGGCGAGCACGGCCTGCGTGGTCCGCGAGTGGAGATGTCGTACATCGGCGGCTGATCGCCGGCCCATGCGAAGGAGAGCGCGTTGCTGAAGATCACCGACATCTACCACACCGGTTTCGTCGTCCCGGATCTCGATGCGGCGATGGCCGACCTGACCGGCGTCTTCGGCGTGGCCTGGACCAGCGTGGAGGAGCGGGAGATGCCCGTGCTGACGCCCGACGGCCCCGTGGCCGCACGGATGCGGTTCGCGTACTCCCAGGGCGGTTCGCCGCGGCTGGAGCTGCTCGAACCCGTCCCGGGCACGATCTGGGAGGCCCCCTCGCTGTCCTTCGGCGCGGGCGGCGCGCACCACGTTGGCGTGTGGGCCGACGATTTCGCCGCCACCTCCGCGAAGCTGGAGGCAGCCGGTTTCCCGCGCGTGCTCACCTTCGACGACGGCAGCGGGCGGGCCGTCCGGTTCGCCTACCACCGGCTGCCCAGCGGACCCTTCGTCGAGCTCGTCGACGCCACCAGGAGGGCGGAGCTCGAGGCGTGGTTCGAGGGCGCCGACTATCCGGCGGCGGGGGCGACCGATGGCTACTGACGACGTGCGCGCGACCGCCGTGGCCGCCGAGCTGCTCGCGCGCTACTGCTGGGCGATCGACGACGAGGCGTACGACGACCTGCGCTCCCTCTTCCTCCCGGACGCCGTCGCCGACTACGGCGCGTTCCGCTGCCGGGGCGGGGCGGAGGTCGCGGACGTGATGGCGGAACTCCACCGCGGCCTGCGCGCCACCCAGCATCTGCTGGGCAGTGTCAGCGCCAAGGCCGAGCACGATGGCCGGGTGCGCGTGCGCAGTCAGGTGCGGGCCACGCTGGTCGCACGCGCCACCGGAGAGCGGGGGAAGCCCGCCCGGCTCGAAGTCGCGGCGTCGTACCGTGATCTGCTGCTCCGCACCGATCTCGGGTGGCGGATCGCCGAACGACGGGTGGACGGTCGGTGGGTCGACGGTGACCGGACTATCCTGCCGTGGTTCGACCGCGCGCAACGCAGCGACGGTGCTGCGGGCGCAGCTCAGGCAAGGGGGACGTGACCAGATGTCGAAAACCGACGCCGAGCCGGCCAAGCGGGGGCGGCCGCGTCGCGGGCCGGACCCGGAGCGCTTCGCCGAGATCGTCGAGGCCGCCGCCGAGGTGATCCTCGACAAGGGGTACAGCGCGACCAGCATCCAGGACATCGCCGACCGGGTCGGCATCCTCAAGGGCAGCCTCTACCACTACGTCCGATCGAAGGAGGACTTCCTCTACAAGATCATCAAGGATGTCTACGACGAGGCGATCGCGGACATGCGCGTGGTGACGGACGCGGAGCAGGAGCCGCTGGAGAAGCTCGCCGCGTTCGTTCGCACCCACGTGCTGTTCGCCGCGGACCACCTCGTGCCGTACACGATCCAGCTGCGCGAGTTCGACCGGCTCAGCGAGGAGCGCCGTGCCGAGATCCGCGAGGGCGGTGAGACCTACGTCGTGGTGCTCCAGGGCATTCTCGAGGAGGGTCAGCGTGAGGGCGTGATCGACAAGGCCATCGACCCCCGGCTGGCGAGCATCGTGATCACCGGCGAGCTCAACTCGATGACCCGGTGGTACCGCCCCGACGGGCCAAGGACCGCGGAGCAGCTGGCTGACGTCTACATCGGGATGATCGTGTCCTCGGTCGCCTCCGAGTCCGCGGTCGCCTCGGCCGGTGGCATCGAGGCGCTGCGCGCGGCGTTCTCCCGGGGCTGAGCCCGCCACGCTGACGAGAGAAGGGCCTGAGCCGCACGTCGGCTCGGGCCCTTCTCTCGTGTGCACCCGCCGAGGTGCTTGGCAGGGAGGGCGACGTCTGGCAGACTTCTACCAATCAGTTGGTTGGTGAATTGGAGTCTCGATGACGATGACCGAGAGCGAGCTTGCGGCGATCGTCGGCCGCCCGATCCCCGGCGGGACCTACACCATCGAGCCGTACGTCGACTGGCTGCTGAACGACGTCGTCGAGTCGCCGAGGGACGGCAAGGTGGCGCACCCGCTCTTCGCGTACATCAGCGTGGCGGTCGGCAAGGGCGTCAGCTGGGACGAGGTCTTCGCGATCTGCGGCGCGACCGCCGCCGACGGACCGATGTTCGGCGAGCACGAGACCGTGCTCGAACGCCCGCTCGAGGTCGGCGAGAGCTTCAGTGTCAGCGGCGAGTTCGTCTCCGCCGAACGCAAGCGGGGCAAGCGAACCGGCGTCTTCGACATCGTCGGGTTCCGGCTGGCGCTCACCGACGCCGCGGGCGAGCTCGCCGCGTCCACCTACAACTCCATCGTCTTCCCGAGGAGGGACGCATGACCATCCGGGTCGGCACCGTCATCCCGAGCTGGGAGCTGCCCGCCGTGAGCGCGGAGAAGATGAAGACGATGGCGCTGGTCCTCGTGGACCCCAACCCCATCCACTTCGACCTCGACGCCGTGCGCGCGCTGGGGATGGGGGAGAAGCCGGTCAACCAGGGCCCGAACAACGTCGCGTACGTCATGAACATGCTCGCCGCCTGGACCGGCGGCCACGAGCACCTGCGCGGCATCCGCGTGCGGTTCCAGGGCAATGTCCTCGGCGGCGACCACGTCGTCGCGCGCGGCACGGTGTCGGCGCTGCGCGAGGAGAAGGGCCGCACACTCGCCGACTGTGCCGTGGAGCTGATGGTCGGTGAGCGGGTGGTGCTCGCGGGCACCGCCACCACCGACGTCACGCACCTGACCGGAACCCAGGACTGAGGCGGGAAACGCTCATGGGTGTCGAAATGGGAGTCGGGCTGTGGACGTTCCAGTCCACGGTGACCCGGCCACACCAGCTTCCGTGCCTCTACCGCGACTTTCCCACCGTGGCAAGGAAAGTCGAACAGCTTGGCTACGCCCACCTGTGGCTGGCCGAGCACCGGCTCTGGTACGACGCGTTCTGCCCGGCGCCGCTGCTGCCGATCGCCTCCGCCGCGGCTGCCACCACGACGCTGCGACTGGGGACGGCGATGGTCCTGCTGCCCCAGCACGACCCGGAGCGCCTGCGCTCGCTCGCGGCCGCGGTGGACGACGCGGCGCGGGGACGGCTGGAGCTCGGCGTCGGACTGGGGCACCGGGACGCGGAGTTCGACGCGCTTGGCCTGCCGCGCACGGGCCGCGGTCGCCGCATGGACGCCGGTCTCGACGTGCTCGACCGAGAGCCGCGCGACCGGCGCCCTGACGCGGTGTGGGGCGGCGGGATGGCCCGCGCGGCACTGGAACGCATCGGGCGGCACGGGATGTCGGCCCTGCTGCCCCAGACACTCGACGCCGAGGGCATCCGGCGTGCGGTCGCCACGATCACCGGCGCCGCGCGCGCCGCGGGCCGCGAGCCCGGCCGGATCGGCATGATCAAGGACACCTGGGTCGACGTCGACGGCGAGGCCGCGCGTTCCTGGTTCCTCCCGCGGCTGCGGCGCCACTACACCGAGGAGGCCGGTGCGTGGTGGGTGCTGGACGGAGGCCAGGGTTTCACCAGCCCCGAACGCCTTCAGGGGCAGGTCGACCGCACGGCCACGAGCGCGGTCGTCGGCAGCCCGGACGAGGTCGCGGCCCGGTTCGGGCAGATCGCCGACGCCGGCGTGGACACCATCGTCGCCAGGGTCAACTTCGACTTCGTCTCCGACCGTGAGCTCGGCGAGCAGCTCGAACTGCTCGCCGCAACCGTGCTGAAGGCGGTGACGGCATGAGGATCGGCGTCACTCTCGACCTGGCCACGGTCTCGCTCGCGGATGTGCCCGCGCTGGCGGCGGCCGTGGAGGAGGCGGCACTCGACCTGGTCTGGCTCGCCGCGCCGTCAGGGCGGCCCGAGGTGGCACTGGCCGCGGCGGCCACGTGCGCCGAGCCGACGCGCACGGTGATGATCGGCGCCGGCACGGCGGTCGCCGAGCACCATCCGCTGTACCTGGCAGAGGAACGGCACGTCGCCGACCAGCTGCTCGGCGGCAGGCTCGTGCTCGGCCTGCGCGGCGACGACGAGGCTTCGCTGACCGAGTGGGCCGACGTCCTGCTCGCCGCGGCGGGCACCACCCCGTTCGCCCACCGGGGTCCGCGGCACACCATCCCGGCGGGACTGCCGCAACACACCGTGAACCCCGAGACCCGGGTGCGGGTGACGCCCGCGCCCTACGCGCTGGAGCCCACGCTGTGGCTGCTCGGCCGGGCCGCGCCGGCGGTCGCCTCGGCGTACGCGCTCAGCCCGGTGTCCGAAGAGGACGGGGCACCCGTCTGGCGGCACCTCGAGCGCTCGCTCGGGCCCGCGTGCCGCCGGCTGCGCCGTCCCGCCGTGCGGACGTGGGACCCGGGCGCCGAGGACGCCGTCGAGCTGGCGCGCAGGCTGGCGGCCGAGCGCGACGGCTGGGGCCTGGACACCACGCTCCTGCGCCTCACCCCACCGCCTGGCATGGCCGCGTGGCACGCCGCGCTGGCCGATCTCGCCGTCGTGGTCCGGCCGCGACTCCAGCAGGAGCGGTTGCCAGCCGGGCTGGAGGAGTTGTGGGACGCCGAGCGCACGCACCAGCACACCGCAGGAGTTGAACGAGAGGTGATCACATGACCGAGTCGCGCCCCCAGGCGTACATTGTGGACGCAGTTCGCACCCCGACGGGTAAGCGCGGCGGTGGGCTCAGCGGGCTGCACCCGGCCGATCTCCTCGGTGACGTCTTCGCCGCCCTGCTGGACCGCACCGGGGTCGACCCCGGCCGCGTCGACGACGTCATCGCAGGTTGCGTGGCGCAAATGGGCGAGCAGGCGTGGAACGTCGGCCGCAACGCCTGGCTGTCGGCGGGGCTGCCGGTCGAGGTTCCCGCGGTCACCATCGACCGGCAGTGCGGCTCCTCTCAGCAGGCGGTGCACTTCGCCGCGCAGGCGGTGAAGTCCGGGGAGCAGGACCTCGTGGTCGCGGGCGGGGTCGAGGTGATGAGCCGGGTGCCACTCAACAGCTCCGGCGACCCGAAGCTCGGCTACGGCTACCCCTTCGCGGGCGCGGGCTGGGCCAAGCACTACGGGGACGAGGAGATCCACCAGTTCCGCGGCGGTGACCTCATCGCCGAGCGGTGGGGGATCGACCGCGAGGCCATGTTCGACCTCGCGATCGCCAGCCACGCCAGGGCCGCCCGCGCTCACGACGAGGGCTGGTTCGCCGGCCAGCTCCTGGAGGTCGCCGGCGTCACCGCCGACGAGGGCGTCCGGCGCAGCTCCGACCGGGACAAGATGCGAAGCGTCCCGCCGATCCGGGAGGGCGGCGTCCACAACGCGCCGCTCGCCAGCCAGATCGCCGACGGCGCCGCCGCCGTCCTGGTCGCCTCGGAGCGCGCGGTGGAGCGGCTCGGGCTGACCCCGATCGCCAGGGTGCACACCGCCACCGTGGTCGGCAGCGACCCGGTGCTCATCCTCTCGGGCCCGATCCCGGCGACCCGCAGGGTGCTCGACCGCGCCGGGCTCACGGTGGACGACATCGACCTCTTCGAGTGCAACGAGGCGTTCGCCGCGGTGGTGCTCGCGTGGGCGAAGGACCTCGGCGTCGACCTCGACCGGGTCAACGTCAACGGCGGGGCGATGGCGCTCGGCCACCCGCTCGGGGCGTCGGGCGCGCGGCTGATGACCACACTCGTCCACGAGCTGCGGCGCACCGGCGCCCGCTACGGCCTGCAGACGATGTGCGAGGGCGGCGGGCTGGCCAACGCCACGATCCTGGAGCGGGTGTAGCGATGCGCGTCACCGGCGCGGTGGGAGTCGTCACCGGCGGTGCCTCGGGCATCGGCGAAGGCGTCACGCGCATGCTCGTCGACGGCGGAGGCCGCGCCGCGGTGCTCGACCTGCCGGGCTCACGCGGCCCCGAGCTGTGCGCGGAACTGGGCGGGGGCGCCGAGTTCTTCCCGCTCGACGTCACCGATCCCGGCCAGGTCGCCGCCACCGTCGAGGAGGTCGGGAAACGCTTCGGCCGCATCGACGTGCTCGTCAACAGCGCCGGGATCAGCCCGGCGGCCCGGGCCGTGGCCCGCGACGGGACCCTGTTCCCGCTGGAGCGCTTCCGGCAGGGGATCGAGGTCAACCTCGTCGGCGCGTTCGACGTGCTGCGCAATGTCGCCGGGGTGATGGCCCGCAACGAGCCCGGCGAGGACGGCGAGCGGGGAGTGATCGTCAACATCGGCTCGATCGCGGCGTACGAGGGCCAGGTCGGACAGGCGTCGTACGCCGCGTCGAAGGGCGGCATCGTCGCGTTGACGCTCCCGCTGGCCCGCGACCTCGCCTCCCACGGCGTGCGCGTGCTGTGCGTGTGCCCCGGGACCATCGACACGCCGATGGTGCGCGCCGCGAGCGAGGAGGTCCGCGGCTACCTGCGGGACGCCAACGTGTTCCCGAAACGGCTCGGCCGGGCCGGAGACATCGCGAACGTGGTCCGGACCTGCCTCGAGACGACCTACCTCAACGGCGAGGTCATCCGCGTCGACGCCGGCGTGCGGATGGCGCCGCGATGACCCGCCGCCCCTGCTCTGTGGAAGGAGACCGATGAGCACCACGACCGGTGACCCGCGTCCGCGGGTCCGGACCGGCCCCGACGGTGTCGCCGTACTCGGCTGGCGGTGCACCGGGTGCGGGTATCCCGTCGCGCAGGCGGTTCTGCGGTGCCCGCTGTGCCGGGGACCCGTCGCGGAGAGCGCGTTCTCGCCCGAGGGCGAGGTGTGGGCCTCCACGTGCCTGCGCGTGCGGGTGCCCGGCCACACCCCGCCGTACGCGGTGGCCTACGTCGTGCTCGACGACGGGCCTCGCGTGCTGGTCCACACGCCGGGCGACCGGCCGCTGCCGCCCAGCACCAGGGCCCGGGTCACGGGCACGTCCGGGACCGGCGACCTGCTCGCCGTCCCCGCGGGGGAGGAGTCATGAGCGCGGCTTTCGTCCACGGCGTCGGCACGTCCCGGTTCGGCCGCCAGCCCGGAGTCGGCGCGCCGTCGCTCGTCCAGCAGGCGGTCACCGAGGCGCTCGACGACGCCGGTGTCGACGACGTGCGCGAGCTCGACGCCGTCTTCGCGGGCACCGTGTTCGGCGCCCCCGGCACGGCGCAGCGGGCGCTGCAGCTGCTCGGCATCACCGGTGTTCCGATCCTGACCTTCGAGAACGCCTGCGCGACGTCGTCGACCGCCCTGCACGAGGCGCGCCACGCGGTGCTGTCCGGCCGCTTCGGGCGCGTGCTCTGCCTTGGCGTGGAGACCATGACCCTGCACTTCTCCGGGCCGATCACGCCCGAGGAGACCGACGCGGAGGGCCGGGCCGGCCTGGCGTTGCCAGGGGTGTACGCGATGGTCGCCAGCCGCTACGAGCACCTCTACGGCCTCGAGCCGAAGGCGCTCGCGGCCGTCTCGGTGAAGAACCGCAGGCACGGGGCGCTCAACCCGCGCGCCCAGCACGGAGCCGAGGTGACCGCCGAGGAGGTTCTCGCCTCCCGGATGGTCGCCGACCCGCTGACGCTGCTGCAGTGCTGCGACATCTCCGACGCCGCCACGGCCGCGGTGATCGGTGGCGAGCGCGGCGTCGGCCGCGACGTGCGCATCGCGGCCTCGGCACTGCGCTCGGGCGAGCTGTGGGACCACCGCAGCACCCATCCCTGGGGCTACGAGCTGATGGCCGGCGTGGCCGCGGACGCCTGGCACGAGGCCGGGATCGGCCCCGGCGACGTGGATGTGTTCGAGGTGCACGACGCCTTCACGATCGGGGAGATCACGGCCACCGAGGCGCTCGGCATCACCGAGCCCGGCGGTGGGTGCGACCTGGTCCTCTCCGGGCACACCGCGCTCGGCGGCCGCCAGCCGGTGAACCCCTCTGGCGGGCTGCTCAGCCGAGGGCATCCCCTGGGCGCCACCGGGCTGGCCCAGGTGGCCGAGGCCGTGTGGCAGCTGCGCGGCGAAGCCGGAGCACGACAG
This sequence comes from Prauserella sp. PE36, assembly GCF_003311655.1. Lineage (NCBI taxonomy): Bacteria > Bacillati > Actinomycetota > Actinomycetes > Pseudonocardiales > Pseudonocardiaceae > Prauserella > Prauserella sp. PE36. The sequence goes on along the minus strand of NZ_QEQT01000092.1, from coordinate 217,071 downwards.
GTGGAAGGAGCGCGGGTCGCCGCCGTGGAGACCATGGGCGGCGGCACCGCCGGAATCGACGGAAACGGGTGTGTGGTGGTGGTGCTCGGTGGTTGAGACGCTGGAGCTCGACGACATGCTGGGTGGGGAGCGCCTCGCGGACCCCTACCCCTACTTCGCCCACATGCTGGCGGAGCATCCGGTCCACTGGAACGAGCGGTACCAGGCGTGGTTCCTGCACAGGCACGAGGACGTGCTGTGGGCGCTGCGCAACCCCGCCTTCTCGTCCGACCGCGTGCGGCCCGTCTACGAGACGCACCTGTCGGAGGAGAAGCGCGCTGCCAGGGCGCCGACGTTCGAGGTGCTGCGGCACTGGATGGTGTTCCTCGACCCGCCGGAGCACACGCGGCTGCGCAAGCTGGTGATGCCCGCGTTCAGCCCGAAACGCGTCGCGACGTGGCGGCCCAGGGTCGAACAGGTCGTGCAGGAGACCCTCGCCGGGCTGAGGGACCGCGAGCGCTTCGACTTCGTCGCCGACTTCGCGTACCCGATTCCGGCGATCGTGGTGGCCGAGCTGATCGGCGTCCCCGCCCAGGACCGCGACCTGTTCAAGAAGTGGTCCGACGACATCCTCACGTTGGTCTTCGGCGCGCAGGGTGAGCCGGGGCGGCGGGAGCTCGCGCAGCAGGGGCTCGTGGAGCTGACCGGTTACCTCTCCGACCTCGTCGCGAAGATCCGGCGCGATCCCGGTGACGACGTGATCTCCAGCCTCGTCACCGCCCACGACGTGGAGCCCCCGCTCGACGACAGGGAGATCATCGCGACGTGCGCGCTGCTGGTCTTCGGCGGGCACGAGACGACCACGAACCTGATCGCCAACGGCACCCGGCAGCTGCTGCGGCACCCCGAGCAGTGGAATCTGCTGCGCGACGAGCCCGAGCGGATCACCACCGCGGTCGAGGAGCTGCTCCGTTTCGACGGCCCGTCGCGGCTGGAGCAGCGGCTGCTTGCCGAGGACCTCGAGCTGCGCGGCAAGACGCTGCGCAAGGGCGACAACGTCTTCCTCGTCCAGAGCGCGGCCAACCGCGACCCGGAGGTCTTCGACCGGCCGCACGAGCTCGACATCACGCGCCAGCGCAACAACCACGTCGCCTTCGGCTTCGGCGTCCACCACTGCCTCGGCAACTTCCTCGCCCGGCTGGAGGCCCAGGTCGCGATCCCAGCGGTGCTCGACGCCCTGCCCGACCTCGCACTCGACGGGCCGGAGGAATGGCACACCACGATGATGAGCCGCGGCATGAAGCGGATGCCGGTCCGGCGGGGAGCGGTGTCGTGACCGGCGCGCTCGAAGGGAAGGTCGCCGTCGTCACCGGCGCCAGCGGCGGCATCGGGCGGGCGATCGCGCTCGCGCTCGCACACGCGGGCGCCGACGTTGGCCTGCTCGCGCGCCGCCGGGAGGCGCTGGAGGAGACGGCCGCGCTGATCGAGCCCACGGGCAGGCGGGCGAGCGTGGTCACCGCCGACGTCACCGACGAGGCACAGGTGACCGACGCCGTCGCCAAGGTCGCCGCCGAGCTCGGCGACCCGACCGTGGTGGTGAACAACGCGGGCGGCGCGCGGTTCCTCGCCCCGCTGGCGGAGATGCGGCTGTCCGGCTGGCAGAAGACGGTGGCCCTCAACCTGGAGGCCCCGTTGCTCTGCGCGCGCGCCGCCCTGCCAGGGATGATCCGCGCGGGTGGCGGGGCGATCGTCCACATCGGATCGATCGTCGGAGAGGCCGCCCAGCACGGGATGGCCCACTACGGCACGGCCAAGGCCGGGCTGACCATGCTCAACCGCACGATGGCGCGCGAGTGGGGCAGGCACGGCGTGCGGAGCAACGTGGTGCAGCCGGGGCTGGTCGACTCCGGAGCGCACGACCACTACGAGGACGACCCCAGCATGGGCAGGCTCTACGCCGCCGAGATCCCGCTCGGGCGCTGGGCACGGCCGGAGGAGATCGCCGCCCCCGTGGTGTACCTGGCCTCCGACGCCGCTTCGTTCGTCACCGGCAGCACCCTCGTCGTCGACGGCGGGCAGATCAGTTGACCGCCGGGGTCCGCAGGCTCGACCACGTCGCCGTCGCGGTCCGCGACGCGGAGGCGGCGCTCGCGCTCTACGCCGGAGTGCTCGGCGGGCGGTTCGTCCTCGGCGGCGACAACGACGAGACCGGCAACCGGATCATCCACCTGCGGCTCGGCGGCTTCAAGGTCGAGCTGATGCAGCCGCTGCGGGACGACAGCCTGCTGGCCAGGACCATCGACCGACGCGGCGAGGGCTTCCACCACGTCACCTTCGTGGTGGGCGACGTGACCCGCACCGTGGACGTGGTCGAGGCGGCGGGGTTTGAGACGGTCGGCACCGACCTCGGCGACCCGACGTGGCGCGAGACGTTCCTGCGGCCACGGCAGACCGGGGGCCTGGTCCAGCTCGTCGACACCGATCGCGACTGGAGCGGTCCGGTCGACGGCATCACGCTCGACGACGTGCTGGCAGGCCGCGCGGGCTTCGACGGTGCCTGGCCGTGCTGGAAGGGCACACGCTGACGCCAGGAAGCTCGTCGGCTTCACCGACCTGGCCCTCACCCGCACGCAGGGCGCGGCCGAGCCGCAGCACGATCGGCTAGCCCGCCGGCCTGATCGTGATCCGGCCGCGTGCGAACCGCGCCGCCGCCATCCGGGCCGAATGGCACGCGTTCCGCAGCGCCGAACCGCGCCTCGCCGCGTTCACCAGGTACGCGCGGGTACACATCACCATTCGCCGTGACCGGCTGCGTTCAGCCCACGGCGATGACCGTCTTCACCACCGACTGCGGGTTGTCGTGGGAGAACGCCAGTGCCTCGCCGACCTCGGCGAGGCCGAACTCGTGGCTGATGAGGCGGCGGACGTCGTCCTGGTGCCTTCCGGCGAGGGCGATCGCGGCGGGGAAGTCCAGTGTGGACCGGCTGCCGTACACGTCGAGTTCCTTCGCCGTGAACGTGCGCAGGCCGAGACGCGCGGTCTGCTCGGAGACGCCGACCAGTGAGATCCGGCCCGCGGTGGCGACCACCTCGAAGGCCCGCTCCGCGACGGCCGCGGCGCCGGTGGCCTCCACCACGACGGGCGCTCCTTCGCCGGAGGTCCATTCGGCGACGTGCTCGGCCAGGTCCTCGACGCCCCGGACGGTCACGGCGGCGCCGAGTTTGCGCGCGAGGTCCAGTCTGGACTCGTGGAGGTCGGCGACCATCACCTCGGCGCCCGCGTCCCGTGCGGCGATCACGGCGCCGAGCCCGATCGGTCCCGCACCGAGGATCAGCACCCGCTCGCCTGCCCGCACGCCGGGGCGGGTGATCGCGCGCAGGCTCACCGAGAGCGTCTCGGCGAGCGCGGCGACGTCGGCCGTGAGACCGGGCGCCGGGTGGCAGTTGCCGGTGGGCACCGCGACGCGTTCCTGGAAGCCGCCCGGCCGGTGCACGCCCACGGCGTCCATCGACCGGCAGGTGTTGCGGCGGCCGATCCGGCAGGGGTAACACGTCCCGCACGCCACCACCGGCTCCACGGCCACCCGGTCGCCGACGGCGAGCGGGCCGGCGTAGCCGCCGGGCAGGGCGGCGACGGTCGCGCTGATCTCGTGCCCCTGGATGAGCGGAAGGCCGGTGGCGTAGCTGCCGTCCCAGATGTGCAGGTCGGTCCCGCAGATCCCGACCCGCTCCACGGCGAGCAGCGCCTCGTCCTGGCCGGGGTCGGGCGGCGTGACCGGGGCGGTGACGACGGTGCGCAGTCGCGTGGTGGTGGCGGCGAGGTGCACGTCGCCCCCGCTCACGCCGGAGTCTGGGCGGGCAGTCCGGCCACCCGGGGATGGTCGGCGTCCACCGCGCCGAGCCGGGAGGCGCCTCCGGGGCTGCCGAGCCCGTCGAAGAACTCGGCGTTGACCTTGGTGTAGGCGGCCAGCTCCTCGGGCAGGTCGTCCTCGTAGTAGATGGCCTCGACCGGGCAGACCGGTTCGCAGGCTCCGCAGTCGACGCACTCGTCGGGGTGGATGTACAGCATCCGAGGGCCCTCGTAGATGCAGTCGACGGGACATTCGTCGATGCAGGTCTTGTCCTGCACGTCGACACAGGGCTCGGCGATCACGTAGGTCATCGGGTCTCCTTGGCGGGGGAACGGTTCAGGCGGCGTACGTGGCCGCCGGGTCGGTGAGTGAGGCGAGCAGGTGCTTGCGGACGGCCGCGGCCCGCCGGGGCAGGCCGAGCAGCAGGGCGCCGACGAGCTGCTCGCCGCGGAAGTAGCCCACCACCGCCTGGCCTTCGAGGTCGCCTTCGAGAACCTCCGTCCGGTCCGCGAGGCCGGGCACGCCGAAGGACTGCAGGCGCAGGTCGTACTGGTCGGACCAGAACGACGGCAGCGGGGTGAACGGCACCGGGTCCGCTTCCGTGCCCGCGAGGTCCGCGAGGTCCGCGAGCAGGGTCGCGGCGGCGCGGCGCGCGGTCTCCAGTGGCGTCTGCCAGTGCTCGATCCGGCGCGGGACGTCGTCGAAGAGCGGGTTCGGGAAGCGGGCCACATCGCCGACCGCGACCGCGCCCGTGCCGCCGCCGAGGCGCAGCCGGTTGTCGGTCACGACGCCGTCGGTGAGGTCGAGTCCGTTGCCCTCCAGCCACTCGACGCAGGGAGCGGAGCCGACGCACTGGACGAGGACGTCGCCTTCCACCGACGTGCCGTCCGACAGGGCCACGGAGTACGCCCCGCGGGTCCCGCTCACCGAGGCCACCGACACACCGAGCCGGAAGGCGACACCGGCGCGTTCGTGGCGGGCCCTGACGGCGTCCCCGACCGCGCGGCCCAGCGGGACCAGCATCGGGGACTCGTCGACGGCGACGACGGTGACGTGGCAGCCGAGTCCGGTGGCGGTGGCGGCGACCTCGCAGCCGATGAAGCCGGCGCCGATCACGACCACCCTGGCGCCTGGCCGCAGCTCGGCGTGCAGGGCGCGGCAGTCCTCGATCGTCCGCACCACGTGCCCGGCTCCGGCGGAGTGGTCGATCCGCGCGGGGAGCCGTCGCGGGCGGACGCCGGTGGCGGCGACCAGGCCGTCGTAGGCGAGCGTGCCGCCGTCGGCGAGGGTGACCGTGCGCGCGGCGAGGTCCGCGGCGACGGCTCGGGAGCCGAAGCGCCACTCGGCTCGCGCGGCCTCGGGGCGTTGCTTGAAGGCGAGCGTCGCGAGATCTGGACCGTCGGCGAGCGCGGCCTTCGACAGCGGTGGCCGGGTGTAGGGCACGTGCGGCTCTGCGGAGAGCACGACGACCTCGCCGTCCCAGCCGCCCGCGAGGAGCGCCTCGGTCACCCGCAGACCTCCGAGCGAGCCGCCGACGACGACGATCCGCCGGGCCGGGGGAGTCGACATGATGGCTCGTTACCCCTCGATCGTGATGGCCTGCACGGGGCAGGCCATGGCGGCGGCCTCGACGTCTGCGCGCGCGGTCTCCTCGGCGCTTGCCTGGTAGACGAGCTCGCCGGCGTCGTCGAGGTCGAAGACGTCCGGCGCCGCGAAGACGCACTGCCCGTAGTTCTGGCAGAGCGCCAGGTCGACGTTGATCCTCACGGCCGGCCTCCGCCCTGCAGCCCCGGGTCGGTGTAGAAGCGCTGGGTCATCTCCTTGAGCAGGTCGGCGTTCTCGGCGTTGCCGGGGTGCGGCACCCACCGGTCGCCGCCGACCTGGTAGCGCGTGGCCAGCTCGATGAGCACGCCGTGGGCCTTCGACTCGGGCAGGAAGTTCCATTTCAGCCACGGCATCGTGTCGGGGTGGCTGTCCTCGTCGAGCAGGACGGGCAGCCCGGCGGCGCGGCACTGCTCCATCGTGTGGCCGAAGTTGTCGCTCAGGAACGCGATGTGGTGGACGAATTCGCCGCGCTTGGCGAGCACCTTGTGCACCCAGCTGTCCGGGGAGCCCGGTGCCCACATCTGGATCGAGACGCCCGTGGGGTCGGGGTTCTGGAAGGTCGCCCACACCATCTCGGTCCCGTCCGAGCTGCCCCGGGAGTACGTGATCGTCTCGGTCATCTCCGGCGTGAGCACGCCGAGGATGTCCTTCCAGTCGGCGATGGCCTGGTCGAGATCCTTCACGCAGAGCGCGATGTGGTCGATGTGCACACGGGTCATGGGGTCTTCCTTTCGTCGCCCTCGACTCTTCCATGTTTACACCAAACGATTGGTTGATAAAAGTCCAGGGACGTGCTTGACATCACTAGGAGGGCAGTGTTCCATGAATCAAGCAATCGTTTGGTGGAAATACCAGGAGCCGCCGTATGGCCGGCTGATCAGGAGGGACCGTGGACTTCGCGCTCACCGACGAGCAGGAGGCGTTCCGGAAGGCCGTCCGGACGTGGGTCGAGAAGGAGTGCCCGAAGGAGGTCGCCCTCGAGCTGGAGAAGAAGGAGTTCGAATACCCGCACGAGCTCTTCGCGAAGATGGCCGAGGCCGGCTTCCACGGCATCGCGATCGACGAGGAGTACGGCGGCTCGGGCGGCACCGAGCTCGACCAGGTCATTCTCATCCGCGAGCTGGCCCGCTCGCTGGGTGGCATCGCCTGGATCTGGGGCATCAACGCCTTCGCCGGGGCCAAGTCCGTCGGCTACTACGGCACCGAGGAGCAGAAGCGCCGCTTCCTGCCCGACATCGCCGAGGGGCGCACGAAGTTCGCCATCTCGCTCACCGAACCCGCGGGCGGCACCGACCTGCTCGGCGTGCTGAAGACCACAGCCACCCGCTCCGAGGACGGCTGGGTCATCAACGGCCAGAAGATCTGGTCCACCCAGGCACACGTCGCCGACTACCTGCTCCTGCTCGCGCGGACCGAGAAGAACCCGGTCAAGAAGACCAGGGGCACCACCCTGTTCCTGGTCCCGCGCGAGACGCCGGGCGTGGAGTGCAGGCAGATCCCGAAGCTCGGCATGAAGAACGTCGGGTCCTGCGAGGTGTTCCTCGACGACGTCTTCGTGCCCGACGACCTCGTGCTGGGCGAGCCGGGCCAGGCCTGGTACATGCTGCTGAAGACACTCAACAACGAGCGGATCGTCATGTCGGCGCTCGCGCTGGGCATCCTCGACGGCGTGATCGAGGAGGCGAAGCGCTACCTCCAGGAGCGCGACGTCTTCGGCCGCAAGCTCGGCCAGATGCAGGTGCTGCAGCACTACTACGCCGACATGCTGATCGCGCAGAAGTCGGCGGAGCTGCTCGTCTACGAGGCGGCGTGGCGCCAGGCCGAGGGCCTGGAGTGCGGGATGCACGCCAACATGGCGAAGATCGTCGCCTCCGAGGGCGCGGTGACCGCGGCCGACCGGGGCATCCAGATCTTCGGCGGCATGGGCTATGCGCTCGAGACGCAGATGCAGCGATACTGGCGCGACGCCCGGCTCTACCGGATCGGCCCCATCGCCAATGAGATGGCCCGCAACTCGATCGCCGAGATGGCCGGTCTGCCCCGGTCGTTCTGAGAGGCAGGGGACAACAGCTGAAAGGTAGGACACACGGTGACGACAACGGAGACGTCCTCGCCCGAGGCACCGGCGCTGAGGGACACGGTGGCCCCCGGGGCCGGTAGCGCCTCGACGGGGCACCGTGGCTGGGCCGAGGCGGTTCCGATCGGCGACGTGGTGATCCGTGCCGCCGCCCTGTGGCCGGACGCCGAGGCGCTCGTCTTCCCCGGCGAGCGGCTGACCTTCGCGCAGCTGGCCGACGAGGCCGAGCTGGCGGCCAGGGCCCTGCGGGCCATGGGCGTGGGGCCGGGCGACCACGTCGGCGTGCTGATGGCGAACTGTCCCGACTTCGCGCGGGTGTCCTACGGCGCCGCGATGCTGGGTGCGGTCGCGGTGCTCGTCAACGCCCGCTACCAGGGCGACGACCTGGCCCACGTTCTCGGCGACGCGGGCATCAAGGTCCTCGTGACCGCCGAGCAGCCCGGCAGGCCCTTCGAGCTCACGAGGCGGATCGAAGCCGCCATGCCCGAGCTCGACCCAGGGCGCGGTGACGCCTTCCCCGTGGCGTCCGTCCCCTCGCTGGAGGCGGTGGTGCTGCTCGGCGGCGACGGCACGGTCGCCCCCGCGTACACCCCGGCGGAGAGGTTCTACGCGGGCGCGGCGCGGGTGACGCCGGAGGAGGTCCACACGCTGCGCCGTCAGGTGCCGCTGCGCGCCGTCGGCATGATGATGTACACCTCCGGCACCACCGCGAAGCCGAAGGGCTGCGCGCTGTCGCACGAGATGGTGGTCCGCAACGCGATCGCCGTGGCCGAGCGGCTCGACGTCCACGGGGGCGACCGCTTCTGGGACCCGCTGCCGATGTTCCACATGTCCTCGGTGCTGCCGATGAACGGTTGCTTCTTCGTCGGCGCGACGTTCCTCTCGATGGAGCACTTCGAGCCCGACGCGGCGATCGTGATGCTGCGGCGCGCCGGGCTCACCCACTTCTATCCGACGTTCCCGACCATCACGCAGGCGGTGGCGAACCATCCGGGATTCTCCACCGTGGACTGGAGCGCCGTGCGGGTTGTCAACGGCGTCGCGCCGCCCGCGACCCTGAGGGAGCTGCAGGGGCTCTTCCCGCACGCCGCGGTGGTCACGGCCTACGGCTCCACCGAGACCGGAGGCTGCGTCTCCTTCTCGGTGCCCACCGACACCCTCGAGCAGCGGACCAACACCAGCGGTCCGCCGTTCCCCGGCATCCAGATCCGGATCGTCGACCCGGAGACCGGCGCGGAGGTGCCGACAGGGGAGCGCGGCGAGATCTGCGTCCGCGGCTACTCGATGTTCGAGGGCTACCACAACGCCCCCGAGGAGACCGCCGCCGTCACCGACGCCGAGGGCTGGTTCCACACCGGCGACATCGGGGCCGTCGACCAGGACGGGCGGATCTCGTATCTGGGACGGCTGAAGGACATGCTCAAGGTCGGCGGCGAGAACGTCGCGGCGGTCGAGATCGAGGAGGCGTTGCAGCGCCATCCCGCGGTGAACATCGCACAGGTCGTCGGCATCCCCGACGCCCGGCTGGTGGAGGTGCCGGTCGCCGCGGTCGAGCTGCGCGCGGGACACGACGTCACCGGCGAGGAGCTCGGGGAGTGGCTGCGCGGCCGGATCGCGAGCTTCAAGCTGCCCCGGCACATCCGGGTGGTCGACGAGTGGCCGATGGCCGCGACCAAGATCCAGAAGTTCCGGCTGCGTGAGGCGATCTGCGCCGAGCTCGGGATCGAGCTCCCGTGATCGGGGACCTCGTCCCGGCGGAGGCCGGCGCGGTCGAGGAGCTCGCCAGCCTCGTCACGCGTTTCGACCACGTCGCCGTCGCGGTGCGGGACCTCGCCACCGCCGCACCGCTCTACGCGGACCTGTTCGGCGGCCGCCTGATCGCGGGCGGCGACGACGACCGGCTCGCGATCCGGTCGTTGCAGCTGAGCTTCCCGCCCGGGGTGAAGATCGAGCTGCTCCAGCCGCTGCACGAGCAGTCCTACCTCGCGGCGTACCTGGAAAAACGCGGCCCCGGATTCCACCACATGACGTGCTTCGTGGAGGACGTCACCGAGGCGGCCGCGCGACTGGAGGCCGCCGGGTACTCCACTGTGGACACCCGAACGGGAACCGGATGCTGGGACGAGACCTTCATCCGCCCCTCGTCCGCGTTCGGCACGCTGGTCCAGCTCACCGACTCGCCGCTGAGCTGGACCGACCCCGTCATGCCGGAGGGCGCCGGCATCGGCGACGTGCTGGCCGGGCGCATCGCGTGGAATGACGCCCGGCCGGCCTGGAGGTGACCATGATCCCGCCGCGGGGACTGCGGATGGTGCAGGTGGCGTACGCGACCACCGACGTGCGGGCGAGCGCGCGGAGCTGGCACGAGCGGTACGGCGCAGGGCCGTTCTACGTCCGCGAGCACGTGCCGACCGAACGCGTCGAGGTGCCCGGCGACGGCCAGGAGCCCGCGCCCGGCGTCTTCGACCACACGTGCGCGCTGGGGCAGTGGGGCAACGTGATGGTGGAGTTCGTCCACCACCACGCGCTCGCGCCCGCCTCCCTCGACCGGGACATGCGCCGCGACGCGGGCGGGATCCACCACGTGGCGTGCTTCGTCGACGACCTCGACGCGGCCCGCGACCAGCTCGTGGCCGAGGGCGCGAGGGTGGTCATGGACGCCTCGACGCCGGAGGTCCGCTTCGTGTTCCTCGACCCAGGGCCGCACGTCGGCCACCTGGTCGAGCTCTACGAGGAGACGCCCTACCTGTCCCGCCTCTACGGGCGGGTGGCGGAGGCCGCGCGGGACTGGGACGGGACAGAACTGCTGCGGGAACGGTGAGGACGTGGGACACCGGATCGCCCTGGCCTGCCTCGACTTCCTGGACGACGAGCCGGAGGTGCACGTCGCGGCTGCCGCGGAGGCGGGTTTCGACGCCGTGACCCTGCGGGTCGCCGGCAGCCGGGAGCCCGTGGCCGCGGACCTCGGGCGGGACGAACACCGCCGCGGGCGGGCACTCGCCGCGCTCCGGTCCACGGGCCTGGGCGTGCTCGACGTCGAGGTCCTCAGGCTGAGCACGCACCTCTCCCTGGCCGAGGTCTCTGGCGCGATCGAGCTGGCGGCCGAACTCGGGGCGCGGCACCTGCTGGTGGTCAACGCCGGCCTCGCCCCGGCCGACGCCGTGGATCGCCTGGCGGCGATCGTCGAGGAAGCCGCCCCTGCCGGCGTGCTCCCGTGCCTGGAGCCGATGGTGTTCACGCGGTGCCGGACCCTCGCCGAGGCGATCGCGGTGGCCGTCCCGGCCGGCGCCGGGGTGCTGGTGGACGCCCTGCACCTGTACCGCTCGGGCGGCGGCGTGGCCGAGGTCGCCGTAGCGGTCGCGACCCACGGCGACGCGCTCTTCCCGTACCTGCAGCTCTGCGACGCCCCGCTCGCCGCGCCCGAGGGCGGCATGGAGGCGCTACGCGCCGAGGCGCTCGCCGCGCGCCTGCTGCCCGGTGACGGCGAACTGGATCTCACCGGCCTGCTCGCCGCGTTGCCGGGACGGGCGGTCTCGGTCGAGGCGCCCACCGCCACGACCCGGGCAATGGCACCGCTCGACCGGGCCCGTGCGGCGTGGGCGGCGGTCAAGGCAGTCGACTGTCCACAACAGACAAGTACCGCGAAGGAGGCATCGTGACGCTGAGCGCCGACCCTGTTGCCCGCATCGACCGGCTCTACGTCGGGGGCGAGTGGGTGTCCAAGAGCCAGGACGACCCGGTGTACGAGGTGGTCTCACCGGCCACCGGCGAGGTGGTGGCCGTCGCCGCGGACCCGACGATCGAGGACGCCGAGCGTGCGGTGGCCGCGGCCCGCGAGGCGTTCGACAACGGGCCGTGGCCGACGCTGCCGCTCGCCGAGCGCATCGCCGTGCTGAGCCGGTTCTGTGACGAGTTCGAGGCCAGGAAGGAGGAGTTCGACAAGGCCTGGACCACCGAGTCCGGCCCGACCCTCGCGCACGCCGGGGCCCTCGACGCCGGCGTCGTGATGATCTGGCGGAGCCTGCTCGAGCAGGCCAGGGATCTGCGGCTCGCCGAGCGCCGCGAGGTGCCCGACGGCATCGTGGACGTGCTCCGCGAACCGATCGGCCCCGCCGTGGTCATCACCGCCTGGAACGGCCCGGGTCTCTACCTCGCCATGAAGCTGGTGCCCGCCCTGCTGGCCGGCTGTCCGGTCGTGCTGAAGATGGCCCAGGAGTCGCAGCTCACCGCCGCGCTGGTCGGCGAGATGGCCGAGGCGGCCGGGCTGCCGAAGGGTGTCCTGAGCGTCCTGGCCGCGTCCACCGAGGTGAGCGCCCACCTGGTGGCCCATCCCTCGATCGACAAGGTCAGCCTCACCGGCTCGATCCCCGCCGGGAAGGCCGTCATGAGCGCCTGTGCCGGGCGGCTCGCCAACGTGACCCTGGAGCTGGGCGGCAAGTCGCCCGCCGTGATCCTGGACGACATCCCGCTCGACGACGTCCTGCCGTCGCTCGTGCCCGGGTTCATCGCCTTCAACGGCCAGATCTGCGCGGCACTGACCCGCGTGGTGGTCCCCCGGCACCGGCACGACGAGGTCGTCGCCGCGCTCGTCGAACGATTGCAGGCCATGACGGTGGGCGACCCCGCCGACGCCTCGTCCGACCTCGGCCCGCTGGCGAGCTCGCGCCAGTTCGAGCGGGTCATGGGCTACATCGAGACGGGGGTGCGGGAGGGGGCCGACCTCGTGCTCGGCGGCGGCAGGCCCGACGGGCTCGACCGCGGCTGGTACGTCGCTCCGACCGTCTTCGCGAACGTCGACCCCGGCGCGACCATCGCGCAGGAGGAGATCTTCGGGCCGGTGCTCAGCGTCATTCCCTACGACAGCCTCGACGAGGCCGTCGACATCGCCAACGGCACGCCGTACGGCCTGGCGGCCTCGGTCTACGCCTCCGACGAGGAACTGGCCCGCCGCGTCGCGGGCCGGATCAGGGCGGGCGCGGTGGCGGTCAACACCGCCGGAGTCTCGCTCTTCGCGCCGTTCGGCGGGTTCAAGCAGTCCGGTTTCGGCCGCGAGTTCGGCCTCGAGGGGCTCGCGGAGTTCCTCCAGTACAAGTCCGTCAAGGTGAAGTGAGCGGAGAGCGACAATGAAGTCCCACGGTGCTGTGCTGTTGAAGACCCAGCAGAACGTGCGCAACGACTGGCACGTCGAGGAACTCGAGATCTCGCCGCCGAAGCGGGGCGAGGTCATGGTCAAGCTCAAGGCGGCCGGCCTCTGCCATTCCGACAACCACGCCGCGGCGGGCGACCAGGCCGTGGACTTCGCGCCGTTCCTCGGCGGCCACGAGGGCGCGGGGATCGTCGAGGAGGTCGGCGAGGGCGTCACCGAGCTGGCGGTGGGAGACCACGTCACGTGTACCTTCATGCCGTCGTGCGGCAGGTGTGTGCCGTGCGTCCGCGGGCTCGGCCAGCTGTGTGACCGCGGAGCCGGGTTGCTGCAGGGCGTCATGCTCGACGGCACCAACCGCATCCACACGGCGGCGGGCGAGCCGGTGGGGCCGATGACCTACCTTGGCACGTTCAGCGAGCGCATCGTCACCCCGGTGGACTCCCTCATCAAGATCGACAAGGACATTCCCTTCCCCGCGGCCGCCCTGGCGGGCTGCGCCGTCCCCACCGGCTGGGGCACGGCCGTCCGGATCGCCGGGGTCGAGATCGACGACGTCGTGGTGGTGCTCGGCGTCGGCGGCGTCGGGATGAGCGCGGTGCAGGGCGCCAAGCACGCCGGCGCCCGCGAGATCATCGTCATCGACCCGGCGGAGTTCAAGCAGCGGGAGGCGCCGAGGTTCGGGGCGACCCACGCGGTCGGCTCGATCGAGGAGGCGATGCCGCTGCTGACCGACCTCACCCACGGCCGCATGGCCGACAAGGTGATCGTCACCATCGGCGTGGTCGAGGGCACCATGATCCAGCCGATGCTCGGCCTGCTCGCCAAGGGCGGCACGATGGCGATCGCCGGCGTCTCGTCCATGTGGGACATCGACGCCCACTTCAACATCTTCGGCTTCGTGATGATGCAGCAGACGATCAGGGGCGGCCTGTACGGCGGTCTGCAGCCCAGCGTCGACATCCCGCGGCTGCTTGCCCGCTACCAGCGCGGCGAGCTGATGATCGACGAAATGATCACCCGCACGTACACCCTCGACCGGATCAACGAGGCGTACGCCGACATGGAGGCCGCGCGCAACATCCGCGGGGTCATCCTCTACGACGACTGACGTGCAGCACCGGATCTTCCTCGTCCCGCCGCACGGCGATCCCGAGGACGGCCGGGTCCACTGGGAGCGGCGGCACGGCGACCTCTTCACGGCGACACCCGGGCTCCTCGGTTACCGGCAGAACCGGCCGGTGGCCGAGGAGTGGGCCCGCGGCACGGCCAGGTTCTGCTCCGAGACCTGGTTCGCCGACCGGGACGCCGAGCGGAGGGCGTACTCGTCGGCGTACTACCGCGACGTCGTCACGCCGGACGAGGTGTCCTTTTTGGACCGTGATGCCGCGTGGTCCGCGGCGGTGGTCGGCGGGTCCGGGAAACCGGACCCGGCCGGGGGAGTCCGGGTCCTCTGGTTCGACGACTCCCCGCCGCCGGGTGCGCGCTGGCACCCGCTGGAGCTGTCCCGGCCGGTACCGCCTCCCGGCCGGGGCACCCGCGTGTACACCGCTCTGGTGGCGGAGGCCGCCGAGGCGTTGTCGCTGACCCGCGGCGCCGAGGGGGCCGCACTGGTCTGCCGTCCCGTCACGTTCGCCGCACCGAGTCCGAAGTGGAGCCCACGATGACCGCCCTCTCCGCCCGCGTCGACGCGCCCGCGGCCGTCCCCACCGTCGGCGAGGCGCTGACCCGCGCCGCGGAACGTTGGCCGGACGCCGACGCCGTCGTCTACCCCGAGCGCCGCCACACCTACGCCGAACTGCTCGCGCGGTCCCGCCTCGCGGCGCGCTCGCTCGCGGGGCTCGGGATCGGGCCCGGGGAGCGGATCGGCATCCTGATGCCGAACTGCCTCGAGTTCCTGGAGGTGTTCTTCGGCGCCCATCTGGCCGGGATCGTGCCGGTGACGGTCAACGCCCGTTACAAGCCGAAGGAGCTGCGGCACGTCGTCACCGACGCGGAACTGGCCGCGCTGGTGACGACCGACCTGGTGGCGGAGTACGTGCCGTTCGTCGACCTGCTCGGGCGCGCGTTCGCGGACGGAACGCCGCCCCGGCTGCGCACGCGGGTGCTGCTCGGCGCGAGCAGTCCTGAGGGGTACGTCGACCAGGCGGCCTGGGACGGGGCGGCACACGCCGTGGATCCCGCGACCGTCGCCGCGCGAGGTGCCCGCGTGCGGGCCGACGACATCGCCGTGATCATGTACACCTCCGGCACGACCTCCTCCCCGCGCGGCTGCCCGCTCACCCACGGCGCCCTGATGCGAACCGCGGACTGCGTGGCCGAGCGGTTCGCGCTCACCGAGCGGGAGCGGTTCTGGGACCCGCTGCCGCTGTTCCACATGGCCGGGCTGCTGCCCACACTGGCCAACGTGCTGCGGGGCGGCGCGACGCTCAGCATGACCCACATCGACGCCGGCACCGCGCTGCGCCAGCTCGTGGAGGAGCGGGCGACGTTCGCCTATCCGGCCTTCCCGACGATCACGCAGTCGCTCATCCACCATCCCGGGTTCGCCTCCGCCGACCTCTCCCGCATCCGCGCCGTGCTCGACACCGCGCCCGCAGACACGCTGCGGCAGGTGCAGGCGGCGTTCCCGCAGGCGAAGGTCGTCGGCTCCTACGGACTCACCGAGGCGGGAGGGGTGATCACCTACAGCCACCTCGACGACCCGCTGGAGCTGCGGGTGACGACGGCGGGAAGACCGTTTCCCGGGATGCGCGTGGCGATCGTCGATCCGGTGACCGAGCAGGAGTGCCCCGCGGGAGTGACCGGGGAGATCCGGGTGTCGGGCCCGGGCATGTTCACCGGCTACCTGAACGACCCCGAGACCACCGCCGCCCGGACCGACCCGCGCGGCAGGCTGCGCACCGGGGATCTCGGCAGCGTGGACGAGAGCGGCCGCATCACCTACACCGGCAGACTCAAGGACATGCTCAAGGTCGGCGGCGAGAACGTCGCCGCCGCCGAGACCGAGGCCCATCTCGCGCAGCACCCCGCGGTGAAGATCGCAGCGGTCGTCGGCGTTCCCGACCCGCGCTTGCAGGAAGTGCCGGTGGCGTTCGTGGAGCTCGTCCCCGGTCACGACGTGACCGAGGAGGACCTGATCGCCCACTGCCGTGGCGAGCTGGCGAGGTTCAAGGTGCCGCGGCGGGTCTGGTTCGTCACCGAGTGGCCGATGTCCACGACGAAGATCCAGAAGTTCCGGCTGCGCGAGCAGGCCGCCGAGCGCGTGCGGGGTGAGACCCGATGAGCGCGGGAGCGGTCGCGGTCGTGACCGGCGCGGGGTCCGGGCTCGGCAAGGCGTTCGCCGAGCTGTGGCTGGAGCGCCACGGACCCGTGGTGGGCGTCGACCTCGCCCCCGAACGGGTCGAGTGGCTGACGGGCACGCGGGCGGGACGGCACCCGGCGGCGGCTCTGGCCGCCGACGTCACCGACGCCGCGGGCAACGAGGCGGCCGTGCGCCTCGCCGAGGAGCGCTTCGGGCGGCTCGACGCCGTGGTGCTCTCCGCGGGGATCACCGCGTGGGGCCACATCGAGAGCCTCGATCTCGCCGTGTACGACCGGGTGATGGACGTCAACGTACGGGCGGGCGTGCTGGGGATCAGGGCCGCCGCGCCCGCGCTGCGCCGGTCTGGTGGCGGCTCGATCGTCGTGCTGTCGTCGGTGTCGGGCACCGGCGGCGAGCCGGAGCACTGGGCCTACTGCACGTCGAAGGCCGCGATCACCAACCTGGCCCGCTCGGCGGCCGTCGATCTCGCTCCGGACGGGATCCGGGTCAACGTCGTGGCGCCCGGCCCGACCCACACCGAGCTGACCCGGCCGATCAAGGACACCCGGCCGGAGAAGTACGAAGAGCTGCGCCGCAGCCTGCCGCTGGGGAGGTGGGGCGAACAGGAGGAGGTGGCCGAGGCGATCGCGTTCCTCGCCTCACCCGCGTCGTCGTTCATCACCGCCGCGGTCCTGCCCGTCGACGGCGGGGCCACCGGACGCACCGCGCAGCTGGCGCCGCCGGGTGCGTGACTGCCGGCCGGGCCTTCCGCCGGTACGGCGGCCTCGTGCGCACCGGGATCGAGGCTGCCCCGGCGCGTCCCATCTCGACGCGCCGGAGCAGCGAGAGAGCCGACCGGGCCTACCGCGAGGTGCCGTCCTTCCTGGCAAACCGGTCGAGGACGTTGCGGGAGATGCGGGCGACGTTGTTGTCGTAGCCGTTCCAGGCCAGACTGCCCGCCCAGCAGATCGAGCCCACGGAGAACACCGCGCCTCCTCCGTCGAGCTCGAAGTAGGTCAGGTCGGCCCGGACCAGCTCGTTCTCCGTGCCACCCTGGCCGGGAGCGGTCATCAGCAGCTCCTCCTGGGTGATCTGGTAGCGATCGTCCAGCTGGGCCGAGGTGGCGAGCCGTAGTGCGTGGTCAGGGGTTCCTAGGTCGGGTCCGTAGCGGTCCACCTCGTCGCCCGCGGCGCCGCCCAGGACGTAGCCGAAGTCGCCGATCGGCTCGTCGGGGTCGACGCCGGCGAAGACGAACGCGGCGCGCTCGTCGAAACTGTCGGGCAGCCGGTGGTAGGGAACCGCACGGCCCCAGCCCTGTGCGGCCATGCCGACGCCGACGAACCGCTGCGGTACGTAGCCGTTGAAGCGCCAGAGCCCGCCGTGGTCGGAACTCGCACTGTGCACCAGCTCGCCCGGTGGTGAGTCCCAGCAGCGCGTGCCCGAGTTGCCGCGCCGGACCTCGATGACATGGGGCCGGTCGGCGAAAGCGCTGGTGACCCAGTAGAAACCGTTGCCGCCCAGGTACATGAGCCGCCCGCCGTCGCCGAGATAGCCGGCGAGCGCGTTCATCATCGGCCTCGTCCAGTATTCGGGGTGGGAGCCGGTGACGACCACGTTGTAGCGGGACAGCAGCTCGGTTCCCTCGCGGTGCAGATCCTCGTCGAGCGCGATGTCGACGGAGTGCTCGGCGCTCAGCGAGTGCAGCCAGCCGAGCAGGTACAGGTCCGCGGCGAGGTGACGGACGTGGCCGGAGAGCCAGTTGTGGTAGTGCGGGCGGAGGTTGAGCACGGGGCGCAGCCGCGAGGAGTAGGCGACACCGCTGCCGTCGCTGTGCGTGTCGTAGAGGGACTTGCCGACCTCGTCGTGACCGGTGATGAAGTGGTCCTGTGGCGCCAGCTCCATGTCGTGGACCATGAAGTCCTCCTGGAGCCCGGACTGGAACAGCCGTTCGTTGGCGTAGGCGAGGTAGGTGAAGCTCGGGACGAGGAACAGCACGTCGGAGTGCGTGCCCGCCGGGCGCCGGACGAAGAACGGGATGTAGTCCAGCTCGTCGCCCGCCCGCAGCCGCAGCGCGTACGCGCCCGCCGGTAGGTCCTCCGGCACCGTCCACCGCAGGCTCGGTTCCCATGCGGCGTCTGTGAGGTCGTCGTCGTGGAAGTGGACGGCGGCGTAGTGCTCGGGCGCGACCGTGAAGTCGTGGCGGGTGCCGTCCCAGCGGCTCGACGTGACCCCGCGCTGCGGTCCCTGGTGCAGCGTGCCGTGTCGTTCGTGTCCGGAGACGTCCCTGACCCGCGTGGTCGCGAAGTCCGCGCCGAGATCGTAGTCGGCGACGAGCGCCGCGGGTTCCACGGCCTGCCAGGCCCGGACGGCCGCGATCTCACCGGTTCCCAGGGTCCGGCCCCAGAACCGGGGGTTCTCGATCTTGCCGTTGAAGTGGTCGTCGAGGCCGTGCCAATCGCCGATCGTGGCCGGCCTCGCCGCGAGGTAGGTCCCGGCGACGTCCGCGCCGGACAGGTCGGCGTCGAGCGTCGCCTCGACCACCGACTCCTGGTTGCGCCGTTGCCAGCCGGACTCCTGGGCGACGAACAGCCTCGCCTTGCGCGCCGCCCGGTCGTAGTCGGCGTGGACGAAGAACCAGCGTCCCCGCGCGAGCTCCACCGGCGAGACGAGCGTCGTCTCGACCGCGTCCGCGCCGCGCACACGCAACGCGAGGCGGCCATCGGTGTCGATTCCGAGGGTGACGTGTCCATCCTGAGTGGACAGGCCTGAGTGGACGAGCACCTGCGCGTGCTCGCCGCGCGGGGTGGTGGGCATGAACCGCAGCTGGAAGCTGAAAGCGTTGCCTCGCAACCAATTCGATGGCAGCGGTAGTTCCGCGTACGAGCCTATGTCGGTGTGCTGGATCGAGCCCGGGTAGACCCCGTTGCACGCGGCGTCGATCTCACGGACAGGCAGGTCGGTGGCTTTCGGATCGGTCATCCCGCCGAGCAGCTGCACGACCTCGGCGCGATAGTCGGGCCGGTTGGTGCTGACGTGGAACGTGATCGGGTCACCACCCCGGACGCTCCAGACGTCGGCGTAACCGGTGATGTTGAGGATGTCATCCCCGGCGCTGAGTCGCAGGTAGTTGTGCTCATTGTGGGGCATGCTCGTACTCCTTGGTGCCGTGTGCGGTCGCGAAGAACTCGGCGACCTTGGGGTCCGTCGTCGTCCGGGGCGCGGCCAGGGTGAGCACGATGCCGACCACGGCGCTCAGCGCGACCCCGACGGGGCTGATCAGGTAGTAGGGGAAGCCGGCCAGCAGCGCGACCGTGACGTAGCAGACGCCGATCACCAGTGAACCCAGCGCCGCCGTGGTGGTGAACCGCTTCCAGTAGAGCCCGGCGAGGATCGGGAACGCCAGCAGCGCGGTGAACACGGAGACGTAGGTCAGCGCGATCAGGATGTTGCCGACGAAGGTCAGCGCGAACGCCAGGGTGGACATGCCGAGGACCACGAACACGACGCGGCTCGTCGCCACGTAGAAGCGGTCTGTGCGGTCGCGGAAGACGTAGCGCTTGACGATGTCGTTGACGACGATCGACACGGCCGAGTTCCAGATCGCGACCATCGTGCTGATGCCTACGAGCAGGAGCGTGACGAGCAGCAGGCCCTGTACGACGGCCGGGGTGTACTCGAGCACGAGGCGGGGGAGTGCCTCCTCGGGTTTGTCCAGGTTCGGCATCACGACTTTGCTGAACATCGTCGTGAGCGCCACCAGCGCGTAGAGCACGGTGATGAGCACCGTGTTCGTGAGCATGGCCCGGTAGGCGATGCGCTCGTTGCGCGCGGAGAAGATGCGCTGGCCGTACCACGGCGCGGCGATGTAGAGCATGATGTTCTGGAAGCACCACGTGAGGATCGCCGCGAAGCCGTAGTCCTGCAGATCCCAGATCGGTTCCAGCGACAGGAAGCGCTCGTCGAACACGTCGCCGAGGCTGCCGAAACCGCCGGCGGCGAGGTAGCCGACGACGAACAGCAGGGGAAGGAAGACGAGGATCATGACGTAGGCGACGACGTCGAACGACAGCGCGGTGAGGAACCCGCCTGCGAGGGCGAGGACGAGGCACACGGCGGTGATCGCGATGACCGTCGTGAGTGGATCGACACCGAGCAGGACCGAGGAGACGACGGACAGTCCGGCGAGGTAGGTCGCCGGCGCGATCCAGGTGAACGTGAGCGTGACGACGCTCGCGAGCCCGCGCGTCAACTCCGAGAACCGCCCCGGGAACCGGCGCTCGAAGAACTCCGCGATGGTGGAGATGCCCAGGCGGCGGTAGGGCCGCGCCACGGTGAGCGCGTAGATGCCGAACACGAAGACGAAGATCAGCGACGTGTACCAGATGCCGACGGAGCCGTAGAGGTAGGCGACCGAGGCGCCGCCGATGAGGGTGGCGGTGTTGAACTCGGCGGCGCCGAGGGTGGCAACGAGCGTGGAGAATCCGGTGTTGCGTCCCGCCAGGTTGTAGTCCTTGTAGGTCTTCACCCTCCGGTATGAGCGGTAGGAGAGGTAGCCCAGGAGAGCCACGAAGGCGATGACGATCGCGTACTTTTCGAACATGTCACGTCCAGGTGGAGGCAGAGGTCTGAGGTAAACGGCGGCGCACGCGGGTCGCGCGGAGGCTGTTGTCCTCGCTGCCCGCAAGTGTGGGCTTATGCCCGGAGTTCGTGACATGTTGACCGCTGTTGTGGCGTTTGGCAAGCCCTTGGTTCACCGTTACGTGCTGTTAATCGGCTTGTGTGGCTAATCCGGGAACAATCCGGCCTTGACCGGACCGTGAAACTTCTCCATACTTCCCCACAAGTATCCACAGATTTCCACGAACGGGTCTGGTCAATGTTGGTAGTCGAGCGGCACGCCCGCATCACACAGGCCATCCAGAGTGGGAGCGTCGTGTCGACCACGGAGCTGGCGACCCTGCTGGGCGTCTCCACCGAGACGATCCGGCGCGACCTCGCCGAACTGGAGGCCAAGGGAGCGTTGGTCAGGGTCCGGGGCGGCGCGATGCGGACCGGGCACGTGAGCGACGAGCCCCCGTTCGTCGAGCGGTCGGGCACCGGGACCGAGGCCAAGGAGGCCATCGGCAGGCTCGCCGCCGAGCAGGTCGAGCCGGGGCAGACCGTGGTCATCGACGTGGGAACCACGGCCATGCACGTGGCGCGCGCCCTGGCGGCGGGCGGCTTCTCCGGCGTGGTGATCACCTGCTCGATCCTGGTCGCGAACGAGCTCGCCGACGTCTCCGACATCGAGGTGCAGCTCAGTCCCGGCCGGATGCGGCATGGTGACCGCGCCCTGTCCGGCCCCGCGACGCAGACCTACTTCGAGGACGTGTTCGCCGACGTGGCCTTCCTCGGTTCCGGTGGCGTGCACGCCGACGCCGGCCTGACCGACTTCTACTTCGACGAAACCCATGTCAGGCGCGTCATCATGCGCCATTCCGCAGCGAACTACGTGCTCGCCGACGGCAGCAAGCACCAACGCATCGCGCCTTATCGCGTGGCACCGCTCTCCGACATCGACGCCGTGATCACCGATCAGGAACCGCCCGCCGAGCTGGAGCGAGCGGTCACGCGCGCGAGTGGGCAGATCATCCGGCCGCGTGCGGACGCCGCGCCGGAAGGAAAGGACTGAGATGAGTCAGGCGGCACGAGGGAGTGCCGGCGGTACCGGTGACGGGGTGTCGGAGTTCGGCTACTCGCAACAGATGAAGCGAGAGCTGGGTTGGTACACGTCCTTCGCCGTGGCCTTCGGCTTCGTCTCCATCGCGACCGGCATCTTCACCGCCTACGGGTCGGTGCTGAACTCGTCCGGTCCGCTGGGCATCTGGACGTGGCCGGTCGTGGTCGTCGGACAGCTGTGCGTGGCATTGGTGTTCGGCGCGCTGGCCGCGCGAATCCCCGTCAGCGGGTACGCCTACCAGTGGATCTCCCGGCTGGCGAACCCGGTGCTCGGCTGGATCATGGGCTGGGTCTCCTTCACGTTCCTCGCGGTCGTGGTCGTCGCGGTCGACTACACGATCGCCTCGACGATCCTGCCGGTGCTCTTCCAGTACCAGGGCACGAGCGCGAACGCGTGGGTCATCACGGCGGGCGTGCTGCTCCTGCAGGCCGTGCTCGTCGCGCTGTCGACCCGGGCGACCCAGCGCGTCAACAACGTCGCGGTGACCATGCAGCTCGTCGGCATGGTCCTGCTCACCGTGCTGCTGTTCGTGGTCGGCGCGGCGACGGGCGTGCTCGACTTCGGCACGCTGTTCAGCACCGGCGACGTGCCGAGCGAGGGCTACTTCGCGCCCGGCGGTCTCACCAGCGCCGGGCCGTGGTCGCTCGGCTTCCTGATGGGTGCGTTCACCATCGTCGGCTTCGAGGCGGCGGCGAACCTCGCCGAGGAGACGCGTGATCCGGCGCGCGTGGTGCCCAAGGCGATGGCACAGGCCGTCGTGGGCCTCGGCGTGCTCGGCATGTTGTTCCTGATCGCGGTGACCGCGCTGGCAGGAGACCCGGCGGCGCTCGCGCGGTCGGACACCCCGGTCGCGGACGTCATCGCGCGGGTCCTCGGGTCCTACGTCGGCAAGGGACTGCTGGTCCTCGTCGTGATCTCGATCTTCTCGTGCGGCCTGGTGATCTCGCTCAGCGGCGCCCGGCTCGTGTGGGCGATGGCGCGTGACAGGCGGTTCCCGGCATGGCGCCTGCTGAGCCGCGTCAACCCCTCCACGGGCACGCCACTGAACGCCTCGGTGTTCCTTCTCGTGGTCAGCCAGGTGGTGCTGGCGCTGTTCGCTACCTCCACGCAGGCGCTGTTCTCGCTGTTCGCCGCGGCGACGTTGCTGCCCGCGCTGATCTATGCGGCGACAGTCGCGCTCTACCTCGTCAAGCGCCGTACCCTGCCGCCCTCGAAGGGCTTCCGGCTCGGACGCTGGGAAGCTCCGGTGCTCGTCGTCTCGGTCGTGTGGCTGGCCTACGAACTGCTGATCTTCCGCGACGCGTCGTTTGCCGAACCCTGGCTGTACGTGCTGGTGATGTTCGCGATCGGCGCGGCCTACCTCGGCTACCTCCTCGTCCGCCGTGGGGTGTCCGGACTGTCCATGCCGGACATGCACGACATCGACAAGACCCTCGATCACGATCCGCGGAGTGTTCCGGCCGGGGGCGGGTCATGACCGCCGTGCTAGCCGTCGACCAGGGCACCTCGGGCACCAAGGCGATGGTCGTCGACGGCGACGACCGGGTGTTGAGCGTGGCTGAGCTGCCCGTGCGGCCGCGCTATCTCTCGGGTGGTGGCGTGGAGATCGACCCGCACGCCCTGCTCGAGTCCGTTGTGGAGTCGGGGCGGCGTGCGGTCGCCGAGGCGGGAGTGCCCGTCGGTTGTGTCACCCTCGCCAACCAGGGCGAGACCGTGCTCGCCTGGGATCCCGGCACCGGGCGTCCGCTCACCCCGGCGATCGTCTGGCAGGACCGGCGCTCGGCTCCGGTCTGTACCCGCCTGGCCACCTCGTCCGACCTGGTGGCCCGGCGGACCGGGCTGGTGCTGGACCCGTACTTCTCGGCACCCAAGATGCGGTGGATCCGCGATGAGCTGACCACCGAAGGGATCGTGACCACCTCGGACGCGTGGCTGGTGCACCAGCTCACGGGCGAGCTCGTCACCGACGCCTCCACGGCGTCTCGCTCGCTGCTCCTCGACCTCGACACGGTGACGTGGGACGACGAGCTGCTGCAGCTGTTCGGGCTCGCGGGCGAGGAGCTGCCGCGGATCGCGGGCTGCGACGAGATCGTGGGGAAAACGAAGGCGTTCGGCGCATCCATCCCGGTCGGGGGTCTGGTGGTCGACCAACAGGCGGCTCTCCTGGCGCAGCGGTGCCTCGCCCCCGGCGAGGCGAAATGCACGTTCGGCACCGGGGCGTTCCTGCTCGCCAACCTGGGTGAGCGGGCTGCCCGCTCCAGCGCTGGCCTGGCGGCGTCTGTCGCGTGGCGGGCGCGGGGGGACACGGTCTACTGCGTCGACGGGCAGGTCCCCGCCGCCGCCTCGGCCGTGCGCTGGCTACAGGACCTCGGCCTGCTGGGCGGCCCGGACGAGCTGGACCGCGTCGCCGCCGCCGATGCCGACGGCGTGTTGTGCGTGCCCGCGCTCGCCGGGCTCTCGGCCCCGTGGTGGGAGCCGACGGCGTCGGCGGCGCTCACCGGGATGACACTGTCCACATCGGCCGGTCATGTCGTCAGGGCGGTCCTCGACGGCATCGCGGCCCAGGTCGCCGAGCTCGTCGACTGCGTGGCCCGCGACATCGGCCAGCCGCTGCCGCGGCTGCGCGTCGACGGCGGTCTTACCCGCAGCCGCGTGCTCATGCAGTCGGTCGCGGACCTGACCGGCGCCAAGGTCGACGTGTACCCCTCGGCGCACGCCACCGCGCTCGGCGCGGCCGCGTTCGCGCGCCTCTCCGTGGATCCCCGGCTCTCCCTCGCCGACGCGATCGTCGACTGGGCCCCGGCGGCGACGTTCACCCCTGCCCTCGACCCTGGTGCCGCGGCGGAGTTCCGGGCTCGGTGGCGCTCGGCGGTCGACTCCGCCGTGATCCAGAAGGAGAAGAGATGACTTCATCGCTCGGTACCCCACCGGGCACCACCGTCGTCGACGTGGCCGTGATCGGCGCGGGCGTGGTCGGTTCCGCGATCGCGCGGCTGCTCTCCGGGCACGAGCTCGACGTCGCGCTGCTCGACGCACGCGACGACGTCGGCGACGGGACCAGCAAGGCCAACACCGCGATCCTGCACACCGGTTTCGACGCCTCACCGGGAACGTTGGAGTCCCGGCTCGTTGCCGAGGGCTACCACCTGCTCAGGGACTACGCCGACCGCACCGGTATTCCGTACGAGCCGACCGGGGCGCTCCTGGTCGCCTGGGACGAGGAGCAGCTGGACGCGCTGCCGGAGCTGCAGCGCAAGGCGGAGCGCAACGGGTACCACGAGACCGAGATCGTCGGCCCCGGCGAGGTGTACGCGCAGGTACCGGCACTCGGTCCCGGCGCGCTCGGCGGGCTCACCGTGCCCGGCGAGTCGATCATCTGCACGTGGACCACCACGCTCGCACTGGCCACGGACGCCGTGCACAGGGGAACGCGGCTGCTGCGCGGGCACCGCGTCGAGTCGGTGACCGTCGGCGGCGGCGACACCGTCCTGCACACGAGCGTGGGCGACGTGCGCGCGCGGTGGGTGGTCAACGCGGCCGGGCTCGGCGGCGACGTGATCGACGCCCGGTTCGGGCACGACCGGTTCCACCTGCATCCCCGGCGCGGAGAACTGTTCGTGTACGACAAACAGGCCAGGCCACTCGTCGACCGGATCGTGCTGCCGGTTCCGTCCAAACTGGGCAAGGGTGTGCTCATCAGTCCGACGATCTACGGCAACGTCATGCTGGGGCCCACCGCCGAGGACATGACCGACCGCCGCGACACCGCCACCACCGAGAGCGGCTACGCCTTCCTGCTGGACAAGGGCAGGCGCATCATGCCGTCCCTGCTGCGGGAGGAGGTCACCGCGACCTACGCGGGCCTGCGGGCCGCCAGCGACGTCGGCGACTACACGATCGAGGTCGATGCCGCGCAGCGGTACGCCGTCGCGGGTGGAATCCGATCGACGGGGCTGACCTCCAGCATGGCGGTCGCCGAGTACCTCGTGGATCTCCTCGGCAAGGCCGGGCTGAGCCTGCACGAGCGCGACGACCTGCCGGAGCCGCCGCGCATGCCGAACATCGGAGAGGCTCGGCCACGGCCGTACGCGGACGCCGAGCGCATCGCGCGGGATCCGGCCTACGGGACGGTGGTCTGCTTCTGCGAACGGGTGACGCGAGGCGAGATCCGGGACGCGCTGAACTCCACCATTCCGCCACACGACCTGGACGGGTTGCGGCGGCGCACCCGCGCGATGAACGGCCGCTGCCAGGGCTTCTACTGCGGCGCCACCGTGACCGGAATGCTGGGGGACGCACCGCCGCACGGAGAGGGGCAACAACGATGAGCACACCCCGCACGCGACTCACCCCCGAGGTGGCCATCGTCGGTGGGGGACCGGCCGGTCTGCGCGCCGCCAGCGAGCTGGCGCCGAGTGTGACTGGGGACGTGCTGGTGCTCGAGCGCGAGCACGAGGCCGGTGGCATTCCCCGGCATTGCGACCACACCGGGTTCGGTATCCGCGACCTGCACCGGGTCCTCAATGGACCGAACTACGCCCGGCGCCTGGTGCGCTCGGCGGAGGCCGCGGGCGCGGTGATCCGGACTGACGCGATGGTCACCGGCTGGACCGGCGACGGTGGACTCGAGGTGACCACGCCCGAAGGACTGGCTGAGGTACACGCCAAGGCGATCGTGCTGGCCACCGGCGCGCGGGAACGTCCGCGCACGGCGCGGATGATCCCGGGTGACCGCCCGGACGGCGTCTACACCACAGGCATGCTGCAGAACCTCGTCCACCTGCACCACCGCGAGGTCGGCAAGCGGGCGGTGATCGTCGGCAGCGAGCTGGTGAGCTGGTCGGCGGTGCTGACCCTGCGCCATGGTGGCTGCCGCACTGTGCTCATGACCAGCGAGCACCGCAGGCCCGAGGCCTACGCGGCGTTCACCGTTCCCGGCAGGCTCGGCCTGCGGGTCCCAGTCCGCACCCGGACCCGCGTAGCGCGGATCATCGGCAGGGGCCGGGTCGAGGCAGTGGAGATCGAGGACCTCGACAGCGGCTCGCGCGACGTCGTCGAGTGCGACACCGTGGTGTTCACCGGCGACTGGATTCCCGACAACGAACTGGTTCGCGCGGCGGGACTTCCGCTGGACGGTGGTACGTGCGGACCCGTGGTCGACAGCGAGCTCCGCACCGCCCGGCCCGGCCTCTTCGCCGCGGGCAACGTGGTGCACCCGGTGGACACCGCGGACGTCGCGGCACTCGACGGGGTCCAGGTCGCCACCAGCGTGCTCGAGCACCTCGCGGGCCGTGCCGGCGAGTCAGGGGGCCTGCGGATCGTGGCGGACGAGCCGCTGCGCTGGGTGTCGCCCATGGTGCACACTCCAAGCGGGCGCGGGCCGACTCGCGGCAGGCTGCTCGCGTGGACCGACACCTACCGGCCGTTCCCGCGCGTGACCGTCCGCCAGGCCGGCGAGGTGATCGCACGGCGCCGGGTGCCCTGGCCCGCGGCGCCAGGACGTGTGTTCCGTATCCCCGGCGAGCTCCTGGACGCCGCCAGGCCGGACGGTGGAGAGCTCCGGATCTCGCTGGGGTAGCCCCAAGCGTCCGGCAGGAGTCCGGTATCCCACCTGCCTGGCACCAGGTGCTGCCATCTGGTGCCAGGCTATTTTGCCTGGTGAACCCTGCTCTTGACCTGCAATGGCACCTTACTGTGTTGCCATGGCACCATCGATGTGCCATAGTGGTGCCATGGACTTGAGGTCGTATGTGAGCACCGTCCGCGACGAATTGGCCGTGGCCGCCGAGGCGGGAGGGCCCGAGGCCCGCGCGCTCGCCGAGCGGCTGAGCGCCCCGCTGGAGTCGGCGATCCGGCTGACCCTGCTCGACGCACTGTCGGCCGCGGCGGACGAGATCACCCGCGACCTCGCGCCCGGCTCCGTGGAGGTGCGGCTGCGCGGTGGTGACCCGAGCTTCGCCGTCACGCTCCCGCCCGCCGACCAGCCCGCGGAGCGCATCGAGACACCGGAACCCGAGCCCGCCGTGCCGCCGGTGCCGGACACCGAGGACGGGGCGATGTCCCGGATCAACGTCCGGATGCCCGAGCCGCTGAAGGCCCGCATCGAGGAGGCGGCGGCACAGCAGGGACGCTCGGTGAACGCCTGGCTCGTCCAGGCGGCCACCGCGGCCCTGCAGGCGCCTCGGTCCACAGCGGACACCCGACGGCGCGGGCCCCGCTCCGCGCAGCACATCACCGGCTGGGTTCGCTAACCCATACCGCTTCACCACCTGCACCGTCCCCGGCAGGCGGGGACGACGACACGCAAGTACCCCAGGAGGCTTTGTCATGCCCACTTTCGACACCCCGGAACCGATCTCGGCGACCATCGAGCTGGTGGTCGGCGACCTGCGGATCGAGGCGAGCGACCGCGCCGACACCGTGGTGCGGGTCCGGCCCACCGACGAGTCCGACGAGTCCGACGTGCGGGCCGCCGAGCAGACCCGCGTCGAGTTCTCCGGCGGGAACCTGCTCGTGCGGGCGCCGAAGAACCGGCCGCTGGACTTCTCCAAGAAGAGCCGCTCGGTCGACGTGACCATCGAGCTGCCCTCGGGCTCCCGCGTGCACGCCGACGCGGCGATGGCCGACCTGCGTGGGACCGGACGGCTCGCCGACTGCCGGTTCAAGACCGCCGCCGGGCACGTCCACCTCGACCACACAGGTCCCTTGGAGCTGAACACCTCCGCTGGCAACGTCTCCGTCGACCGGATCGACGGCCGCGCCGAGGTCTCCACCGGCTCCGGCAAGCTCCGCATCGGCGAGCTCAACGGCACCGGCGTGGTCAAGAACTCCAACGGTGACTGCGAGATCGGCACGGTCACCGGCAAGCTCCGCGTGCGCAACGCGAACGGCGACATCTCCGTCGGTGCCTCCGCCGACGGCGTGGACGCCCGCACCGCGAACGGCGCCATCGGTCTCGGTCAGGCCGCCGGTGGTCCGCTCGCGCTGGAGACGTCGATGGGCAACGTCGACGTGGGCATCAAGGCGGGCACGCCGGCGTGGCTCGACGTGAAGACCGCGTTCGGCCGCGTCGACAGCGAGCTCGACCCGAGCACGGACGGGCCGGGGCCCGACAACGAGTCGATCGAGGTGCGCGCCCGCACATCGATGGGCGACATCATCATCCGCCGCAGTTGAGTCCGGAAAGGACAACAATCATGCGTTCGTCGAACCAGCCCGCCATCGTCACCACCGGGCTGCGCAAGTCGTTCGGGGACAAGGTGGTGCTCGACGGCGTCGACCTGACCGTCGAGCCGGGCGCCATCTTCTCCCTCCTCGGCCCCAACGGGGCCGGCAAGACCACCACCGTCAACATCCTCTCGACCCTGCTCGCCGCCGACTCCGGCACCGCGCGGGTAGCGGGGCACGACCTCGCCCGCGACGCGGACGGTGTCCGCCGCGCGATCGGCGTCACCGGCCAGTTCTCCGCCATCGACAACCTGCTCACCGGCCGGGAGAACCTCCTGCTGATGGCCGACCTGCACCACCTGCGCCGTGACGAGGGTCGCCGCCGCGCGGACGAACTCCTCGAGCGGTTCGACCTGACCGCGGTGGCGGGCAAGACGCCCGCCACCTACTCCGGCGGCATGCGCCGCAAGCTCGACCTCGCGATGACTCTGGTCGGCGACCCGTCGGTGATCTTCCTCGACGAGCCCACCACCGGGCTCGACCCGCGCAGCCGCCGCACGATGTGGGACATCATCCGCGACCTGGCCGCGCGCGGCGTCACCCTCTTCCTCACCACCCAGTACCTCGAGGAGGCCGACCAGCTCGCCGACCGGATCGCCGTGCTGGACCACGGAAAGCTGGTCGCCGAGGGCACCGCCGACGAGCTCAAACGGCTCGTGCCCGGCGGGCACCTGAGGCTGAGCTTCCCCGATGCCCGTGGCCTCGCGCTCGCGGCCTCGGCACTCGGCGAGCCCGTTCGTGACGAGGAGTCGCTCACGCTCCAGGTGCCCACCGACGGCAGCGTCGGCGCCCTGCGCGCCGTGCTGGACCGCCTCGACCACGCCGCCGTCGACGTCGCGGAGCTGACCGTGCACACCCCCGACCTCGACGACGTCTTCCTCATCCTCACCGGGCACGCCACCGCCCCCGAACCGGCCAAGGAGGCCGCCTCGTGACCACGCTCGCCCTGCCCGCCCGTGACTCCGTCACGATGCTGCGCCGCAGCCTGCGCCGCATGCTGCGCTATCCGTCGATGACCCTCATGCTGCTGGGGCAGCCGATCCTCTTCCTGCTGCTGTTCGTCTATGTCTTCGGCGGCACGCTGGGCGCCGGGCTCGGCCCGAGCGGTGGGCGCGCGGACTACCTCGCGTTCGTGGTGCCCGGCATCCTGACGATCACCGTCGCCAGCGTCGCGCTCGGCACCGCGGTCTCGGTCGCGATGGACGCGACGGAGGGCATCATGGCGCGGTTCCGGACGATGGCGATCAGCCGCGCCTCGGTGCTCACCGGACACGTGCTGGGCACGCTGATCCAGACCGCGGTGGGGCTCGTCGTGGTGCTGGCCGTCGCCATGGCGGCCGGGTTCCGGCCCTCGGCGGACGTGGGCGGCTGGCTCGCCGCGGCTGGGCTGATCGTGCTGTTCACCGTGGCGCTGACGTGGCTGTCGGTCGCGCTCGGCCTGGTGTCGAAGAGCGTCGAGACGGCGAGCAACCTGCCCATGGTGCTGACGCTGCTGCCGTTCCTCGGCAGCGGGTTCGTGCCCACCGACTCAATGCCGGCCTGGCTCCGCGTGTTCGCCGACTACCAGCCCTTCACCCCGGTGATCGACACGCTGCGCGCACTCCTGCTCGGCACCCCGGTGGACGGCGGCAGCGCCGCGCTGGCCGTCGGCTGGTCGCTCGCGATCGCGCTGGGCGGCTACATCTGGGCGAAGTCGCTGTTCCACCGCAGGGCCGGGCGCTGACCCGCCGACGACGTCAGGAGCACACCATGCAGGAGCCGACGACGCTGCCCACCGCCAGACCCGCGGGCCGGCCCTTCAACCCACCGGCCGAGCTCGCCGGGTTGCGCGCCGAGCGCCCACTGCGCCGGATGTCCTACCCGGACGGTCACGAAGGCTGGCTCGCCACCGGCTACGACGTGGTCCGCGCGGTGCTCGCCGACCCGCGGTTCAGCTCACGCTACGAGCTGATGCACTTCCCGTTCCCCGAGCAGGAGATTCCGGACGGGTTCACCGCGCCGCTCGGCGACCTCACCGGTATCGACCCGCCCGAACACACGCGCTACCGCAAGCTGCTGGCAGGCAGGTTCACCGTGCGCCGCATGCGGCTGCTCACCGCACGGGTGGAGGAGGTGACCGCGCGGCAGCTGGACGTGCTGGCCGAGCACGGCCCGCCCGCGGATCTGGTGGCGATGTCCGCGCAGCCGGTCCCCGCGCTGCTGATCTGCGAGCTGCTCGGAGTGCCCTACGCCGACCACGAGCTCTTCCAGCGGCACACCGCCACGCTGGTGAGCATGGACTCCTCGGCCGAGGAGAAGGGCGCCGCGATCAACGACCTGTACGGCTACCTGCACGAGCTGGTGATCGCCAAGCAGGTCACGCCCACCGACGACGTGCTGAGCGACCTGACCCGCAGCGACCTCACCGACGGGGAACTGGCCGGGATCGGCGTGTTCCTGCTCGGCGCGGGCCTCGACACCACCGCGAGCATGCTCGCACTCGGCACGTTCGCGTTGCTGTGCGAGCCGGCGCAGTTCGCCGCGCTGCGCGACGATCCCGAGCGCGCCGTCGAGGAGCTCCTGCGGTACCTGACGGTCGGACACACCGGGGTACGGGCCGCGCTGGAGGACGTGGAGCTCGCCGGCGAGACGATCAGGGCGGGGGAGTCGGTCACGCTGGCGCTGCAGGCGGCCGACCGGGACCCGTCGCGGTTCCCCGACCCGGACGTGCTGGACGTGCGCAGGCAGGCGAGCGGTCACCTGGCGTTCGGGCACGGCGCGCACCAGTGTCTCGGCCAGCAGCTGGCGCGGGTGGAACTGCGGGTCGCGTTCCCGGCACTGGCGGAGCGGTTCCCGACGTTGCGGCTCGCGGTGGATCCGGCCGAGGTGCCGATGCGGGGCAACGCGAACATCCATGGTGTGCACCGGCTGCCGGTGACGTGGGACCGCTGAGCTCAGGGCACGCGGCCGACGCCGCCGAGGAGCACGCCGCTGGCCTCGTCGTCGTCAGCGGGTACGTAGCCGGGCCGGGGCGGGTGCCAGTGCGTGGCGCGGACCAGGCCGGGCGGCACGAGCTCTGTGCCGTCGAACAGGGCGGTGATCTCGTCGCGGCCGCGGACGTTGACCCGCTGCTGGACCTTGGTGTTGTACTGGCGCTCCGCGGCCTCCAGCCTGAGGCGCGCGTGCTCGCCCTCCGGCGCGGTGATGTGGCTGATCGCGACGTGGCTGCCCGGGGCGAGTGCGCCGATGTAGCGGCGCAGCAAGGGTCCGACGTCTCCTTCCACGAACGGCAGCACGGAGACCAGCAGCAGCCCGACGGGCTCGGTGAAGTCCAGCAGCCCCGTCCCCGGATGGCCGAGCACGGCGTCGGGGTCGCTGATGTCGCCCTGGATGCAGAGGGAGCACGGGTCGTCGGCCAGGATGTCGTTGCTGACGGCGACGGTGTCGGGATCGATGTCGACGTACACCACGCGGCTGTCGGGCCGGCTGGCCTGCGCGATCTCGTGGACGTTGCCCGCGGTGGGATAGCCGGACCCGATGTCGAGGTACTGCCTCACGCCCTGCTTGGCCAGCCAGTGCACCACGCGTTGCAGGAAGTCCCGGTTGTACCGCGCGGTGCGGGTGGTGAGCGGGAACGCTCGCTGCGCGGCGATGGCGGCCTCGGCGTCGCATGGCAGATGGTGGTGACCGCCGAGACACCAGTCGTAGACCCCGGCCGCTGTCGCTCGAGTGCGCTCTTCAGCCATCCGCCGCCTCCGGTGGTGAGGTTGCCTGCACGGTTCCAGTTCGGCGGCCGGACGGCAAGAGGATGCGTTTCCGCCGCGCCCCCGCCCTCGACCACCCCGGTCGAGGACGGGCGTGACGCCGGACCGGCTCAGCAGCAGTGTTGGCCGCGCCAGGCGTCGCGGCCCTCCTTGACCGCGACGGCGGCGATCACGAGTGCGACGACCGGGTCGGCCCACGACCAGCCGAGCAGGCTGTTGAGGAGCAGCCCGAGCAGCAGCACGCCGGACAGGTAGGTGCACAGCAGGGTCTGCTTGGAGTCGGCGACGGCGCTCGCGGAGCCGAGCTCCCGGCCCGCCCTGCGTTGGGCGTAGGACAGGAACGGCATGATCAGCAGCGACACGGTCGCCAGCACGATCCCGACCGTGGAGTGCTCGGCCGGGTCCGCGCCGAGGAGCCCGCGCACCGACTCGACCGTGACGTACGTGGCGAGCGCGAAGAACGACACCGCGATCACCCTCAGCGCGGCGCGCTCGCGGGCCTCGGGGTCACTGCCGGAGAACTGCCAGGCCACGGCTGCCGCCGACGCGACCTCGATCACCGAGTCCAGGCCGAAGGCGATCAGCGCGGTCGACGACGCCACCGTGCCGGCCGTGATCGCGACGACCGCCTCGATGACGTTGTAGGTGATCGTGGCGGCCACGAACCACCGGACCCGGCGCGACAGAACCGCCCGCCGCTCCGGCGACACCACGGTGGCCACGGGCTCCTCGGCGCAACAGGTGTCCCCGCAGCTCTCCACTCCGGCCGGGGACGGCGACAGCTCGCGCGGCTCGCTCATCGTGCCGCCCCCGATGCGGGCTCCGGCTGCTCGGCGTCGTCCAGGCACGGCTTGTCGGTGTCCACGGCAAGCACCACGTGCACCAGCTCGCCCAGTGCTCGCGCGAGGTGCGGGTCGGCCAGCTCGTAGCGGACCTGACGGCCCTCGTAGGCCGCCACCACCAGGCCGCAGCCGCGCAGGCAGGCCAGGTGGTTGGACACGTTCGAGCGGGACAGCCCCAGTGACTCGGCGAGCTTTCCGGGGTAGCTCACGCCGTCCAGCAGGGCGACCAGGATGCGGCAGCGGGTCGGGTCCGCCAGCGCGCGGCCCAGCCGGGCCAGCGCCGCACCGCGGGTCTCACACGTCAGCATGGGGCGAACAGTACAGCCGTTGCTGATATGACAGCAAGCGCTGAACTATTCGACTAGCGGTGGATCGTCGGGCGTCCCCTCACCGCACGCTGATCGCTGCAGTGCGGCAGCGGAGGAACCACGATGCGAGCAGCAGTTGCCGCAGCGCTGCTATCGGCGGGCGCGGCCCTCGTGGGTTGTGGCGGCGAGGACGAGCCACGGGCACTGCCGACGAGCAAGCCGCGCGTCGAGATGGCGACGCTGACGGTTGGCATGTCGAGCGCCGGACGGATGGATTCCACGGACCCGGATGCCCTACTACATCGGCAGGCGGAGAGTGCTGCTCGCTGGCCGTGGTGCTCGGGATCGTGGGCGTGACCATCGGCAACGCTGATCACGACGCCCAAGGGATGCCATGCGGCAGCGTTTTCAGTCGCACGGACCCGCCTTCCGGGTTCCTGGACTACCCGGCGCTGCGCAGCAGCGCTCTCTCGACGCCGCAGGAGTTCACCTACCTCCTCATCGGTGCCGCGCTCGTTGCCCTCATTGCCGGGCTGACGGTCAGCCGGGAGCGCCAGTCATGAGGGCGGGGCGGTGCAAAATGCGGCGCCGCCAAGCGCGACGGAGGCGGTCCTAGCGTCCGGACGGATCGTGTGGCTTCCATCCGACATTGGCCGGCCGCTCACCTTCGCGCGCGAACCGGGTCATCGCCTCGGCAAGTTCGGCGACCGGCAGCTCGATCCGCTCGGGGAACGCGCGGGTCTTCCATTCGTCCACGGCGTACTCGACGGGCGCGATGTTCGTACCGCCGGTGGTGATGAAGGTGTCGTCGCGGCCCTCCCAGATGAGGAAGCCGACGTTGGGACCGGCGTAGACGTGCAGGTTCGGACCGGACTGGGTGCCCCACACGTCGTCCTCGGTCGTCCAGTCCGCCCGTTCCAGCACGAGCAGCTTGTGCCTCGCGGCGGTCGGGTCGGCGGCGTGGTCGCGCAGCGTCTTGATCGCCTCGGCGGTCTCGGTGACCTTCATTGGGGGTTCTGCCCTTCGTAGCTGGCGATGAACGTCTTCGTGCCGTGGTCGTCGGTGCCGTAGACGTGCAGGGTGTGCCCCTGGGGTAGGAAGCCCTGGAGGAACTGGTGGCAACCAGCGTGCCGGTACGGTTCCAGGTCCCTGCGGTAGCCGCAGGGCGTCCGGTTCACGATCACCTCGGCTTCGCGGTGCCCGGACTCGATCATCCAGACGGCCGTCTCGAACTCGACGTGATGCGTCACGTTCGCCTCCCAAAACGCGGCCGGTGCACCGATCGCCTTCGCCCGCTCGGTCGCTTTCGCTGCCCAGTATTCCTGCCCCGGCCGGAACTCCACCGTGGCGTCCTGTCCGGCCGCCCGCGCCAACCCCCGCACGGGCACGCCGCTGCCCGGTGGTGAGTAGCGCTCCATGAGGTGCGCACCCCACGCGGCCCCCGCTGGGTAGCGGTCACCGTGCGGGGACCGCACGGGCGGCCGGGCGGCCGCGGCGGCCGCGCTGCGGGATGTCGGCGCCGGGCCACCGCTAGGCGCCGTGAAATCGGGCCATCAGGCCGTCAATGGCGTGCTTGGTCTGCTCCATCGCCTGCGCCGAGGCCTCCAATTGCGACAACACCGACTGGCAGTACCCGGCGACCTCGGTGTAGGCGGTGAAGTTGCCCAGACTGGCTTGCAAGGAGCCGAGCAAGTCCGAGGACAACTGGACGGCGTTCTGGATAGCGCCGTGGATGTTGAGGCAGTTGTCCGCGCTCTGCTGGAGATGCGCCAGGGTTTCCTCGTGAGATGCCATTTGTGAATCGACCTCCATAGAGTGTGCTCAACGGTGTGGGTGACGCCGGTCGCGGCGGTTGAGGCGCCAGGCCGCGAAACGGGCGCCGCCGTAGGTGTGACCCGTGAACCACCACCACGCCGTCATCAACACAGCGACGGCACCGATGACGACGGACCCGGTTACCACGACAGGACCTCGTGCACGACCTCGGCCGCCGGGCCGTCCACCGCGCGCACGGTGCGGCCCAGCACTTCGCGGGTGGCCACGGCCTCGTCACAGCCCTGCACCACCACGGCGTCGGAGACGCCGCCCCGCTCGTGGACGTAGACCAGCGCGGCTGGCTCGGTCGGGTCACCCACTGGCGTGCCGCGCCAGCCGGACAACACCAGCCGCGACAGCGCCGCCGTGTGCCGAGCGTGCTCCTGACCGGTCATCAAGTCGTGCCTCCCCCCCCCCC